>NZ_OBMJ01000001.1:2543611-2852222 GCF_900199205.1 Streptomyces sp. 1331.2 | reverse complement strand
GCGGTGCTGGCGAACGACGTGCAGGTCGCCGTGCTGGACATCGAGATGCCGGGGATCACGGGCATCGAGGCGGCCGCCGAGCTGCGCCGGCGGGCGCCGGGCACCAAGGTCGTCATCGCGACGACCTTCGGCCGCCCGGGCTACCTGCGCCGGGCGATGGAGTCCGGGGCGGACGCGTTCCTGGTGAAGGACGCGCCCGCCTCCGAGCTGGCCGAGGCGATCCGCCGGGTGCTGCGCGGCGAGCGGGTCATCGACCCGGCGCTGGCGGCGGCCGCGCTGGCCGAGGGCGCCAACCCGCTGACCCCGCGCGAGCGGGACGTCCTGGGTGCGGCGGCCGACGGCGCGGTCAACGCGGACATCGCCAAGCGGCTGCACCTGTCCGAGGGGACGGTCCGCAACTACCTGTCGATGGCGATCCAGAAGACCGAGGCCCGCAACCGGACCGAGGCGGTGCGGATCGCCCGCGAGAAGGGCTGGCTGTAACGCTGCGGACGGCCGTCAGTTGAGCCGGTGCCGCGCCGCCCGCGCCTCCTGGCGGACCTTGGCGGCACCGTCCGGGTCGAAGGCGTCCAGGATCTGCGCGTACGCGTCCATCTCGGCCGAGCCGCCGAGGAAGTCCCCCGTGCGGACGAGGAGCTCGGCCCGTTCCAGGCGGAGCTGGGCCGGGTGCCGGGGGAGCAGCAGGGCGAGTTCGGTGGCCCAGAGCTGGGTGCGGGCGTGCTCGGGGCGATCGGCGGCCCAGGCGCGGATGTTGCCGAGCACCCGCAGCACGATGTCCAGCGGTTGGGCCGGGGTGAGCAGGTCGGGCGTGAACTCGACGCCGGCGGCGGCGACCAGGCCCTGGACGTCCTCCTGGTCGAGCAGCCGCCCGCCGTGGAACGGGTCGGCCAGGACGTACTCGTCGCCGCCGGCCGGGCCGCCGACGGCGACGATGAAGTGGCCGGGCAGCGCGATGCCGTGGATGCTGAGCCCGGCCCGCCGCCCGACCGCCGTCCACACCAGCGAGAGCATGATCGGCAGTCCTCGTCGCCGCCGCAGCACCTCCGGCAGCAGCGAGGACTCCAGCCGCCGGTAGTCCGCCTGGCGCCCGTGGAAGCGCTCCCGCCCGCCCAGGACGGCGGCGAGCAGGGCGGCGGTCTCCTCCGGCCCGGCGGGCGCGCGCTCCGCGACG
Organism: Streptomyces sp. 1331.2; assembly: GCF_900199205.1. Classification (NCBI taxonomy): domain Bacteria; kingdom Bacillati; phylum Actinomycetota; class Actinomycetes; order Kitasatosporales; family Streptomycetaceae; genus Streptomyces; species Streptomyces sp. 1331.2. The sequence goes on along the minus strand of NZ_OBMJ01000001.1, from coordinate 2,851,051 downwards.
GCCTGCCGTACGGCCGCCGCGTGCCGGTCCAGCGCGGCCTCGCAGGCGGCGAGCAGGGCGTCCACGCCCGGCGGTTCGCCGGGGTCGCCCGGGTCGAGCGCCGGGCGGTGTTCGGCGGCGGCGAGCAGGCAGAGCAGCACCGGGTCGGGCTGCTCGGCGCGGGCGGCGGTCCGGAAGCGGTCTCTGCTCTGCTCGGTCACGGTGACGGCGACGGCTTTCGTACGGCGAACGGAAAGGACGAACGGACAAGACGGACAGGAAGGGCGGAAACGACCCGACCGCTACCCCTGGGGAAGGAGGGCGTAGTGGTAAGTGTGACTGGTCGTGAAGCCGAGTCCGTCATAGAGCGCGATCGCCCCCGCGTTCTCCGCCTCGACCTGCAGGTATCCGCCGCTCGCCCCCTCCTCCGCCGCGCGCGAGGCGAGCACCGCCATGACCGCCGTCCCCAGCCCGGCCCGCCGGGCGTACGGCTGGACCTCGACCGCACCGAAGCAGGCCCAGGGCCCGTCGATGACACAGCGTCCGATCGCCAGCGGCGGCTGCCCGGGTGCGCCCGGCACGGAGGCGAACCAGACCGACGGACCGCCGTGCAGCACCTGCCGGGCCGCCGCCTCCACCGCCGGGTCGCCGCTCACCCGCCGGTACGCCGACAGCCAGGCCGCGTCGGCCGTCCGCGCCAGCCGGACCCGGTCGTGCCCGGAGCCGGCCCGGGCGAGCCCGGCCAGCGGGACGGTGCGGACCAGGGTGGGCGCGTACCCGGCGCCGAGCCGGTCGAGTTCGGACCGCAGCGCGTCCGGCGACCCGGGGGTGACCACCTCGACGTACGCGGGCAGCCCGCGCTGCGCGTACCAGTCGCGGACGGCCGCCAGCGCCTGCGGCAGCGGCGCGCCCGGGTCGCCGAGGGCCTGGACGGAGTTGGCCCGCCGGGTGAACCCGGCCGCGGCGCGCAGCGTCCACTCGCCGAGCGGCTCCTGCTCCACGGCCGGCCAGCCGCGCCCGGCGATCCGCTGCAGTTCGAGCGGCGTGGCGACCGGCAGCGGAGCGCGCCGGGCCGGGAACGGCGGCACGACCTTGCCCGCGACCAGCAGCTTCTCCGGGAAGGAGACCGGTTCGCCGGAGCGGGGCACGATCGTCAACCCGTGTTCGTCCCACGATGTGAGCACGCCGATCGAATCGCGGAAGACCGGACGGTCGTCCACGAACTCCGACAGGCGCCTGACGGACACGCGTCGTCCCACGTCAGAGCGATCTATCCGGACCTCCGGACGGTCGCCCGCGGGGTTCCCGGTCGTCACTTGACCACCTCCTGTGCATTTGCGGTCTCCGACCCGCGATACTAGGGGCGGGCATCGACGACGCCGCGCTCACCGCGCACGCGAGCAGAACAGAACGGGCCGCCAGGCCCTTCCGAGGAGGAACGACAGCGTGACCTACGTCATCGCGCAGCCTTGTGTCGACGTGAAGGACAAGGCGTGCATCGAAGAGTGCCCGGTTGACTGCATCTACGAGGGCGAGCGATCGCTCTACATCCACCCGGATGAGTGTGTCGACTGTGGCGCATGCGAGCCGGTCTGCCCGGTCGAGGCGATCTTCTACGAGGACGACACTCCGGAGGAGTGGAAGGACTACTACAAGGCGAACGTCGAGTTCTTCGACGACCTGGGTTCGCCCGGTGGTGCCTCGAAGCTGGGCCTGATCGAGCGTGACCACCCGTTCATCGCCGCTCTGCCGCCGCAGAACGCCGACCACTGACGATCGGTGGCTACCAAGCTGTGAGCACCAACAGCACGCGCGCGCCGTTCCCGGGCCACCCGGGGGCGGCGCGCCGCGTTTCCGACCGGCTCCCCGTCTTCCCCTGGGACAAGTTGGAGCCGTACAAGAAGACCGCGCTGGCCCACCCGGGTGGCCTCTGCGACTTCTCCGTCGGCACCCCGGTGGACCCGGTCCCCGAGGTGATCCAGAAGGCGCTGGCCGCGCACACCGACACGCCCGGCTACCCGACCGTCTGGGGCCCGCTGGAGCTGCGCGAGGCGATCGCCGGCTGGCTGCACCGCCGCGTCGGCGCCGGGATCGGCCCGCAGGCGGTCCTGCCGACCGTCGGCTCCAAGGAGCTGGTGGCCTGGCTGCCGACCCAGCTCGGCCTCGGCCCCGGCGACCAGGTCGCCTACCCGCGCCTGGCCTACCCGACCTACGAGGTGGGCGCGCGCCTGTGCGGCGCCGAGCCGGTCGAGTACGACTCGGTGGACGAGCTGGACGGCTCCCGGGTGCGCCTGCTCTGGGTGAACTCGCCGTCCAACCCGACCGGCCGGGTGCTGGCCGCGGACGAACTGCGCCGCGCCGTCGAGTGGGCCCGGGAGCACGGGGCGCTGCTGGTCAGCGACGAGTGCTACCTGGAGCTGGGCTGGGAGGCCGACCCGGTCTCCGTCCTCCACCCGGAGGTGTGCGGCGGCGGCCACGAGGGCCTGCTGGCCGTCCACTCGCTCTCCAAGCGCTCGAACCTGGCCGGCTACCGCGCCTCCTTCGTCGCGGGCGACCCGGTGGTGGTCAAGGAGCTGCTGGAGGTGCGCAAGCACGGCGGCATGATCGTGCCCGCCCCCGTGCAGGCGGCGACCGTCGCCGCGCTCGCGGACGACGCGCACGTGGCCGAGCAGCGCGAGCGGTACGCAGCCCGGCGCTCGGCGCTGCGGAGCGCACTGGAGGCGTACGGCTTCCGGATCGAGCACTCGGAGGCGAGCCTCTACCTGTGGGCGACCCAGGACCGCCCGTGCTGGGAGACCGTGGCCGAACTGGCCGGGCTGGGCATCCTGGTGGCGCCCGGCGACTTCTACGGGCCGGCCGGCGAGCGCTTCGTCCGGGTCGCGTTCACCGCGACCGACGAGCGGGTCGCGGCGGCGGTGGAGCGGCTGAACGGGGCACGCTGACCGGCGTACGGCGACCGCACGCCGAAGGGGCTGGTGTTCCGCGGAGGAACACCAGCCCCTTCGGCATGAGGACGGCCGCGCGGGCCGCCCCCGGCGAGGGCCTAGAGCGGGAGGCCGCTGATGCTGCCGCCGTTGACGCCGTTCAGCAGCCCGCCGACCGGGCCGAGCGCGCCGGTCAGGCCGGACAGCGGGTTGTTCGGGCCGAGGTCGGCGCCGCCGAGGCGGTTGGCCGAGCCGTGCTCGGCCAGGCCCAGGACGTCGGTGCCGGGCGCGCCGGCCAGCGTGTGCTCGACCGAGCCGAGCGGCAGCGCACGCTCCACCGAGCCCAGCGGCAGGGCGTCGGTGACGGCGTTGGTGCCGGGGACGGCACCGGAGAGCTTGTCGGCGCCCGGCAGGGCCTGGGCGACGGAGCCCGCCTGGGCGACGGAGCCCGCCTGGGCGAGCCCGCCGACCGGGCTGCTGCCGGCGTTGGCGCTGCGGTTCTCCGCGCCCTTGCCGGTGACGGCCTCGCCGAGCTTGCCGGCCAGCGCCGAGGCGACCTTCGGGGTGACGGCGGAGAGCTGGCCGGTGGTGGCGGCGGTCTGGTCGACCGGCGCGGTCAGCGAGCTGGCCTTCTCGTTCGCCTCGGGGAGCTGGTGGGCGATGATGTTGCCGGCCGCGTCGGCGGAGGCCGGTACGCCCGCGGCGACGGTGGCCGCACCGGTGGTGCCGGCGGCCTGGCCGAGCTGGTGGGTGGTGTGCTGCAGGGTGGAACCGGTGTCGGTGTTGGTCAGCTGGCCCAGCGGCGCCGCGAGGTCGCTCTTGGGCAGCAGGGCGTCCCCGCCCAGTGCGGACGCGGAGCCGGCCGCGACCAGCGGGGTCGCTCCGGCGGCCACGACGAGCGCGGCCTGGGCGATCCGGCGCGTGAGGGGGTGAGACATGGGGCTCCTCGAAGGGGGTCTGGGTCCGTCCCGTCCGCCCGCGAGCGACCGGGTGCGGACGACCGGGCGGACGAGGTTGTTACCGCTTGAGAAGCCAGAAGGTTTCGGCCGGTGCAAGGAAAGTGTCTGACCGACGATCGGATCGTATGACTGCCGCGAGGGCGCCTGCCGGGCCCCGCCGGGCGGCGCCGAACCGGTCGCGGCCAAGGGAAGTGACGGTTCTCCACCGCGGGTCGCCGGAATGGGGGTCGGGTCCACCGGGGTTGACCGGAATCACCCGTCCGGCGGCAACCCGAACGTCTGTGCGTCAGCTCTTGTCGGACGGCGCCAGGGTGACCTGGACGAGCTTGGTCGAGGTGCCCGAGGTCTGCGACTGCCAGCCGTCCCCGGACGTGCTCTTGCGCCAGATCTTCCCGTCGTAGGCCACCGTCGCGATGCCCAACTGCTGGGCCTGGGCCACCGCCCAGTGCGCGACCTCCCAACCGCTGGCCCGCTCGGCGCTCACCCCGCCGTCCGCGCCGGAGTCCGACGAGGAGGTCAGCGCGGCGGTCGCCGGGTCCGGGGTCAGCGAGACCGCGTTCTCGGCCCCCTTGATCGTCGAGGCGTACCCGGTGGCCGGCGTGACCGTACGGCCGAACTCCCGGCGCACCCGGTCGGCCAGCACCTGGGCCCGGTCCGGCACCGCGGCCGGGGTGGCCGAGGCGCCCGCGGCGGGGGCGCCCGCCGTCGGGGAGGCGGAGTCCGCCGGATCCGGCTTGGCGTAGTCGTGCACGATGCAGGAGAACGAGGCGGGCTCACGGCCGGCCAGTGCCGACGTCAGCAGGGTCGCCTTGGTCTCGTGCTTGGCGTAGGCCTGCGGGTAGCCGCTCTTCTGCACCGCCTGGGCGGCGTCGGTCAGCGGCAGCCGGGTGTAGCCGGGGACCTTGACCAGGCCGTCCAGGAACTTGTTGGTCGCGTACACCGGGTCCGAGATCTGCGCCGGGGTGCCCCAGCCCATCGAGGGCCGCTGCTGGAACAGGCCGATCGAGTCCCGGTCACCGCCCGCGAGGTTGCGCAGCTTGGACTCCTGCATCGCGGTCGCCAGCGAGATCGCGGTCGCCCGGTCCGGCAGGCCGCGCGAGCGCGCCACCGCGGCGATCGTCGCCGCGTTGGCGGCCTGCGGCAGCTCCAGGGTGCCGTTGCCGGCCGCGGTCTTCACCGTGCAGCCCTCGGACTCGCCCGGCTTGAAGCCGAACCACCAGATGCCCACGACGGCCAGACCCGCGACCAGCGCGAGGCCCAGCAGCCCGACGATCACCAACAGCAGGGCGCGCAGCGGCCCGCGGCGACGGGCGGGCTCCGTCTCGTCGCCCAGCTCCTCGCTGCTCCTTCTCCTGGCCACCGTCGCCCCTCTCGCACCTGCTCCTTGATCCGACACCGTACCCACTCGGACGGATGTGCGGCGCCCCCCGGTTGCTGCTATTCGCGCCGCTCGCCCTGTGATCCTGCTCGGGGCGGGATTCGCGCCGCTCGCCCTGTGATCCTGCTCGGGGCGGGATTCGCGCCGCTCGCCCTGTGATCCTGCTCGGGGCGGGATTCACGCCGCTCGCTCTGTGATCCTGCTCGGGGCGGGATTCACGCCGCTCGCTCTGTGATCCTGCTCGGGGCGGGCCGCCTGCTGGCCCCCCGGGGTGTACGGCCCGCGGACTAGGCTGGCGCCATGAGCAGCCCGAATCCGACGCCCCTGGACCTCACTCTCGACGGCGGCACGCTGACCGCCCGGCTCGTCGACTTCCCCTCGGTGAGCGGCGACGAGCAGGCGCTCGCCGACGCCGTGGAGGCCGCCCTGCGCGCCTACCCGCACCTCACCGTGGACCGGTACGGCAACAACGTGGTCGCCCGCACGAACCTCGGCCGCGACGAGCGGGTCGTGCTCGCCGGCCACCTGGACACCGTGCCGATCGCCGACAACCTGCCCTCGTACGTCGAGGGCGACCTGCTCTACGGCTGCGGCACCTCGGACATGAAGGCCGGCGTGGCCGTCCAGCTGCGGCTCGCCGCCACTCTGCCCGAGCCCAACCGCGACCTCACCTTCGTGTTCTACGACTGCGAGGAGGTGGAGGCCCACCGCAACGGCCTCGGCCACCTGGTCAAGGAGTACCCGGAGTGGCTGGCCGCCGACTTCGCGGTGCTCATGGAGCCCAGTGGCGGCATGGTCGAGGGCGGCTGCCAGGGCACCCTGCGGGCGCAGGTCCGGCTCACCGGCGTGCGCGCCCACGCGGCCCGCAGCTGGCTCGGCGACAACGCCATCCACCACGCCGCCGAGGTGCTGACCCGGCTGGCGAACTACCAGCCGCGCCGGGTGGAGATCGACGGCCTGGAGTACCGCGAGGGCCTGAACGCGGTGCGGATCGACGGCGGCGTGGCCGGCAACGTGATCCCGGACGAGTGCGTCGTCACGGTCAACTTCCGCTACGCGCCGGACCGCAGCGAGGCGGAGGCGGAGAAGCACGTGCGCGAGGTCTTCGACGGCTTCGAGCTGACCGTGACGGACTTCGCCGCGGGCGCTCTGCCCGGCCTGTCCCAGCCGGCCGCGAAGGCCTTCCTGGCGGCCACCGGCGGCCAGGCCCGGGCCAAGTTCGGCTGGACGGACGTCGCCCGGTTCAGCGCGCTGGGCGTCCCGGCGGTCAACTACGGCCCCGGCGACCCGAACCTGGCGCACAAGCGCGAGGAGTACTGCTCGCTGAGCGCCATCGCGGAAGCCGAGGAGCGGCTGCGCGCCTGGCTGACCAGCTGAGTCCCCACCCCGGGAGGCTGATCCGATCAACGGTCGAACGCCATCTTCCGGTTGCCCAAGCGACCTTCCCCCGTTTCCTGAAAACGGGGGAAGGCGGGCGTAGGGTTTCGTCATGACAGGCACAGGAGACGAGAAGCACTACGGACACGGCCCCGAGCAGGTCGGCGAGCCGCGGAAGAAGAAGGCCTGGCCCGAGAAGCAGAAGGGCCCGGTGCTGGTGCGCCGGGACCAGGTCGGCACGAGCACCACGGACCAGCGCCTGCTGGACACCACGGGCCCCACCGACTGGCTGCACACCGATCCGTGGCGGGTGCTGCGGATCACCTCCGAATTCGTCGAGGGCTTCGGCGCCCTCGCCGAACTCCCGCCCGCGGTCAGCGTGTTCGGCTCCGCCCGGACCCCGGCCGACTCGCCCGAGTACGAGGCCGGCGTGGCCATCGGCCGGGCCCTCGCCGAGGCCGGCTACGCGGTGATCACCGGCGGCGGCCCGGGCGCCATGGAGGCCGCCAACCGCGGCGCCTCCGAGGCCGGCGGCCTCAGCGTCGGGCTCGGCATCGAGCTGCCCTTCGAGCAGGGTCTCAACGAGTTCGTCGACCTCGGGCTGAACTTCCGTTACTTCTTCGTCCGCAAGACGATGTTCGTGAAGTACGCGCAGGGCTTCGTGGTCCTGCCCGGCGGCCTCGGCACCCTGGACGAGCTGTTCGAGGCGCTCACCCTGGTGCAGACGAAGAAGGTCACCCGCTTCCCGGTGATCCTCTACGGCACCGCGTACTGGGGCGGCCTCTTCGAGTGGCTGAAGAACACCCTGGTCGCGCAGGGCAAGGCGGCTCCGCACGACCTGGAGCTTTTCCACATCACCGACGAGGTCGACGAGGTCATGAAGATCCTCGCCGACGCCCGCCGGCCGGTGAACGAGATCTAGCGGCCTCCCAGGCCCTGGCGGCCTCCCACGCCCGGCGCGAGCCGAACGTCAGGAGGGCAGCTCACGCCAGCCCCCGGCGGGCTACCGCCGGGGGGCGGGTGCCCCGGATCGAGGCGACCATGTCCAGCACCTGCCGGGTCTCCGCGACCTGGTGCACCCGGTAGACCTGCGCGCCCAGCCAGGCCGAGACCGCCGTGGTCGCCAGGGTGCCGAGCAGCCGCTCGTCCACCGGCTTGTCCAGGGTCTCGCCGACGAAGTCCTTGTTGGAGAGCGAGACCAGCACGGGGAAGCCGGTCGCGGTCATCTCCGGCAGCCGCCGGGTGGCCTCCAGCGAGTGCCGGGTGTTCTTGCCGAAGTCGTGCCCCGGGTCGATGATCACCGCGTCCCGCCGCACGCCCAGCTGCACCGCGCGCTCGGCCAGGCCGACGGTCACCCGCAGGATGTCCGCCATCACGTCCTCGTACCCGGTCCGGTGCGGGCGGGTCCGCGGCTCGACGCCGCCCGCGTGGGTGCAGACCAGCCCGACGTCGTGCCGGGCGGCGACCTCGGCGAGCTTCGGGTCGACCCCGCCCCAGGCGTCGTTCAGCAGGTCCGCGCCCGCCTCGCAGACCGCCTCGCCGACCTCGTGCCGCCAGGTGTCCACGCTGATCACGGCGTCGGGGTGGCGCTTGCGCAGCTCGGCCACGAACGGGACGGTGCGCCGCAGCTCCTCCTCGACCGTGACCTCGTCGCCCGGCCCGGCCTTCACCCCGCCGATGTCCAGGATCGCCGCGCCCTCGGCCATCGCGCGGTCGGCGGCGGCGAAGGCGGCCTCGTCGGCGAAGGTGGCGCCCTTGTCGAAGAAGGAGTCCGGGGTCCGGTTGACGATCGCCATGATCACCAGCTCGTCGTCACCGAATTCCCGCGGTCCCAGGCGCAGTGCCACCGATGTCTCCTCCAGAGCTCCTGCGGGTGCGATGATGGCCCCCGGCCTCACTAGGGGACCATGCTGTCATGATCAGTCTGGTTCCCCGGCACGTGGACGAGGACCGGCCGGGAGTTCGGGAGGACAGCTCGTGTTCTGGGTGATCGTGGTCGCCATGGCCGTGGTGGTCGGCGGCGCCGCCCTGGTGGCGCTCGGCGGGGGCGGCTCGATGCCGGAGGCGGTACCCGACCGCATCGCCGCGCGGCTGCCGCAGGACCGCCCGCTGGGCAAGGCGGACGTGGACGAGCTGCGCCTGCCGATGGCCCTGCGCGGCTACCGGATGGACGAGGTGGACGACGTCCTGGACCGCCTCGGCGCCGAGCTCGCCTACCGGGACGCGCGGATCGCCGAACTGGAGGCCGCCGCCCACCTGCGCGGCGCGGTCGAGGCGACCAACGGCCCCGACCCGGCAGCCGAACCGCTGCCCGGCCTGGAGCAGTTCGCCAAGGTGGTCGAACCGGCCGTCGCACTCACCAAGCCCTCGGCCGAGCCGTCGGCCCCCGCGCCCGAGGACGCGAAGCCGGTGAAGGACCAGTGACCGAGCCCGCCGTCGCCGGTGCGGTGCTCGGCGCGGACGGCCTGCTCCGCTGCGCCTGGGGCGACTCCACCGACGACTACCGGATCTACCACGACACCGAGTGGGGCCGCCCGGTGCACGGCGACGACGCGCTGTTCGAGCGGGTCTGCCTGGAGGCCTTCCAGTCCGGGCTGTCCTGGCTGACCATCCTGCGCCGCCGCGAGGGCTTCCGGGCCGCGTTCGCCGGCTTCCGGATCGCCGAGGTCGCCGAGTTCGGCGAGACCGACCGGGAGCGGCTGCTCGCCGACGCCGGGATCATCCGCAACCGGGCGAAGATCGACGCGGCGATCGCCAACGCGCGGGTCGCCCGCGAGCTGGAGGGCGGACTGGATGCGCTGATCTGGGGGTTCGCCCCGGAGCCGGGCCGGCCGGCCCCCCGCGCGCTGAGCGAGGTGCCGGCCGTCACGCCCGAGTCGACGGCACTGGCGAAGGCGCTGAAGAAGGCGGGCTTCCGCTTCGTCGGCCCGACCACCGCCTACGCCCTGATGCAGGCCTGCGGCCTGGTGGACGACCACCTCGCGGACTGCCACGTCCGCACCGGCATGCAGGGTCAGGTGCAGAGCCGGGGCCGGGCCTAGGCCGTCAACCGTCCTAGCGGCCCACGTACTTGGGCTTCTCCTTGGCGATGAAGGCGCGCACCGCGATCCGGTGGTCCTCGCTCTCCCCGGCCAGGGTCTGCAACTCGTCCTCCTTGTCCAGGAGTTCGTCCAGCGAGTGCGAGGCGCCGTACGCCAGCGAGGCCTTGACGGCGCCGTACGCGACGGTCGGGCCCTCGGCCAGCTCGCGGGCGAAGACCCGTGCGGTGGCGGCGAGTTCCTCGGCCGGGACCACCTTGGTGGCCAGGCCCAGCTCCATCGCCTCGGCGGCCTTGACCGTCCGGGGCAGCATCAGCAACTCGGTGGCCTTGGCGTGCCCGACGAGCCGGGGGAGCGTCCAGGAGGCGCCCGAGTCGGCGGTCAGGCCGATCCCGGCGAAGGCGGTGTTGAAGCCGGCCCGGTCGGACAGGATCCGGAAGTCGCAGGCGAAGGCGAGCGAGGCACCCGCGCCGGCCGCCACCCCGCCGACCGCGGCCACGGTCGGCTTGCGCATCCCGGCCAGCGCCCTGGTCAGCGGGTTGTAGTGCTCGGCGACGGTCCGCAGCGCACCTTCGCCGGTCTCCTCGGCCTGCTTCAGCATCGCCAGGTGCTCGTTCAGGTCCTGCCCGACGCAGAACGCGCGCTCGCCCGCCCCGGTCAGCAGGACGGCCCGGACCTCCGGGTCCTCGGCCGCGGCGGTCACGGTGTCGCGCAGCGCGACCTTGGTGGCCACGTCGAGGGCGTTCATCGCCTCGGGGCGGTTGATGGTGATGACGGCCAGGCCGCCGTCCAGCTCGTACAGCACGGAATCGGACATGGGCGAGGGCTCCCCGGTGGTCGTCGTGGTGTCGGTGTCGTGTGCCAGGATGCCGGAGCACGCGGTGGCCTGGGGAGTGTGAGGTATCGCACCTTCCCGTACGGCCCGTACCGCCGCCACGCCGGGGCTTATGACGCGAATTGCCACGGTTGGGGGCGGTCCGGCCGAGGTTGCACCGAGAGTGATGTTGGTCATCAGCCCGTGGCATGCGGGATAATGGCTTCCGATCAATGCGTTCGATACCGGCGGTGGACGGACTGCCGGTGCGTAGCTGAGCGGTTGCAGGAAGGGGAACGAGCATGGCGGCCATGAAGCCGCGGACGGGTGACGGCCCGCTCGAAGTCACCAAAGAGGGGCGGGGCATCATCATGCGCGTTCCGCTCGAAGGCGGCGGACGCCTCGTGGTGGAGCTCACGCCTGACGAGGCCGACGCCCTCGGCGAGGCCCTGAAGAAGGCCTGCGGCTGACCGCAGCGGGTGCTCACCATCTCCTGGAGATGCGCTGCCGGGCCCGGGTACGACGTCATGTCGGCCCGGGTCCGCGCGTTTTCCGAGGCCCCGGGAAGGCCCGCCGGGCACGTCGGGAAGGCCCGCCGGGCACGTCCTAACGCTTGACCGCGCAGAGCAGCCCGTCCGAGACCGGCAGCAGCGCCGGCAGCAGGGCCTCGCTCTCCCGGACGTCCCGGACCAGGTCCCGGACCGCGCCGGTCTGCGGGTCCTGCAGTTCCGGCTCGGCCAGCCGGCCCTCCTGGAAGACGCCCTCGAAGCAGACCATCCCGCCCGGCCGCAGCAGTCGCAGCGACTCCAGCAGGTACTCGCGGGACTCGGCCGGGTCGCCGTCGCAGAACACCAGGTCGTACTGCCCGTCGGCGAGCCGGGGCAGCACCTCCAGGGCCCGGCCCGGTATGAACCGGGAGCGGTTGGCCGCGAACCCGGCCGCGTGGTACGCCTCGCGGGCCAGCTGCTGGCGCACCGGCTCGGAGTCGACCGTGGTCAGGACGCCGTCCGGCCGCATCCCGCGCAGCAGGTAGACCCCGGACACCCCGGTGCCGGTGCCGATCTCGGCCACCGCCTTGGCGTCCAGGGCGGCCGCCAGCAGCCGCAGGCAGGCCCCGCCGCTCGGCCCGATCGCCCGTATGCCGGTCCGCGCGGACTGCGCCCGGGCGTAGGTGAGCACGGCGTCCTCGCCCACGTAGGTGTCGGCGAGGGCCGCGCGCGCGGGCCCGAACTCGCTGATGGCTGCCTCTTTCGGAGCCCCGGGTGGCGGCCCGGTGCCGGGGGATGTCGATATTTCCTGCCACAGATTACTGGCCGGGCGGGAACCGCGTACGGCGGCGGGCCGTTGTCATCTCGGACCGGGTACGGGAGACCTCCCGGGCACTTTTATCCGGGCTTGACGGGTGAGGTGGATATGGTGGTGGCCCTGCTGGGCAGAAGAGCCGACCGAGGAGGTGTGGCCGAGGGCGACGTCCCCGTGCGGCGGCACTCCCGCGGCACCGCGTCGGCCCGTACGCCGAAGCCCGTGATGAACCAGCCTGCGCACTCCGATCTGGACCAGCCCGCCGCCGAGACGCCGGCTGCCGGTACCACCGAGGCCCCCGCCCTCGCGACCTTCGCCGAGGGCCCCGACGCGCAGACCTGGACTCCGCCCAGCTGGGAGGAGATCGTCGAGGCGCACAGCGCCCGCGTGTACCGGCTCGCCTACCGTCTGACGGGCAACCAGCACGACGCCGAGGACCTCACCCAGGAGGTCTTCGTCCGGGTCTTCCGTTCGCTGTCCACCTACACCCCCGGCACGTTCGAGGGCTGGCTGCACCGGATCACCACCAACCTGTTCCTGGACATGGTCCGCCGCCGCCAGCGCATCCGCTTCGACGCGCTCGGCGAGGACGCGGCCGAGCGGCTCGCCTCCCGCGAGCCCAGCCCGGCGCAGCACTTCAGCGACACCCACTTCGACGCCGACGTCCAGCAGGCCCTGGACACCCTCGCCCCGGAGTTCCGCGCCGCCGTGGTGCTCTGCGACATCGAGGGCCTGTCGTACGAGGAGATCGCCGCCACGCTGGGCGTCAAGCTCGGCACCGTCCGCAGCCGCATCCACCGCGGCCGCTCGCACCTGCGCGCCGCACTCAAGCACCGTGCCCCCGGCTCGGCCCCCGGCCGTGAGCGCCGCGGCGGCTCGGAGGAGCCGGTGCCGGTCGGCGTCGGCGCGGTGGAGGTCGCGGTCGCGCCCGGTGGGCGCGGACGGAGGCGATCGTGAGCGGAACCAGCCGGTCCGGCTCGGACCGGTCGGACTCGTCCGGCCGGTCCCTGAACCGGCGGGGCTGGGCCCTGCCGGGTCGTCGCGGTACCGACGAACCCGGTGAGCCCGTGCTGCCCGCGCTGGCGCTGCCCGCCGACACGGCCCTGCACGCGCTGCCCGTACGGCCCGCCGAGCCCGCCGCAGAGGAGCACCACCTCGGCGAGCGGCTGTCCGCCTTCCTGGACGGCGAACTCGGCCACGACTCGCGCGAGCGGGTCCAGGCCCACCTGGCGACCTGCCCGCAGTGCCTCGCCGAGGCCGACGAGGGCCGCGCCGTCAAGCACCTGCTGACCGGCACCGGCACGCCCGGCCCGTCCTCCTCGCTGATGGCCCGGCTGATGGCCGTCGGCAACCTCCCCGAGGACGGCCCGGCGGACGGCGGCTGGCCGCCCGGGCACGGGCGCCGCGATGACGACGACGACCTGCCCGGCGGCGGGGTCGCCGCCACCGGCACGCTCGGCGGCAGCCGGCTCACCGGCGGCTCCTTCGGCCGCGGCGCCGGGGCCTCCTTCGGCGCGGGCGCGCTCGGCGCGGACACCCCGGTGCCCGGGGTCGACCCGCGCGCCTTCGGGCGCGGCACCGGGCTGCGGCCGCTGATGGGCCGGCGCTCCGCCCGCCCCGAGCCCGCCGCCGGACCGGACCGGGCCGCCCGGCCGCAGCCGGCCGCCACCGCCGTCCGCACCCCCGCGCGGGGGCGTCGCCTGGTCTTCGCCGCGGCGGGCGCCTTCTCCGTCGCCGCGGTCACGCTCGGCAGCGTCGGCGGGCTCAGCCCGCAGGGCGAGGACCGGCACGGTACGACCGTCAGCCCGGCCGGCGGCAACGCCGGTACCGGCCGGGGCGGCCTCGTCCCGATGAACGCGCAGGTCCCGGTGGACTTCCCCGGCCGCCCGATCGCCGCGACCCGCGAGGCATCCCCGCCGTCGTCCCCGGAGCGCCCCGGCGGCGTCGCCGCCCAGCGCCAGCAGATCCGCTAGCGCCCGTCCCGGAGCGCCCCCGGACAGGCAGCCTCCCCTGGCTCGACGCACCCGGCCACCGGCAGGTCTTTACCACGGCTTCATCGCAGCGTGGACCAGGGACTCGCCGGTGGCCATTACCCTGATAGGAACCGTCGTCCGACGAGCTAGGGAGCAAAGGTGTTCAGCGATGTAGGTGGGCTGGAGATCCTGACCCTGATCGTGATGGCGATCATCATCTTCGGTCCGGACAAGCTGCCGAAGCTGATCCAGGACACCATGGGCTTCATCCGGAAGGTCCGCTCCTTCGCCGACAACGCGAAGGAGGACATCCGCAGCGAGCTCGGCCCCGAGTTCAAGGACTTCGAGTTCGAGGACCTCAACCCCAAGACCTTCGTCCGCAAGCAGCTCATGGGCGGCGACGAGGACCCGCTGGGCCTCAAGGACATGAAGGACTCGCTGGACATCCGCTCCGTCCTGGACGACAAGCCGGCGGCGCCGGTGAACGGCCGCAGCGGCAGCGTCAGCTTCGAGAAGTCCGCCCCGGCGCCCGCCTCCGCCGGGGCCCCGCTAACGGCCGGCGAGCGCCCCCCGTTCGACCCCGACGCGACCTGACCGGCCCCTGACCGCCGCCTGAGCGGCACCTGACGGGGGCTCCGGTACGACGCCCCGGCAGCACGCCACCGCCCCGCCCGGCCGCCCGGCTGAGCGGGGCGGTGGCGTGTGCGCCGCTATTGTGCTGATTGTTCCCGCTGAGCCGTCCGTCACATTCCGCGCCGTCATGGCCCGGGACCGGCCCCCGGGAACGCCGCGGTACGCCACCATGGGAGCGCGCCACGGCAGGCGACGTGCGTTTGAGGAGGCCCGGGGATGGACGCGACGAGTCAGGCGGGAGGGGCGACGGTCACGGCCGGCGGCCCGGTGGTCGGCGGACAGGCCGGCCCGGCGGACCCGCTGGTGCCCTACCTGTCCGCGGACTTCCCCTGGTACGGGCTGGACGAGGGCTGGACCGGCCGCCGCTACCTGATGCAGGCCGGCGCCGGCGGCCGGGCCGCGGGCAGCGTCGACTACGGCTCGCTCGGCCACGGCGACGAGCCGGCCAAGCAGTACGAGCCGCGCGACATGCGCAAGTTCGCGGCCGTGGTCACCATGGCCCGCCGGGACAGCCGCCGCAGCGCCGACAACACCGGCACCCTGGAGGCGACCTCCGCGTCCTCCGCCGCCTGGCTGGCCGGCTCCGGCCTGCTCGCCGCGACCTGGCCCGGCCAGCTGGACCGTACGCTGCGCCAGGACTGGCTGGACCAGCAGAGCAGCCTCGCCTGGGACCTCGCCGACGACCTGGCCGGCCCCGGCTGGTCCACCCTCAGCCTGCCGGTCAACGGCCTGCCGCAGCCCTTCCGCTACCGCGAGTCCGAGTACGGCTGGGTGCTGGCCGGCGAGGCCCCCGGCGTCCTGCTCGGCGCCTACGGCCGCGGTGTCAGCGCCTACGGCATCGGCTTCTGCACCGTCCCCGACCTGGCCGCCTACACCCGGCCGTAGGGCCCGCAGCCGAAACACAGGGGCCGGTGATCCGTGGATCACCGGCCCCTGCCGCTGCTCGCCTCAGCCCTGGGGGCCGAGCCGATCACCGGATCAGAACTTGTTCTTGGGCGTCAGTCCGAGCGACATCCCGGACAGCCCGCGCTGGCGGCCGCCGAGCTTGCCGGCCACCGCGCGCAGGGCGGCGCCGGCCGGGGAGTCGGGGGCGGAGAGCACGACCGGGCGGCCGTCGTCGCCGCCCTCGCGCAGCCGGACGTCGATCGGGATCGAGCCGAGCACCGGGACGGTCGCGCCGACCGTGCGGGTCAGCGCGTCCGCGACGGTCTGGCCGCCGCCGGTGCCGAAGACGTCGATCATCTCGTCGCAGTGCGGGCACGGCATGCCGGACATGTTCTCGATGACGCCGACGATCTTCTGGTGGGTCTGCACGGCGATGGTGCCGGCCCGCTCGGCCACCTCGGCGGCGGCCATCTGCGGGGTGGTGACGATCAGGATCTCCGCGTTGGGCACCAGCTGGGCCACCGAGATCGCGATGTCGCCGGTGCCGGGCGGCAGGTCCAGCAGCAGCACGTCCAGGTCGCCCCAGTACACGTCGGCCAGGAACTGCTGGAGCGCGCGGTGCAGCATCGGGCCGCGCCAGACCACCGGGGCGTTGCCCGGGGTGAACATGCCGATCGAGATGACCTTCACGCCGTTCGCCTGCGGCGGCATGATCATGTCCTGGACCTGGGTCGGCCGGCCCTCGACGCCCAGCATGCGCGGCACGCTGTGGCCGTAGATGTCGGCGTCCACCACGGCGACCTTCAGGCCGTCCGCGGCCATCGCGGCCGCCAGGTTGACCGTCACCGAGGACTTGCCGACGCCGCCCTTGCCGGAGGCGACGGCGTAGACCCGGGTCAGCGTGCCCGGCTTGGCGAACGGGATCTCCCGCTCGGGGGCGCCGCCGCGCAGCAGCTGGGAGAGCTCCTTGCGCTGCTCGTCGCTCATCACGTCGAGCTCGACCTCGACACCGGTCACGCCGGGGATCCTGCCGACCGCCTCGCGGACCCGGGTGACGATGGTGTCGCGCATCGGGCAGCCGGAGACCGTCAGGTAGACCGCGACGCGCACCGCGCCGCCCTCGGCGATCTCGACCGATTTCACCATGCCGATCTCGGTGATCGGGCGGTTGATCTCCGGGTCGTTGACGGTCGCCAGCGCCTGGCGTACGGACTCCTCCGTGACGCCGGCCGCGACCTCTGTCTCGTTGGCCATGCCTTGATGGTACGGCGCCGGGCCAACCGGTTGACCCGTCGGTAGCGTGCCGCGGATCACAGCGGCTCGGGGGCCTCCCGGCGCTCCTCGATCTCCCTGAGCAGGGACTGCAGTTCGGAACGGATGAAGTCACGGGTGGCGACCTCGCCCAGCCCGTGCCGCAGGGCCGCGACCTCGCGGGTCAGGTACTCGGTGTCCGCGATGTTGCGGTCGCTGCGGGCCCGGTCCTGCTCCATGTTGACCCGGTCCCGGTTGTCCTGGCGGTTCTGCGCCAGCAGGATCAGCGGCGCCGCGTACGAGGCCTGCAGCGACAGCGCCAGGGTCAGGAAGATGAACGGGTACTCGTCGAAGCGCACGGGCGCCGGCAGCAGCGTGTTCCACGCTATCCAGATGACGACCACCACCGTCATCCAGACGATGAACCGCCCGGTTCCGAGGAAGCGGGCGATCCGCTCGGACAGGACGCCGAAGGCCTCCGGGTCGTAGGAGGGCAGCGAGAGCAGGCCGGGCCGCTCGGTGCGCGGCTGGTCGAGCCGGGTGCGACCGGTGCCGGTGATCGGGGCGGTGTCCGTGCGCCGCTCCCGGCTGCCCGCGCGGGTGCGCAGCTCGCGGAGCTGGCGCAGCTGCCGCAGTTCGCCCTGGAGGCGCCGGCGCGCGGAGTCGTCCGGCCTGCCGTTGCGGTCACCGTCCACCGGTCACCCCTTCCCTCTCGTCGTGCCGGGTGTCGTCGTCGGCGTGCAGCGCGACGTCGCGCCAGTCCTCCGGCAGCAGGTGGTCGAGCACGTCGTCGACGGTCACCGCGCCGAGCAGGTGGTCCATCTCGTCCACGACCGGCGCGGCGACCAGGTTGTAGGTCGCCAGGTAGCTGGTGATCAGCGACAGCGGGGTGTCCGGCGGCAGCGGGTCCAGGTCGTCGTCCACCAGCGAGCCGACCAGCACGTACGGGGGTTCGCGCAGCAGCCGCTGGAAGTGCACGGTGCCCAGGTAGCGGCCGGTGGGGGTCTCGTTCGGCGGGCGGCAGACGAAGACCTGGGCGGCGAGGGCGGGCTTGTGGTCGCGGACCCGGATCCGGGCCAGCGCCTCGGCGACCGTCGCATCCGGCTCCAGGACGACGGGCTCGGTGGTCATCAGACCGCCGGCGGTGTCCTCCTCGTACGTGAGCAGGCGGCGCACCGGCGCGGCCTCGTCCGGCTCCATCAGCTGGAGCAGCCGCTCCGCCTCGTCGCCGGGCAGTTCGGAGAGCAGGTCGGCGGCGTCGTCCGGGTCCATCGCCTCCAGGACGTCGGCGGCGCGCTCCTCCTGGAGCTTGCCGATGATCTCGACCTGGTCGTCCTCGGGCAGCTCCTCCAGGACGTCGGCCAGCCGCTCGTCGTCCAGGGCGGCGGCGACCTCGGCGCGGCGCTTGGCGGACAGGTGGTGCATCACGCTGGCGAGGTCGGCGGGGCGCAGCTGCTCGAAGGTGGCGAGCAGGTTGGCGGCGCCCTGGTCCTGCTCGGGCAGCGCGAAGCCGGTGACGTCCTGCCAGTCCAGGGTCAGCCGCTCGCCCTTGCCCTTGCGCAGCCGGCCGGCCCGGCCGAGCTGGACGAAGACCTTGCTGATCTCCCACTCGCGCAGCCGGGTCTGCACCATGCCGACGTCCAGCACGGTGACGTCCTCAGCGGTCTTGGACCAGGTGACGGTGCGGTCCAGCAGCTCGGCGAGCACCAGGGTCTCGGACGGGCGCTGCTCGAAGCGGCGCAGGTTGATCACGCCGGTGGTGAGCACCTGGCCGGACTCCAGGCTGGTGACGCGGGTCATCGGCAGGAAGATCCGGCGCCGGCCGACCACCTCGACCACCAGGCCGAGCACGCGCGGCGGACGGCCGCCGAGCCGCAGCGAGACGACGACGTCCCGGACCCGACCGACCTGGTCGCCGTTCGGGTCGAAGACCGCGAGGGCGGAGAGGTGGGAGATGAAGACCCGGGTGCCTGGCCCTGCCATGGACTCCCTCGACTCGTTCGACGCCGTGCGTGGTGCACCGGGCACTCGCGGCCAAGGCTACCCGCGAGCGCGGGGCCCGGCCCGACGAGGCACGGTAGCGGTCACAGGAGTCCTCGGCGTGAACCTTTAACGGCGCTTGAACAGCAGTTTGGGCAGGCCGGCCGGGATCGGGCGGCGGGTGGTGGCCGGGGTGGGCATCGGTTCGGCCGCGTGCGAGCCGTCCGGCATCGCGCCCGGGTGCTCGGTGAGCGCGCCGGTGGGCTCCAGCCGCAGCACCCGGCACTCGCGGGCCCAGCGCTCGGTGATCGCGTCGGTGTCGGGCGCGTTCAGCCGCTTGCCCTTGAGCTCCTCGACGGCGCCCCGCCAGGCCTCGCTCTCCGGCGCCAGCTCGACGACCCGGGCGTTCCAGCCGGTGAGCCGGCCGCCCTTGTCCTTGCTGCGGACGGTCACCACGGCCCCGGCGCCGGGGGCCAGGCCGTGCAGCGGCTGCTCGCCGCCCTCGCCGACCACCACGACCGCGCCGTCGTGCCAGGCGTGCCACAGCGCCCGGGCCTGGTCCTGCCCGTCGGCGCGCACCCAGAGCAGGCCGGACTTCTTCGCGGCCTCCTCCAGCAGGGCCTGGTCGAGGAAGGCGTCGGCGGTCGCGGCGGCGGGCGTACGGTCCATGGCGGACAGCGTACGGGTTTCCCCTCCCCTTCCGTCCGCCGAATGTCTCAGCCTCCGGGCGACAGTTCCATTACGGCGCCATGGGCCTTACCGTATGATCGCCCCGCCCATCGCGACCAGCAGAGGAGCGCCGTGCCCGCCGCCCGGCCCGCGACCGCCCCCGCCGTCACCGCCGACCCCGCCCGCACCGCCGACCCGAGGCGGACGCCGCTCCCCACCCTCGACCTGCTGCTGCTCGCCGTCTCGATCGGCGGCATCTCGCTCTCCGGCCCGCTGATCAGCGCCACCGCCGCGCCCGCACTGGCGATCGCCTTCTGGCGCAACGTCATGTCGGTCGGCGTCCTCGGCCCGTACGCGCTGCTGCGCCACCGGGCCGAGCTGCGCGGGATCGGCCGACGGGCGCTGCTGCTGGCGATCGCGGCCGGGGCGCTGCTCGCCGTCCACTTCGCGCTCTGGATGCCCAGCCTGCGGATGACCTCGGTGGCCTCCGCCACCGCCCTGGTCACCACCACCCCGCTGTGGACCATCCTGCTGATGCGGCTGATGGGCGTCCGGGCGCCGCGCCTGGTCTGGCTGGGCACGATCGTCGCCTTCGCCGGCGTGCTGGTACTGACCGGGGTCGACCTCTCGCTCTCCCCGCGGGCGCTGCTCGGCGACGCCCTCGCCCTCGCCGCCGGCCTGGCCGCGGCCGGCTACATGCTGCTGGGCGCCGAGGTCCGCAAGACCGTCAGCACCACCGCGTACACCCTGGTCTGCTACGCCACCACGGCCCTGGGCCTGCTGGTCATCTGCCTGGTCGCCGGGACTCCGCTGGCCGGGTGGCCGGCCGGGGCGTGGTGGCAGATCGCGCTCCTGATGGTCACCGCCCAGCTGCTCGGCCACTCGCTGAGCAGCCGCGTGGTGCGCAACCTCGGCCCGTCGATCACCTCCACCGCGATCCTGCTGGAGACCCCGGGCGCGGCGCTGATCGCGGCCCTCTGGCTGGGCCAGTGGCCGCCGGCGGCCGCCTACCCGGCGGTGGTGCTGATCCTGCTCGGGCTGGTCCTGGTCGCCCGCGGCGGGCGGCGCTGACCGGCGCGGGCGGTCAGAGCCAGCCGTTGCGGCGGAAGCCCCGGTACATCCCGACGCAGATCAGCGCGATCGCACCGAGCACCATCGGGTAGCCGTACTCGTGGTGCAGCTCGGGCATGTAGTCGAAGTTCATGCCGTACACGCCGGTGATCATGGTGGGCACGGCGAAGATCGCGGCCCAGGCGGTGATCTTGCGCATGTCCTCGTTCTGCGCCACCGAGACCTGCGCCAGGTTGGCCTGCAGCAGCGAGTTCAGCAGTTCGTCGAAGCCGTGCACCTGCTCGGCCACCCGGGCCAGGTGGTCGGCGACGTCCCGGAAGTACTTCTGGATGTCCTGGTCCACCAGGCGCTGCAGCGGCTCGGACAGCTGCTGCATCGGGCGCAGCAGCGGCACCACGGCGCGCTTGAACTCCAGGACCTCGCGCTTGAGTTGGTAGACCCGGCCGACGTCGGCGCTGCGGCCGCCCTTGGCCGAGAAGACGCCGTACTCGATCTCGTCCACGTCGTTCTGCAGCCGCTCGGCGACCAGCAGGTAGTTGTCCACGACGTGGTCGGCGATGGCGTGCAGCACGGCCGCGGGGCCCTTGGCGAGCAGCCCGGACTCGTCCGCGTCGGCCTCCAGGCGGTGGCGCAGCTCCTGCAGCGAGCCGTGGCCGCCGTGCCGCACGGTGATCACGAAGTCCCGCCCGGCGAACACCATCAGCTCACCGGTGTCCACCACCTCGCTGGTGGGCGTGAGCTGGTCGTGCTCCACGTAGCGGATGGTCTTGAAGACGGCGAACAGCACGTCGTCGTAGCGCTCGACCTTGGGCCGCTGGTGCGCGTGCACCGCGTCCTCCACCGCGAGCGGGTGCAGCCCGAAGCGCTGGGCGATCCCCTCGAACTCGGCCTCGGTCGGCTCGTGCAGCCCGATCCAGCTGAACGAACCGGCGCCGTCCGGCAGTTGCTGCTCGGCCTTGACCCGGCGGGCGGCCTCGCGCGGGCTGCAGGTCTCGCCCCGGCGCTTGCCGTGCCGGTAGACCGCGCAGTCCACGATGGCCGAGCCGGCGTCGTCGGTGGCGGCGTCGTACACCCCGGCCGCGCCGCGGCGGCGGTTGGTGCGGACGGCGGCGCGCAGGCTGTTGATCATCGACATGGCGGGCTCCCAGAGGCAGGAGCCGTCACACGGCGGCGTGAAGAGGAAACGTTCGGCCGCGGTACGACGGCGAAGAACACCGGTGAAGGGGGGATGAAGGTGCTCTCCCGGCCGGTCCGTCCGCCGTGGGGCCTGCGCTCGGGGCTACTGCGGCTGAATCAGCCGGTCGGGCCTGCGGGGCGCGGGGTACGGAGGAGTCGGGGCCGGGCAGAGCTGCCGGTACTGCATGGTCGGCCGGTATCCACCGCAACCACCTCCTTCGCGCCGCCGCCCCGAGACGGAAGCATCCCGGTGGCCAGTCGCTCACCCTAACATCTGACCGCCCGTCGGCGACCGGGAGCCCCCAGGGGTTTCCGAAGGCTTTACGGACAGCGCGCCCGGAGCGGCTCGGCCCGACCGCAACCGGGCCGTACCCGCGGGTTACGCTCACCGGCATGGCCCACGACTTCCCGCTCTTCGGCGACCCCCACGGCGGCAGCTCCCCGGAGCTCTCCCGGGAGGCGGTGCTGGCCGCCGTCGAGGCCCGGCTGATCTCCACCTTCGGCGAGCCGAGCGGCCGGGCCGCGGTCACCTTCCTCGGCACCGACCGGATCGAGGTGCTGCGCTTCGGCCCCGACGCCGAGGGCCTGGTGCGCTACGCCACGCTCGGCATGGCCGCCGCCCCGATGGCCGACCCCACCTCGCCGGTCGCCGACCAACTGCGCGGCCCGCGCGTCGAACTGGTGCTGACCGTCCGCGGCGGACGCGACAGCGTGCTGCGCAGCCTGGCCACCTTCGCCGCGACACCGCAGGTCGAGGGCCTGGTGGTGGCCCCCGGCGGCTCGCTGGACCTCGGCGCCCCGCTCTGGGAGGGCGCGCCGTTCACCTCGGTGCTGGCCGCCGAGCCGGGCGGCCTGGTCGAGGACCTGGAGCTGGCCGAGCCGGCCGAAGCGGTCCGCTTCCTGCCGCTGCTGCCGATGACGCCCAACGAGGCCGGCTGGAAGCGGGTGCACGGCGCCGCCGCGCTCCAGGAGCGCTGGCTGAACCAGGGCACCGATCTGCGCGACCCGGACCGGCGCGGCGTCCGGCTGGACTGACGCCCGCTCAGCGGGCGATCGGCTTGCCGCCGGTCGCCTGCGCCAGCAGCGCCTCGTACACCTCCGGGTCGGTGGTGTGCTCGCCGAGCCGCACGGTCTTGCGGGTGCCGTGGTAGTCGCTGGAGCCGGTGACCAGCAGGCCGAGCTCCCCGGCCAGGCCGCGCAGCCGGTCCCTGGTCTCCTCGTCGTGGTCGGTGTGGTCGACCTCCAGCCCGCCCAGCCCGGCCGCCGCGAGCTCGGCGATCACCTGCTCCGGCACGGTCCGGCCGCGCTTGACCGCGCCCGGGTGGGCGAAGACCGGCACCCCGCCGGCCGCCCGGACCAGCCGGACCGCCTCGAAGGGGTCGGTCTCGTGCTTGCGGACGTCCGCCCGGCCGCCGTTGGCCAGCCACTCGCGGGTGAAGGCGTCCGAGACGGTGGCCACCACGCCCGCCTCGACCAGCGCGCTGGCGATGTGCGGGCGCCCGACCGAACCGTTGCCGGCGATCCGCTGCACCTGCTCCCAGTCGATGTCCGCGCCGAGCTCCCGGCAGCGCTCGACGATCGCCCGCCCGCGGCGGAACCGGTCGGTGCGCACCAACTCCCGCTCGCGCGCGAACTCCGGCTCCTCGGGGTCGAACAGGTACGCCAGCAGGTGCATGCTGACGCCGTCCACGACGCAGGACAGCTCCGCGCCCGGGACGACGGTCAGCCGGGTGCCGGCGGGCAGCGCGTGCACCGCCTCGGCGGCCTCGGCGTGCCCGGCCACGGTGTCGTGGTCGGTGAGCGCCACCACGTCGAGGCCTGCGGCGACGGCCGCCGCGACCAGCTCGGCGGGGCTGTCGGTGCCGTCGGACGCGTTGCTGTGGGCGTGCAGGTCGATGCGCACGGATCGGGCTCCTGGAGGCTCGTGGGTGCCGCCAGGATAGGCCGTCCGGGCGAGCCCGCGGAGGCCGCGCGGGGCGCGCGGACGCCGGGCGGCCGGGGAGCGCCGGGGGTCAGCCGAGCAGGCGGGGGGAGAGGGCCCCGCAGGGCAGCAGGTCCAGTTCGGCGCCGGCCTCGCGCAGGTCGGTGAGCACCAGCTCGTCGTACATCACCAGGGCGGACTGCTCGGGCCAGGCGATCGCCCAGAGCCACAGCCCGCGGGCCTCTCCGGCGAACACCGCGCGGTCGGCAGGGGCGTCCGGCACGTGGAACATCGGGGTGGGCCGCCCGGCGGCCATCAGCTTGGCGTCGGCGGGCTTGTAGAGGCCGACGGAGTCGCCCGGGTCGGGCCCGGGGAGGCCGGCGTAGCGGGCGCCGAGCCCGACGCCCAGCTCCTCGGCGACGAGCACCAGCTCGCCGAAGCCGCCGAGCGGCGCCGGGCCGGAGCAGGCGACGGCGGTGGCCCGGGCGCCGGAGACGTCGTCGCCGACGTGGGCGATGCCGGTGTAGAGCCAGCCGACCGGGAGCGGCCAGGGCATCCAGACGGGGACCTGCGAGCGGGCGACGGCGACACCCAGGGCCTCGACACTCGGGGGCAGGACGGGCTGCATCGGGTGCACTGCTCCGTGCCGGTCGCACTGCCAGGTGTCTGAGAACAGACCGGGGGCGCGGACCCGACCGGCGCACCTCGGGCAGCTGGGCTCGCCCCTCATAGCCGACAACGCTCCTCCCTCCGGACCGCCGCGTCAAGGACGATCACCCGTACGGAGGGCTCGGCGGCACCTGTCGGTGGCGGACGCCCGGCCGGTGTTGGGTGGGCGCGGCGCGGACGTTTCCCGTTGGGGGATGTCCCGTGGCGGGCGGCGGCAAACGTCCGGGGCCCGGGGCCGGACGCGGCCGCCCGGGGGCGGACGCACTGACGCCCCGTCATCGGCGATCGCGGTGACGGGGCGTCAGTCTGGTATCGGAACGTCCGGATCGGACGATCCCGGCTCGTCGGCGGCGGGTGAGGGCTCCCGGTCGGAGCGGCCGCGCGGGGTCAGACGGTCGGGCACGGGCGGATGAGCAGGCGTTCGCCGGTGCGGGCGGCGGCCTGGACGTGCTCGCGCACGGTGGCGGCGTCCGCGATCACGCGGTCGGTGGCGGAGCCGTTGACGTCGTCCAGTCGGACGATCTCGAAGCGCATGGTCTTCGTCATGGGCGTCTCCCTTCCTGTCCCCGCGGGGCGGGGCGATTGCGGCTGAGTCGGTATCAGCCCTTTCGGGTTCTTGCGGGTCCGGCGGATCGGCCGGGCCGGGCGGGGCGTACGTGCGGCGCTCTGCTGCGGCAAGGGCTCCCCCTGCTTGCCTGGTGCGTCCAGTGCCTCGTGAACCACGGTGTCGTGGCGGTGCTACCGGGCCGTTGCCCGTCCGTGAAGGTCAGGTTTCGGGTGGTGCGCGTCGGCGCAGCGGCCGGCGATGATTCCCGGACAGAATCAAAGATTACCGTAACTAACGAATTTTGTCCTGTGTTGAAGCCGGTCGAAGTTCGAGAAGTGGTGCAGACCACTCCCGGGAGGGCGTGCGGCGGGGGCCGATCAGGCCCAGAACGCGGCCAGCGCCGCGGCGGTCTCGGCCGGCTTCTCGGCGTTGGGGGAGTGGCCGGCGTCCGCGACCACCACCCGGCGGGCGCCCAGCCGCTCGGCCATCGCGGTCTGCTCCGGGACGGGCCAGGCGTAGTCCCGCACCCCGGACAGCACCAGCACCGGCAGCCCGGCAGTGGCGGCGGCCAGCTCGTCCACGCGGTCCGGCGCCGCGATCAGGTGGCCGCCGGTGACCGACAGCGCCCGCGGCACCCCGGCCACCCAGCGGCGGTGCAGGAACGCGGCGACGGCCGGGTCCAGGCGCGGCCGCGGCTGCCCGCTGTCCGCCTCCATCTGCCGCATGACCTGCCAGATCTCCTCCAGGCCCAGCACCTGCAGGGCGTCCAGCAGCAGCTTGGTGCGGGCCGCCTCGGCCGGGTCGATGGCTCCCGGCCCGGTGGACACCAGGGTCAGCGACCGCCACGGCAACGGGCCCTGCGCGGCGGCGGCGATCACCGCCTCGCGCACCACCTGGCCGCCGAAGGAGTGCCCCAGCAGGTGCAGCGGCCCGCCGTCCGCCGCCAGCACCTCGGTGAGCGCCCGGACGTCCGCACCCAGCGCCCCGACGGTGTAGGCCTCCGGATCGTCCGGCCCGCCGGTCTCGTACTGGCCGCGCTGGTCCACGGCCGTCACCCGGTACCCGGCCGCCGCCAGCGGCTCCAGCAGTCCGATGAAGTCCTCCTTGCTGCCCGTGAACCCCGGCACCAGCAGCGCCGACCCGCGCACCGGCCCGTCCGGCTCCGCCCGCAGCGCCGCGAACTCCCCGCGCCCGGTCACCACCCGCTCGGCCCGCGCACACCCGGGCAACCTCACAAACGGCGGCGTGCTCATGGGCTTTTCTCCCTGCTCTGCTGCGACCCGCGACTCGTCGGACGCCTCCGAGCCTAGGGCCTGCCGTCCCTGGTGGCGGTGGCGGGAACGCCCGAGGGGGCGGGCCGGGCCGGGTGGCCTGGCTCGCCCCCTCGGGGGAGACCGGAAGGGTCAGCTCTCCGGGGTGGCCTCCGGAGTGGCGGCGGCCTTGCGGGCCCGGGTGCGCTTGCGCGGGGCCGGCACCTCCGCGGCGGCCTCGGCAGCCGGGGCCTCCGGGGCGGTCTCCGCGGTGGCGGCGGCCTTGCGGGTGCGGGTCCGGGTGGCCGGCTTCTTCTCGGCCGGGGCCTCGGCGGCCGCGGCCTCGACCGTCTCGACGACCTCGGCCTTCGGCTTGCGGGCCCGGGTGGCGCGCTTCTTGGCCGGCGCCTCGGTGGCGGCGACCTCGACGGCCTCGACCGTCTCCACGGCCACGGCCTCGGCCTTCGGCTTGCGGGCCCGGGTGGCGCGCTTCTTGGCCGGCGCCTCGGTGGCGGCGACCTCGACGGCCGCGACAGCCTCGACGGCCTCGACCGTCTCCACGGCCTCCGCCTTCGGCTTGCGCGTCCGGGTGCGGGTCCGGGCGGCCGGCTTCTCCTCCGCCGGAGCCTGCGCGACGACGGCCTCGGCGACGACAGCCGCCGCGACGATCGCCTCGGCGGCCTCGACGACCGGAGCAGCCTCGACCGCGGCCGCGGCCGCGGTCTCGCCCGCAGCGCCGCCGCGCGAGCGGCGACGGCGACGGCGCGGCGCGGCCTCGCCCTCGGTGCCCTCGACGGCCGGAGCCGCCACGGCGGCCCCCGTCACGGCAGCGGCCTCGCCCTCGCCGACCGACGCGCCCCCACGGGTGCGGCGACGCTCACGGGTGCGGCGCGGCTTCTGCTCCTCGGTCTCGGCCGGGGCGGCGGCACCCGGGCGGCCGGAGCCGTCCTTCGGGCCGCGACCGCGACCGGCACGGCCACCGCGGCCGCCGGTCTCGCCGAGGTCCTCGACCTCCTCCGCGCCGAGGCCCGCCCGGGTCCGCTCCGAGCGCGGCAGGACACCCTTGGTGCCCGGCGCGATCTTCAGCAGCTCGTACAGGTGCGGCGAGGTGGAGTAGGTCTCCTCCGGGTCGTTGAACGACAGGTCCAGCGCCTTGTTGATCAGCTGCCAGCGCGGGATGTCGTCCCAGTCGACCAGGGTGACGGCGGTGCCGGAGGCGCCGGCCCGGCCGGTGCGGCCGATCCGGTGCAGGTAGGTCTTCTCGTCCTCGGGGCACTGGTAGTTGATGACGTGCGTGACGCCCTCGACGTCGATGCCGCGGGCGGCCACGTCGGTGCAGACCAGCACGTCGACCTTGCCGTTGCGGAAGGCCCGCAGGGCCTGCTCGCGAGCGCCCTGGCCGAGGTCGCCGTGGACGGCGCCGGCCGCGAAGCCGCGCTGGGTCAGCTGGTCGGAGACGTCGGCGGCGGTGCGCTTGGTGCGGCAGAAGATCATCGCCAGCCCACGGCCCTCGGCCTGCAGGATGCGCGAGACCATCTCGACCTTGTCCAGCGAGTGGGCGCGGAAGATGTGCTGCTCGGTGTTGGCGACGGTGGCGCCGGTGTCGTCCGGGGCGGTGGCCCGGATGTGGGTCGGCTGGCTCATGTACCGGCGGGCGAGGCTGATCACCTGGCCCGGCATGGTGGCCGAGAACAGCAGGGTCTGCCGCTTGACCGGCAGCATGGTGATGATCTTCTCGACGTCGGGCAGGAAGCCCAGGTCGAGCATCTCGTCGGCCTCGTCCAGGACCAGCGCGCGGACCTTGGACAGGTTCAGCTTCTTCTGCCCGGCCAGGTCGAGCAGTCGGCCTGGGGTGCCGACCACGATGTCGACGCCCTTGGTGAGCGCCTCGACCTGCGGCTCGTACGCCCGGCCGCCGTAGACGGCGAGGACGCGCACGTTGCGCACCTTGCCGGCGGTCTGCAGGTCGTTGGTGACCTGGGTGCAGAGCTCGCGGGTCGGGACGACGATCAGCGCCTGCGGGAAGTCGGAGAGCTGCTCCTCGGTGGCCCGGCCGGCGTCCACGTCGGCGCGCACGATGGCCCGCTCGATCAGCGGGAGGCCGAAGCCGAGGGTCTTGCCGGTGCCGGTCTTGGCCTGGCCGATGACGTCGTGGCCGGTCAGCGCGACCGGGAGGGTCATCTCCTGGATGGGGAAGGGATGGACGATGCCGACGGCCTCCAGGGCCTCGGCGGTCTCCGGGAGGATCCCGAGGTCCCGGAAGGTCGTCTTGATGGGTTCAGCGGTGGTGGACAGGGTGCTGCCTCTTCCGTGTGGAGGGGCCGAGAGCGAGCGGCGGGCGGGCAGCCGCGCGGCTGCGTACGGGCCTGGGCGGCCCTGATGACAGCTGCGCGGACGCACAACCGCGCCGGTCCCTGCGGCCGGCCGGTGCGCGCTGCCCTGATGCGGGGCGCGTCGCCGGCGGCGTCGGGGAGGATTCCCTTGAGGGACCTGCGCGGGACCTCCGCCATGGGGCGTGGTCTCGGCGGCCCTCGCTCGGCCACTGATGCGGTGCCAAGGCTTGAAGTCCAAGCCATGGTCGGAGCCGATCGGCTCTCCGACCGGGCATCCGCGTACGTGAGTCCCCGTGCCTCCGGTGCGGAGTCGTCCGGCTGGACGGTGCCGCTTGGGAGCGGGCTTGCGCGGGGTACCGAGACGGCGGTGACACCGTGCAAGCACGACGGGGCTCCGTACCACCATACAGTCAGGCGACGACTCGAACACGTGACGCGTCTGACATCGCCCCTGGCGACGGGTGCCCGAGCAGGCGATTCGGCAGGTCACCCGGGTGCGGCAGGTGGTGGGGGAGCGGGGTGCACGGGACTAAGCTGGCGGGCCATGGAGACCCATGGTGAGACGCAGGACGCGGCCGGCTCGATCGGCGACTGGGCCGCGTGCTCGGCCGACCCCGGTTACCGGGCGGCGGTGCTGGATCTGCTCGGTGCGCTCGCGTACGGCGAGCTGAGCGCCTTCGAGCGGCTCGCCGAGGACGCCAAGCTGGCGCCCGACCTCGCCGACAAGGCGGCCCTGGCCCGGATGGCCTCCGCCGAGTTCCAGCACTACCAGCGGCTGCACGACCGGCTCGCCGAGATCGGCGCCGACCCGCAGGAGGCGATGCGCCCCTTCGTCGAGCCGCTGGAGCTGTTCCACCGGATGACGGCGCCCTCGGACTGGCTGGAGGGCCTGGTCAAGGCCTACGTCGGCGACGCCATCGCGACCGACTTCTACCGCGAGGTGGCCGTCCGGCTGGACGACGACACCCGCGACCTGGTCCTCGGCGTCATGTCCGACACCGGCCACGCCCAGTTCGCCGTCGACAAGGTGCGCGAGGCGATCGAGGCCGACCCGCGGGCCGGCGGCCGGCTCGCGCTGTGGGGCCGGCGGCTGATGGGCGAGGCGCTCAGCCAGGCCCAGCGGGTCGTCGCCGAGCGGGACGCGCTGTCGAACATGCTGGTCGGCGGCGTGCAGGTGCAGGGCTTCGACCTGGTCGAGGTCGGCAAGATGTTCAACCGCATCACCGAGGCGCACACCAAGCGGATGGCCGCCCTGGGCCTGGCCAGCTGAGGCCCTACGCCGGCCGGTGCCGCCGCGGTGCGCGGTGGGCGCCGGCCCGGTGCGGGTGGTGCCGGTGCGCCGGGGCGCGGCCGGCCGCGAGGTCCGGCCGGGCCAGCAGCGAGGTGAGCACGCCCGAGGCCAGCGCCGCGGCCGCGACCGACACCGCCGGGTACCGCCCGTCCAGGCAGAAGTGCGCGATCACCCCGCCCGCCAGTGCCGCCCCGAGCGCGGTGCCCACGGTCAGCGCGCGGGCTGCCCGGAAGTACGAGGGCAGGGCCAGCAGTGCGGCCCCGGCCGTGACCAGGCCGACGAGGGCGAAGGCGATCGACTCGACCAGCAAGAGTGCCTCCCGGGGACGGGCTTGCGGCACCGGCGCCGCACCCCTCGCCGTACCCCGGCCGACCCGGCCGTACACGCAGCGGTGCCCCGCTCCCTGACGGGAACGGGGCACCGGAACGACCGGGCGCCTCAGAGGGTGCCGAAGCCGACCTTGCGAACGGCCGGCTCGCCGATCTCCACGTACGCCAGGCGCTCGGCCGGGACGATGACGCGGCGGCCGTGCTCGTCGGTCAGCGTGAAGAGCTTCTCCGAGCCCTCCACCGCCTTCGCGACCGCGCTCTGGACCTCATCGGCAGTCTGCGAGCTCTCGATCACGATCTCGCGCGGCGCGTTCTGCACGCCGATCTTGACCTCCACGGCTTCCGTCCCTCCGGGGTTGCAGCCTCCACGCACGGGCACCGAACCGCCTGGGACAAGCGTTCGCGGCGACCGCGCCGTACGGCTTCACCATAGAGCACCGGATCACCGGCCAGGCGAAGATCGGGGGATCACCCCTGGTGGGCGGCCTCACCGGGGTGCTCGCCCGGGTGCATCGGGAAGCCCTTCAGACCGCGCCAGGACAGGCTGGCGACCAGCCGCACCGCCTCGTCGCGCGGGATCTCCAGACCCTGCGAGAGCCAGTACCGGGCGGTGATCTGGGCCAGGCCGCAGACCCCGGCGGCGAGCAGCTTGGACTCCGCCTCGGGCAGGTCGGTGTCCTCCTGGATCACCTTGCTGACCAGCGTCGCGCTCGCCTCGGAGGCCCGCTCGACCCGCTCGCGCACGGCGGGCTCGTTGGTCAGGTCCGACTCGAAGACCAGCCGGAAGGCGCCCGACTCGCTGGAGACGTAGTTGAAGTACGCCTCCATGGTGTTGGCCACCCGCTGCTTGTTGTCGCTGGTCGTCGACAGCGCCTCGCGGGTCGACTCGACCAGGGCGTCGCAGTGCTTGTCCAGCAGCGCCAGGTAGAGCTCCAGCTTCCCGGGGAAGTGCTGGTAGAGCACCGGCTTGCTCACCCCGGCACGGTCGGCGATGTCGTCCATGGCGGCCGCGTGGTAGCCGTGCGCGACGAACACCTCCTGGGCGGCACCGAGCAGTTGTTCACGGCGGGCGCTTCGCGGCAGGCGGGCACCGCGCGGGCGCTCCTGCGCCTCCTGGATGGCCGTCACGGCGCTCCTCACTTCGGGTCTGTTCGGGGCTGGCAAGATGGCCGATTCTACTTTTCGGTAACCACGCCCGCGTTCGGCGAAGGCGAGTAAAGCTGGTCGGCCTGGTTGTCAGGAGCCCACAATACGGCGCTGACCTCGGCCTCGGCAGTGGTGTGACGAGGGACGGGACGAGCGGACCTCCCCGGGCCTCCCTGGGCCGGGCTCACTACCATCGTCCACCATGAGCAGCGCTGAGCAGCAGGTACGTACGGTCGAGGTCCCCGGGGCGGTCCTCGCGGTGCACCGGCCGGCCCCGGAGGGCCCCGCGGACGGGCGCGAGCCGGGCCTCTTCGTGCACGGCCTCGGCGGCTCGGCGGCCAACTGGACGGCCCTGATGGACCGGCTCTCCGGACTCGTCGACGGCGAGGCCGTGGACCTGCCCGGCTTCGGACGCTCGCACCCGCCCACCGACGGCAACCTCACCGTCTCCGGCCACGTCCGGGCCGTGATCGGCTACCTGGAGGCCTCCGGCCGCGGCCCGGTCCACCTGTTCGGCAACTCCCTCGGCGGCGCGGTCGCCGTCCGGCTGGCCGCGCTCCGCCCGGACCTGGTGCGCAGCCTCACCCTGGTCTCGCCCGCCCTGCCCGAGCTGCCCCCGCAGCGCTCCGCCTGGCCGACCGGACTGCTCGCGGTGCCCGGGGTGCCCGCGCTGCTGCGCCGGCTGTCCGCGAACGGGCGCGACGCCGAGGCGGCCACCGAGGACCTGCTGCGGCTGGTCTACGGCGACCCGGGCAGCCTGACCCCGACCGCCCGGGCCGAGGCCGTCGCCGAGTACCGGCGCCGGCTGGAGGTGCCGCACGCGATGCAGGCGCTGGTCGGATCGGCCCGCGGCATCGTTTCGGCGTACACCGAGCGCGGCGACCAGGCGCTGTGGCGGCAGGCCGAGGCGGTGACGGCGCCGGTGCTGCTGGTGTACGGGCTGCGCGACAAGCTGGTCGGCTACCGCTCGGCCCGCCGGGCCTGCGCCGCCTTCGCGGACGCCCGGCTGCTGGTGCTGCCGGAGTCGGGGCACGTGGCGATGATGGAGCACCCCGACCAGGTCGCCCGGGCCGTCCGGGAGCTGATCGCGCACACGGCGGGCTGATCACGCACCGGAGGAGCATCAGGAGGCGTACCCGGAGGCGTACCGGAGGCGCATACCGCGGGCGGCCCCGTATACCGCCCGGTAACGGCCCGGTTCGGGCCGAGGTCACGGGGTTTCACTCGTTCAGGTGGCAGCCAGGCATGTGACCGATGGATTGCCCGGGGCCGGTCCTACCTTTCTGCTGTCGGACCGAACAGGTGTGGGGGCGACGCGGCCGCCGGAGGAACCGGAGGACGGCCGCGGCCGGAGGTCCCGGCGGATCGGGCCCGACCGCCGGAGCGGGCGGGCGCCCGGGCGGTGGTCCGGTGGCGCGGCCCCGGCCGTCCGGCCGTCCCCGCCGTCGTGCGGGGGCTCCCCCGGCCGCTGCCCGGGCCGCCCGGCCCGTCCGTCGATCCGTCCCGTGATCCGCCCGCGAATCCGCTCTGCCCTGGAGGTCTCCCGTGCGCGTTGCCCTGCTCACCGAGGGTGCCCCTGCGCATCCCCAGCGTGGCACCGGAGGCTGGTGCGACCGGCTGGCCGCGGGCCTGCCGGAGCACGAGTTCGAGCGGTATCCGCTGACCGGCCCGCAGGGCCCCGGCGCCGCCGGACAGGCCCTGGCGCCGTGGGGGCGCCGGCCGGGCGGGCGGGCGCAGGGAGCGCTGCGCAGACGCCAGTACGCCGCGGCGTACGAACACCTGGTGCGGGCGCTGGTGCTGCCCGCGGAGCGGGCCGGCTTCGGGCCCGGGCTGTACCGGCTGGCGCTGCTCGCCCGGGAGGACGGCAGGCTGCCCGCCTTCCTGGCCTCCGGGCACGCCCGCCGGATCCTGGAGCGGGCCTGGCGGCTGCCCGGCGCGGACACCTCGGCCGGGCAGCCGCTGGTGCGCGACGTGCTGGTCGCGGCCGAGCTGCTGGAGCAGTGCCTGCGGCCGCTGGCCGCGCCCTGGTACGGCACCGGGCCCGGCGGGCTCGGCGCGGCCGACCTGTGCCACGTGGTCGGCGGCGGTCTCGCCGCGCTGCCCGCCCTGGTGGCCCGGCACGTGCACGGAGTGCCGTTCGTGGTCACCGAGCACCGCCTGCACCTGCGCGAGCAGTACCTCGGTGGCTGGGCCGGGAGTCACGCGCCGTACCGGTGGCCGGTACGGGCGCTGCTGCTGTCCTTCTTCCGGGCGCTCACCGAGGAGACCTACCGGCAGGCCGCCGTGCTGACCCCCGGCAGCGCCCACGACCAGCAGTGGCAGCTGCGCTGCGGGGCCGACCCGGCGCGCACCCGGGTGGTGTACGAGGGGACGCCCGCGGTGGACCGCCCGGCCGCCGGTCCGGAGCCGGCCACGCCGACCCTGGTGTGGGCGGGCGCCCTGGAGCCGGGCCGTGACCCGGAGTCGGCGCTGCACGCCTTCGCCCGGGTCCGCGCCGAGCTGCCCGGAGCCCGCCTGCTGGTGTACGGCGAGGAGACGGCGCCCGGCCACCGGTCGCACTGCGCGGCGGTGGCCGAGCGGCTGGGGGTGGCCCCAGCGGTGCACTTCGCCGGCCGGCCCGGCGAGCTCGCCGCGGTCTGGGAGGCGGGCACGGTGGCCGTCTTCTCGGCGCTCTCCCAGCGCGGCCCCCGACTGCTCGCGGACGCGATGCTCAGCGGCCGGGCGGTGGTGTCCACCGACGTCGGGGTGGCCCGCGAGGTGGTCGGGCCGACCGGGCTGCTGGTGCCCGCCCGCGACCCGCGCGCCCTGGCCGGCGCCTGCCTGGCGCTGCTGCGCGACGAGGAGCGGCGCGCCCGGCTCGGGCTGGCCGGACGGCTGCGGGCGCAGGAACGCTTCGCCATCGAACCGGTGGTCGCCGCCTTCCGGGAGATCTACCTGGAACTGGTCTCCCAGTACCCCGCCTTCCCGGGAGCCGGGGGCGGGCCGCTGCCGCGCCCGTTCGCCCGGCCCGCCGAGTACTGGCTCACCGACGGCCCGCGGGAGCGCCGGGGCGCCACCCCGCAGGACGCGGACGGCAGCGACGGCGCCCGGGAGCCGGCCGCGCTCGCCGAGGCCGTCTGATGTCCGGCGGACCGGCGCTCGGCAGCAGCGCGGACCCGGTGCGGGAGGTCATGGCGCAGCACCGGGAGCTGTGCGAGCGCGCCGTCGACCCGCTGGAGATCGCCGCCGGGCTGGAGGAGGCCGGGCTCGGCCCGGACGCCGCCGCCCGCTGCCGGCACGCCGACCTGTTCTCGCTCGCCGAGGAGCTGTACGCCCGGGTGCCCCGTCGCCCGCCGAATCCCGGGCCGGTACGGCCGCAGCGACGCGGGGCCGATGTCCGGCAGGCCCTGGGCGCGGCCGCGCTGGCCGTGCTGCCCTGCGCGGGGGTGGTCGCGCTCGGCGCCCGCCGGCCGGTGGTGGCGGCCGCCGCCGTCCTGCTGGTGTTGCTGCCCGCGCTGACCGCGCCGCCCCCGGCCGAGCCCGGCGGGCGGGCCGGCCCGCGGTACGGGCCCGCCGCGCTCGGGTACGGGCTGGGGCTGGCCGGGCTGCTGCTGGTCCCCGCGGTGGTGCCGGCCGGGGACCGGGCGCCGGGGGCCGCGCTGGTGCCGGCGGCGGCGCTGTCGGTCGGCTCGGCCGAGCTGGTGGCCCGCTGGTACCGGCGGGTCGGCTGCGGCCACCTCGACGCGGCGGGCACCCTGGCCGAGTTCCGGGCCCGGATGCGGCCGGTGCTGCCGGTGGCGCTCGCCCTGCACCTGGCGGTGCTCGCGGTGCTGAGCTACGCCGCGCTGGCCGTGACGGCGATGCTGGCCCCGGGCCACGGCGGCGGGCTGCTGCAGCTGGCGGCCGAGCGGGCCGGCCCCGGGCGGTGGGCGGCGCAGGGCGTGCTGGGCCTGCTGCTGGTGCTGCCCGCGGTGCTGGCGCACTGCGGCCGGAGGACGGCCGCCGCGCTGGGCGCGGTGGCCGGGGCCGCCGCGACGCTCGGGCTGCTCGCCCTGGGCCGCTCCCTGCCGTCGGCCCTGCTGCTCGGCGGCGGCGCCGTCGCGGTGCTGCTGGCGGCGTACGCCTGGGCGGTGCTCGGCCGGGCCGGCTCGCACCGCTGACCCCTCGTGACCGCTCGTGATCCCTCGTGACCGCTCGTGATCCGCGTTCCCCGTTCCGTCCGTTCGTTGATTTTCAGTCCGCCAGGTCGTCCCCGACCTCGCTTCGTGGAAGGACGCCCCCGATGAGGGTGCTGCTGCTGGGCGCCGACGGCTTCATCGGCCGCCGGGTCACCGACCGTCTGCTGATGGACCAGGAGTTGCAGGTGACGGTGCTCGGCCGGCGCGACTCGGCCGACATCCGCTTCGACCTGACCACCGGGAGCCCGGGTGCGCTGGCCCGGTTCCTGGACGCGGTCGCGCCGCAGGTGGTGATCAACTGTGCGGGCGCCACCTACGGCAGCTCGCGCACCCTGATCCGGTCGAACACGCTGGCCGTCGCGACGGTCTGCGAGGCGATCCGGCGCAGCCGGGAGCCGGCCCGGCTGGTGCACGTCGGCTCGGCCGCCGAGTACGGGCCGGTGCCCGGCGGGGTGCCGGTGTCCGAGCAGGCCGAGCCGCGGCCGGTCGGCCCGTACGGGGTGTCCAAGCTGGCGGGGACGGAGCTGGTGCTGGCCTCCGGCCTGGACGCGGCGGTGCTGCGGGTGTTCGACGTGGTGGGGCCGGGGTCGCCGACCGCCTCGCTGTTCGGCCGGCTGGCCGAGGGGCTGCGGCGGGCGCTGGAGCGGGACGAGGGCCAGGTGCGGATGCCGGACCTGTCCGGATACCGGGATTTCGTGGACGTGCGGGACGTCGCGCGGGCCATCCAGGCGGCCGCCGTGTCGGCCGCCACCGGGGTGATCAACATCGGCAGCGGGCACGCCGTCCGGGCCCGGGACGCGGCCCAGCTGCTGGTGCGGGCCTCGGGCTTCGAGGGGTCGATCGTCGAGGAGAACCGGCAGGTCCTGCTTCCGGCGCAGGTCGGCGGGGCGGGCGGCGACCACGGGTCGGGGCACCACCACCAGCCCGGCCCGTACCTGCCCGGTCACCGGGCGGAGGGCCACCGCGGGGACGGCCACCGCGCGGAGGGCCTGCGGCCGGAGGGCCGGGTGGTGTCGGGCGAGCCGGTGCCGTGGCGGCAGGCGGACGTGCGCACCGCCCGGGACCGTCTCGGATGGCGGACACAGGTGCCGCTGGAGGAGTCGCTGGGGGACGTCTGGCTGGAGACGGCCTGCCGGGTCTGAGCGCGCTCCGGGGGTGTCGCGGGCCCGTGGAGCAGCGGCCCGCGGCGCCTTTCGGGGCCCGCTGGGCGGTCCCACGATCCGGCGTCGCCCGTCTCGCCCATCGGACGGGCTGTCTCGGAATAGCGGTGGGACGTGACACTGTTGGCCTAGAGAGCCACCCGAGTGGCGGAGCAACAACCCCACAGCGAGGCTGGCCCTGGCCATCCGAACAAGACATCCATCGGAGTCCCCGTGTCGTTGCCACCCCTGGTCGAGCCGGCCGACGAGCTCACCGTCGACGAGGTCCGCCGGTACTCCCGCCACCTGATCATCCCCGACGTGGGCATGGCCGGGCAGAAGCGGCTGAAGAACGCCAAGGTGCTGTGCGTCGGCGCCGGCGGCCTCGGTTCGCCCGCGCTGATGTACCTGGCGGCGGCCGGGGTCGGCACGCTGGGCATCGTCGAGTTCGACGTGGTCGACGAGTCCAACCTGCAGCGCCAGATCATCCACGGCCAGGCCGACATCGGCCGGTCCAAGGCGGAGTCGGCGCGCGACTCGGTCAAGGAGATCAACCCCTACGTCGACGTGATCCTGCACGAGGAGCGCCTCGACAACTCCAACGTCATGGAGATCTTCTCCGGCTACGACCTGATCGTGGACGGCACCGACAACTTCGCCACCCGCTACCTGGTGAACGACGCCGCGGTGCTGCTCGGCAAGCCGTACGTGTGGGGCTCGATCTACCGCTTCGACGGCCAGGCCAGCGTCTTCTGGGCCGAGCACGGCCCCTGCTACCGCTGCCTGTACCCGGAGGCCCCGCCGCCGGGCATGGTCCCCTCCTGCGCCGAGGGCGGCGTGCTGGGCGTGCTGTGCGCGTCCATCGGCTCGATCCAGGTCAACGAGGCGATCAAGCTGCTGGCCGGCATCGGCGATCCGCTGGTCGGCCGGCTGATGATCTACGACGCCCTGGAGATGAACTACCGCCAGGTGAAGGTCCGCAAGGACCCGAACTGCGCGGTCTGCGGCGAGAACCCGACGGTCACCGAGCTGATCGACTACGAGGCCTTCTGCGGCGTCGTGTCGGAGGAGGCGCAGGCCGCCGCCGCCGGTTCGACCATCACCTCGGCGCAGCTCAAGCAGTGGCAGGACGACAAGGAGGACATCTACCTCATCGACGTCCGCGAGCCCGGCGAGTACGAGATCGTCAACATCCCCGACGCGGTGCTGATCCCGAAGAACGAGTTCCTGATGGGCGACGCGCTGGAGAAGCTGCCGCAGGACCGGAAGATCGTGCTGCACTGCAAGTCGGGCGTGCGCTCGGCCGAGGTGCTGGCCGTGGTCAAGGCCGCGGGCTTCGCCAACGCCGTCCACCTGGGTGGCGGCGTGCTCGGCTGGGTCAACCAGATCGAGCCGCACAAGCCGGTCTACTGACCGACGCGTCCACGACGAAGGGCCCGCCTGTCCGGCGGGCCCTTCGTCATGCGGTCGGCGCGCGTCCGTCCGGTCAGAGCGCGTGCCTGCGCTGCAGCACGTTGTAGGCGATCCAGCCCGGCAGGACGGGCAGCCAGAAGGTGAGCGCCCGGTAGAGGAACACCGCCGGGGTGGCCACCGCCGGGGACACGTCCGCGACGGTCAGGGCGCCGATCAGGGCGACCTCGACCGGGCCGATGCCGCCCGGGGTGGGGATCGCCGAGCCGGCCGCGTTGGCGGTGAGGAAGACCACCGCGACCGCCGAGAAGCTGACGTCGCCGCCGAAGGCCTGCACCGAGAAGTCCAGGCACGCGGTGAAGGACAGGGTCAGCAGCAGGATGCCGCCGAAGCCGGTGACCAGCTTGCTGGGCGTCTGCATCAGGTCGAGCATCCGCGGCACCACGCCGAAGAACAGCGAGCGCAGCCGGCCCAGCACGAACCGGCGCAGCGGTGCGACGGCCGCCACCACCAGGGCGAGCACGGCCGCCGTCAGCACCCCGATGATCACCGCGCGGGAGGCGGAGAGGTCGCCGTTGGTCTGACTGCCGGTGATCAGGCCGAAGCTGAACAGCAGCAGCAGGTGCCCGGCCAGGCCGGCCAGCTGCGAGGCGCCCACCGAGGCCACCGCCTGCCCGGAGCGGATGCCGGCCTTCTGCAGGTAGCGGGTGTTGAGTGCGATGCCGCCGATCGCGGCGGGGGCGACCAGCTTGACGAAGGACCCGGCCAGCTGGGCGGCGACGGTGCGCCGGAACGGCAGCCGCTCGGGCACGAAGCCGGTCAGGCTCATCGCGGCGGCGACGTAGCTGAACGCGGCCGCCAGCAGGGCGGCCGCCGCCCAGGCCCAGTTCATCTGGGAGAGCTTGAGCTGGGCCGGCTTGATGGTGGTCAGGGCCAGGTAGGCGGCGAAGGTGAGCGCGATCACCATGATCAGCGTCTTCGGCTTCAGCCGTTCCAGCTTGGCCGGCTCCATCGGCGCCTCGGGGGCGATCTGCAGGATCTGGCCGCGGATGCGGCTCAGCAGGTCCTCGCCGGCCGCCGCGATGTCCTCCTCGGCCTGCTGCTGGGTGCGCTCGCCGGCCGCGACCTGCGCCAGCGCCCTGGCCCGGGCGGCGGCCTTGCGCTCCTTGGCGAGCTTGGCGAGGTCGATCCTGGTGGAGCGGCTCATCCCGACCGGCTGGAGCAGCGGCAAGGCCTGCGCCACCCGGTCGGCGCCGAGTACCGCGTTGGCGGCGGCGACGGCCCGCTCCGGGCCGATCCGCAGCGCGAAGGTGGTGAGCAGCTGGGCGACGTCGATGCGCAGGGTGAGGTCGGTGGCGGCGATGTCGCCGCCGGAGAGGTTGACCAGGCAGCCGCTCTTCGCGTCCACCACCAGCAGCGACTCGCCGGTCAGCCGCCGGTGGGCGATCCGGCGCTCGTGCAGGGCGGCCACCGACTGCCAGAGCGAGGCCATCACCTGGTCGGTGACCTCCTCGTCGGCGAGCTCGTCCAGGGTGCGGCCCTCGACGTTCTCGTATACCAGGATCGCGGCGTCCGGGCCGAGCTCGGAGGTGGCGACCAGCTGCGGCGCGTGGGCGCCCGAGGCGGCCGCCGCGTACGCGATCAGGGCCTCCTGCTCCAGCGCCTGGCGCAGCGACTGCGGGCTGCGGCGCACCGCGACCGAGCGCAGCCGCAGCCGCCGCCAGGCCCGGTAGAAGAAGCCGGAGGCCTGCTGCTCGCGGTCGATGATGTGGACGTCCAGCGGCGGGCCGGCCTGCTGGGTGACGTAGTAGCGGCGGGTGCCGCCGGGGGCGTCGGGGGCGCGGTGGGCGCCGTCCGGGGTGAAGCCGACCTTGCGCAGGCCGATCATCAGGTGCTTGCCGGTGGGCCGGATGTTCGGGGAGCCGATCGCGTACAGCGTGCCGTAGGCGACGGACCAGCCGATCAGCACGGTGAGCATCAGCGACAGCGGGGTGGTGTAGCCGCCGAGCAGCTCGGTGACCCCGCTGAAGACCACCACCACCCACAGGGCGACCCGCCAGCGCGGTCTGCTCGACATGCCGACGGCGGTCATGTAGGCGATCACCGGCGCGAGGTAGCCGTGCACCGGGTCGGTGAGGGTGCCGTTGCTGTCCAGCGGCAGTCTGGTCAGCGCGTCCCGGATGTGTTCGGAGGCGCCTTCGGCCACCCACCAGTCGATGCCGAGCGAGACTCCGTACGCGAGCACCGAGGCGAGCACGCCGTCGGCGACCCGCAGGCCGTCGCGTTTGATCAGCCGCTCGACGGCGAAGGCCAGCGGCACGGCGAGCACCGCGACGCTGGAGACCAGGCCGGTGATGGTGGAGAGCACCGCGGAGAAGTGCGGCGCGTTGGTGGCGATGTCCTGCTCGATGCCGGTGGTGGTCGAGGTGGCGATGCCGGCCAGGACGAAGACGGCGACGATCCCGAAGACGCCGGCCAGGAAGCGGATCAGGTCGGACGGGCGGTGCGCGCGGGCGGCGAGCAGCGGCTCGTCGACGTCCAGGTGCGGGGCGTCGTCCAGCGGGTCCAGGTGGTCGGGCGGTGGCTCCGGGGCGCCGGCCGGTGCCGGGACGGCGGCCTTCGGCGGCTCGGCCGGGGGCTCGGGCCGGGTGGGCCGTTCGGGCTGCGCGGGCGCGGGGGTCTTGATCGTCCGGTCCTTGATCAGGGAGACTTCCGGCGCCGGCGCCGGTTCGGGCCGGCCTTCGGCTCCGCCGTCCGGCGCCGGGGGCACGGCGGCAGCGGACTCGTCGGAGTCCTTGTCCACGCCCACGTCAGCCGTCCCGGTCATCTGGTCTTGTCCTCGTATCACCACTCACCGCCCCGAAGATGGTGGCATGCCCCGACCCCCCGTGCTGGACAGGGGGCGGATCGGGCGCGGCGGTTCGTTCGCCCGGAGCCGCGGGTGCGCCCCTGTAGGGAAGAATGCCGCAGGTGACGGACGTAACAGACGACGGCCTCCCGGACGCCCTACCGCCCTTCGCCGAACTGGTGCTCGACCTGACCGAGCGGATTCCACCCGGCCGGGTGATGACCTACGGCGACGTCGCCGAGTACCTCGGCCAGGGCGGGCCCCGGCAGGTCGGCCGGGTGATGGCACTGTACGGCGGCTCGGTGCCCTGGTGGCGGGTCATCCGCGCGGACGGCCGCTTCCTGCCGGGCCACGAACAGCGCGCCCTCGCCCACTACGGCGAGGAGGGCACCCCGCTGCGCGAACTCGCCGACCCGCCCCGGGTCGACCTCAGGCGGGCCCGCTGGGACGGGGAGCCGATTCCTGAGGCCGCCGATTCCTGAGGTCGCTGATTCCTGAGGTCGCTGATTCCTGAGGGAGCCGATTCCCGAGAAAGGTCCGCACGGACGGGATTGACAGGGGAGGATCGTAGGCTCGATGGGGGCGGGCCCCGGCGGGCCCGCCCCCGCCGTGCCCCCCCGTTCCACCGTTCGACCCCAGGACCGTCCGTGAGTTCCCCCTACCGGCTCGTGCGCAACCCGCTCGTCCAGCCCGATCCACCGGTGCTGGACGCCTATCAGCGCGCCGTGGTCGAGCACACCGGAGGCCCACTGCTGGTCCTCGCCGGGCCGGGCACCGGAAAGACCACCACCCTGGTCGAGGCCGTCGCCCGGCGCATCGCCGACGGCACCGACCCCGAGCGGATCCTCGTCCTCACCTTCAGCCGCAAGGCCGCGACGGAACTGCGCGACCGGATGGCCGGCCGGCTCCGCAGCACCGCCGCCGCCCCGCAGGCCACCACCTTCCACTCCTTCTGCTACGCCCTGCTTCGCGCCCACCAGGACCCGCAGGACTACGCCGAGCCGCTGCGACTGCTCTCCGGCCCCGAGCAGGACGTCATGGTCCGCGAACTGCTCGCCGGCGGCGCCGAGGACGCCCGCCTCGGCAGCTCCCGGATCCCCTGGCCGCTGGACCTGCGGGCCTGCCTCACCACCCGCGGCTTCGCCGACGAGGTCCGCGCCGTCCTCGCCCGCAGCCGCGAGCTCGGCCTCGGCGAGGCCGAACTGGAACGCTTCGCCCAGGGCGTCCAGCGCCCCGACTGGGCCGCCGCCGCGCACTTCCTGGCCGACTACCTCGACGTGCTCGACCTGCGTGGCGTCCTCGACTACGCCGAACTCGTCCACCGCGCCGTCCTGCTCGCCGAGCGCCCCGACGT
Source organism: Streptomyces sp. 1331.2 (assembly GCF_900199205.1). NCBI lineage: Bacteria > Bacillati > Actinomycetota > Actinomycetes > Kitasatosporales > Streptomycetaceae > Streptomyces > Streptomyces sp. 1331.2. The sequence continues at coordinate 2,809,248 of NZ_OBMJ01000001.1, read as the reverse complement.
CGAGGAGGAACTGCGCGGGCGCTACGACGTCGTCTTCGTCGACGAGTACCAGGACACCGACCCCTCCCAGGTCCGGCTGCTGCGCCGGCTCGCCGGCGGCGGACGCGACCTCGTCGCGGTCGGCGACCCCGACCAGTCGATCTACGCCTTCCGCGGCGCCGACATCAACGGCATCCTCGACTTCCCGCAGACCTTCCGCCGGGCCGACGGCAGCCCCGCCGAGGTCAAGGTGCTGCGCGTCTCCCGCCGCTCCGGCGCCCTCCTGCTCGCCGCCTCCCGGGAGATCGCCCGGCGGATGCCGATGGGCCGCCTGCCCGCCGACAAACTCGCCCAGCACCGCGCCCTGCTGCCCTCCCGCGAGGGCGGCCGGGTCGAGGTGTACACCTACCCGACGCCCGGCGCCGAACTCGACTCGATCGCCGACCTGCTGCGCCGCGCCCACCTGGAGGACGGCGTGCCCTGGGGCGAGATGGCCGTCCTCGTCCGGGCCGGCGCCCGCTCCATCCCCGGCGTCCGGCGGGCGCTCGGCGCCGCCGGCGTCCCCCTGGAGATCGACGGCGACGACCTGCCGCTGCGCGAGGAGCCGGCCGTCGCCCACCTGCTGCTCGCCCTGCGGGTCTGCGCCGAGCAGGCCGCCCGGCAGAACGCCCTCGACCGGCAGGGCGACCCCGGCGACGAGGACCCCGCCTCGATGGCCGGCGCCGACACCCCGGACCCGCTCACCACCGAACGGGCGCACGCCCTGCTCACCGGCCCGCTCGGCGGCCTCGACGGCTCCGACCTGCGACGCCTGGGCCGCGCCCTGCGCGAGGAGGAACGCGCCGCCCTGCGCGCCGACGGCCGTCCCGCCGCCGCCCCGCGCCCGGCCGGCGAGCTGATCCGCGAAGCCCTCGCCGAACCCGAACGCCTCGTCGCCCTCGACCCCGCACACGCCCGCCGCGCCCGCGACCTCGGCACCCTGCTGCGCAAGGTCCGCGAGATGCTGGCCGGCGGCTGCACCGCCGAGGACGCGCTCTGGGAACTGTGGGACGGCAGCCGCCGCTGGCGCGAGCGCCTGGAGCGGGCCGCCCTGCGCGGCGGCGCCGCCGGCCGCAACGCCGACCGCGACCTGGACGCGCTGTGCGCCCTGTTCGAGACCGCCGCCCGCGCCGAGGAGCAGGTCACCGGCCACCGCAGCGCCCTCGACCTGCTCGCCGAACTCGAAGCCCAGGACATCGCCGCCGACACCCTCACCGTCCGGGCCGTACGCCCCGAAGCCGTCCGGCTGATGACCGCCCACCGCTCCAAGGGCCTGGAATGGCGCCTGGTCGTCGTCGCCGGCGTCCAGGACGGCCTCTGGCCCGACCTGCGCCGCCGCGGCTCCCTGCTGGAAGCCGACCGGATAGGCCGCGACGGCCTCGCCGAACCGCTCTCCCCGGCCGCCCTGCTCGGCGAGGAACGCCGCCTCTTCTACGTCGCCGCGACCCGTGCCAGGGAACGGCTGGTCGTCACCGCCGTCAAGGCCCCCGCCGACGACGGCGACGAACCCTCCCGCTTCCTGCGCGAGCTCTACCGCGAGGACGTCGACCCGCGCACCGGCAAGGTGGTGCGCCGCACCCCGCCGGTCACCGTCGAGGACGTCACCCACCGCCCGCGCCGCCCGCTGTCCGTCGCCGCGCTCGTCGCCGAACTGCGGGCCGTCACCGTCGACCCCGCCCGCTCGCCCGAACTGCGCCGCGCCGCCGCCGAACGGCTCGCCACCCTCGCCGCCGCCACCGACGAGGAAGGGCTGCCGCTGGTGCCCGCCGCCCACCCCGCCCGCTGGTGGGGCCTGGACGACCCGACCGCCGCCCCCGAACCGCTGCGCGACGCCGAGCTGCCGGTGCGGCTGTCCGGCAGCGGCCTGGAACAGCTGGAGAACTGCTCGCTGCAGTGGTTCCTGGACAAGGAGGTCAAGGCGCGCGGCGCCGGCTCCGCCGCCCAGGGCTTCGGCAACGTGGTGCACGCCCTCGCCGACGAGGTCGGCTCCGGCCGCACGCCCGCCGACCTCGCCGTCCTCATGGAACGCCTGGACACCGTCTGGGACGCGCTCGCCTTCGACGCGCCCTGGAAGTCCCACCAGGAGAAGACCGAGGCCCGCGCCGCCCTGGAACGCTTCCTCAACTGGCACGTCCTCGAACGCGGCCGGGACGTCGTCGCCACCGAGCACGGCTTCGACGTCACCCTCGACGTCGGCGGCGTCTCGGTGCGCATCCGCGGCTCGATGGACCGGGTCGAGAAGGACGCCGCCGGGCGCGCCTACGTGGTCGACTTCAAGACCGGCAAGCAGATCCCCACCGACAAGTCGCTGCCCGAGCACAAACAGCTCGCCGTCTACCAGCTCGCCGTCCGGGCCGGCGCCCTCAACCAGCTGCCCGGCTTCACCGAGCACCCCCCGGACACCGGCGGCGCCGAACTCGTCCACCTGCGCGAGCCCTCCGCCAAGGCCGCCCAGGACGCCCCCAAGATCCAGCGGCAGGAGCCGCCGGAGGGCGAGCCCTGGATCGAGAACCTGCTCGCCGAGGCCGCCGGGAAGGTCCTCGCCGAACGCTTCGTCCCGCAGACCGGCGGCGGTTGCGACCGCTGCACCTTCCGCCGCAGCTGTTCGGCGCAGCGGGACGGGGCGCAGCTGCTTTGACGGCGCGCCCCTTCGGCTCGGGGCGCAGCTGGGTAGCTGCCGAGTAGCCAGGGTCACCCCGGCCGGGCGTCCGGAGTGTCGGCTGCGACCGTTACGGTTGCGGGGTGACCGCCGTGCTCAGCCATCCCGACCAGCTCAAGGAGCTGCTGGGGATCCCCTTCAACCGGGAGCAGATGGCGGCCATCGGCGCCCCGCTGGAACCGGCCGTGATCGTGGCCGGCGCCGGCTCCGGCAAGACCACCGTGATGGCCGCCCGGGTGGTCTGGCTGGTCGGCTCCGGCGCCGTACGGCCCGAGGAGGTGCTGGGCCTCACCTTCACCAACAAGGCCGCCGCCGAGCTCTCCGAACGCGTCCGCACCGCCCTGCTCCGGGCCGGCGTCGCCGACCGGGACGCCGTCGAACCGCTCGGCGACCCGGAGATCTCCACCTACCACGCCTTCGCCGGCCGCCTCCTCAAGGAACACGGCCTGCGGATCGGCATCGAACCGGACGTCCGGCTGCTCGCCGACGCCACCCGCTTCCAGCTCGCCGCCAAGGTGCTGCGCACCGCCCGCGGACCGTTCCCCGCGCTCACCGGCACCTTCGCCAACCTGGTCGCCGACCTCACCGCCCTGGACGGCGAACTCGCCGAGCACCTGGTCGAGCCGCAGGCCCTGCGCGACTTCGACGAGCGGCTGCTGGACACCCTCGCCACCGTCAAGCTGACCAACGACGACCTGCGGGCCGTCCCGGCCACCGCCCGCGCCCGGCAGGAGCTGCTGCGCCTGGTCGAGGACTACCGCCGCCGCAAGCAGTCCGCCGGGCTGATGGACTTCGGCGACCAGATAGCCGCCGCCGCCCGCCTCGCCCAGCAGCGCCCCGAGGTCGGCGAACTGCTGCGCGGCCAGTTCCGGGTCGTCCTGCTGGACGAGTACCAGGACACTTCCGTCGCCCAGCGGCTGATGCTGGCCGGCCTGTTCGGCGCCGGTCCGGACGGCGGGGGCCCGGACGGCCGGGGGAGCGGCCACCCGGTGACCGCCGTCGGCGACCCCTGCCAGGCGATCTACGGCTGGCGCGGCGCCTCCGTCGCCAACCTCGACGAGTTCCCCCGGCACTTCCCCAAGGCCGACGGCCGCCCCGCCGACCGCTACGCGCTCAGCGAGAACCGCCGCAGCGGCGGGCGCCTGCTCGCCTTCGCCAACACCCTCGCCGCGCCGCTGCGCGCGATGCACGAGGGCGTCGAGGCGCTGCGCCCGGCCCCCGGCGCCGAGCAGGACGGCTTCGTGCGCACCGCCCTGCTGCCCACCCACGCCGAGGAGGTCGACTGGCTCGCCGACTCGATCGCCCACCTGGTGCGCACCGGCACCGCGCCCGGCCGGATCGCCGTGCTGTGCCGCGGCGGCGCCGCCTTCCCGGACATCCATGCGGCGCTGGTCGCCCGCGAGGTGCCGGTCGAGGTGGTGGGCCTGGGCGGGCTGCTGCAGCTGCCCGAGGTGGCCGACCTGGTGGCGGTCTGCGAGGTGCTGCAGGACCCGACGGCCAACGCCGCGCTGGTGCGCCTGCTGATCGGCCCGCGCTGGCGGATCGGCCCGCGCGACCTCGCCCTGCTCGGCCGGCGGGCCGCCGAACTCGTCCGCACCGAGCGGCCCGAGGGCGTCGAGGCGCTGGCCGCGGCCGTCGCCGAGGCCGACCCGACCGAGGTGGTCTCGCTGGCCGACGCGGTGGAGACCTTCCTGGACAGCGACCAGCCGGACGAGCTGCCGTTCTCCGCCGAGGCCCGGGTGCGCTTCGCCCGCCTGGCCCAGGAGCTGCGCGAGCTGCGCCGCTCGCTCGCCGACCCGCTGATGGACGTGCTGCACCGGGTGCTGTCCGCCACCGGCCTGGAGGTCGAACTCGCCGCCTCCCCGCAGGCGCTGGCCGCCCGCCGCCGGGAGACCCTGCACGCCTTCCTGGACGTCGCCGCCTCCTTCGCCGACCTCGACGGCGATCCGGGCCTCGCCGCCTTCCTCGGCTTCCTGCGCGCCGCCCAGGAGTACGAGCGCGGCCTGGACAGCAGCCTGCCCGGAGGCGAGGACACCGTGAAGGTCCTCACCGCTCACAAGTCCAAGGGCCTGGAGTGGGACGTGGTGGCCGTCCCCGGCCTGGTGCGGGGCGCGTTCCCCTCCGCCACCCCGCGCGAACGCTGGACCAGCGCCAAGCGCGTGCTTCCGCACGCCCTGCGCGGCGACGCGGCGACCCTGCCCGACGTGCGCGGCGGGTGGAACAGCAAGACGATGACGGCCTTCAAGAAGGAGCTGGCCGAGCACTCCGGCACCGAGGAACTGCGCCTGGGCTACGTGGCGTTCACCCGCCCGCGTTCGCTGCTGCTGGCCTCCGGGCACTGGTGGGGGCCGAGCCAGAAGACCGTCCGCGGGCCGTCCGCCTTCCTGGAGGCGCTGCGCGAGCACTGCGAGGAGCCCGGGGCCGGCGAGGTCGAGCACTGGGCCGCGCAGCCCGAGAAGGGCGCCGAGAACCCGGCACTGGCCGCGCCCGTCGAGCACCCCTGGCCGCTGCCGCTGGATCCGGCCGCGCAGCACGCCCGCCGCCGGGTCGCCGAGGTGGTGAACGCGAGGATCGCGGGTGCTGCTGCTCCCGACCCCGAGGAGATGGCCCCCGAGGACCAGCGGCAGGTGGCCTCCTGGGACCGTGACCTGACCGCGCTGCTGGGCGAGTTGGAGCGGTCCCGGCGCACCGTGCGGGAGGTGCCGTTGCCCGCGGCGCTGTCCGCGACCCAGCTGCTGCGGCTGGCCGCCGACCCGGACGGCTTCGCGCACGACCTGGCCCGTCCGATGCCGCGGCCCCCGCAGCCCGCCGCCCGGCGCGGCACCCGCTTCCACGCCTGGGTGCAGTCCCGGATCGAGCCGCTGCTGCTGGTCGAGCCCGGTGCGCTGCCCGGTGCCGACGACGACGGCATCGAGGACGAGCAGGACCTGGAGCGGCTCAAGGAGGCGTTCCTGCGCACCCCGTACGCGCAGCGCAAGCCCTACCGGGTCGAGGCGCCGTTCCAGCTGGTGCTGGCGGGGCGGGTGGTGCGCGGGCGGATCGACGCGGTCTACCGGGACGGTGACCGGTTGTCGGGATCCGGTGGTGCGTCACGCTACGAAGTGGTGGACTGGAAGACCCACCGCGAGGAGACCGCGGATCCGCTGCAGCTCGCGGTCTACCGACTGGCCTGGGCCGAGCAGATGGGGGTCGACCCCGAGCTGGTCACGGCTTCGTTCCTGTACGTCCGCAGCGGGCGGATCGAGCGTCCGGCAGGACTTCCCGACCGAAAAGAGTTGGAACGGCTCCTGATCGGGAACAGTGACTAATGAGTCACGCAGTGCATCCAAGTCGTCACGCCAGTGCCCGAAACCTGTGTGTCACGCACGTTTCGCGCCTATTGTGGGGTCGGTAACCGGTCAACTCCCGTACTCCGGCCGCCAGCGAGGCCCGCATTCCCTAACCCTCAGTCATCACCGCAGGTGCCCCCGGGCATCGGCGTCTTCTGCTGGAGAGTCCGAAGTTGAGCGCGACCGGATGGATCAGAGAGCGGTTCACCGGGCCGGCCCCGGCGCCCGCTTCCGGCGCGACCGGCACCTGGCCGAGGACGGCGCTCGCGCTGCCCTTCCTCGGCATGGCGCTGATCGTCGTCCTCGACTACCTCAGCGGCACCGAGGTGACGGTCGAACCCGCCCTCACCGCCGTACCCGCGCTGGCCGCCGTGGTCAGCCGCCGCACCTGGTACCCGTTCGTCATCGGCCTGTGCACCGAGGCGGCGGCCTTCCTGATGGCCTTCCGCAGCGACGCGCTCCACGAGTCCGTGCACGCCGCCAGCGTCATCGCGATCCTGCTGGTCGCCACCATCGGCTGGGTCAGCGCCACCCTGAGACTGCGCCAGGAACGGGCGCTGGCCGACGCCCAGCTGGTCGCCTCGATCGCCCGCCGGGTGCTGCTGCGCCCCGTCCCCGAACGGGTCGGCACCGTCCGGGCCGCCGTCCACTACGAGGCCGCCGCCGCGCACGCCCGGATCGGCGGCGACCTCTACGAGGTGGTCAACACCCGGCACGGCGTGCGGGCCGTGGTCGGGGACGTGCGCGGCAAGGGCCTCGGCGCGGTCGAGACGGCCGCCGCCGTGCTCGGCGCATTCCGCGAGGCCGCCCACCAGGAGCCCGCACTGGACCGGGTGGCCGGCTGGCTGGCCGTCAGCCTGGACCGCGCCCTGCACGAGAACGACCACCCCGGAGTGGAGGAGGAGTTCGTCACCCTGGTGCTGATCGGCGTCCGGCCCGACGGTTCCGCCGAGATCGTCAACTGCGGCCACCCCGCCCCGCTGCTGCTGCGCGGCAGTCAGGTCGTGGCGCTCGAACTCGCCGAGACCGTACCGCCGTTGGGCGTCCTCGACCCAGCCGACGTCCGCCCGCCGGTGCACCGGGTGCCGCTGCTCGGCGGCGACCGCGTGCTGCTCTTCACCGACGGAGTGATCGAGGCCCGCGACCGCGCCGGCACCTTCTACCCGCTCGCCGAACGCTTCCCGCGCTGTGCCGACGGCCACCCCGCCGACGTCCTGCAGCGTCTGCACGAGGACGTGGTGCGCCACGTCGGACGCCAGCTCGGCGACGACGCGGCGATGCTGCTCCTGCAGTACGACCCCCCACCCGCCAGCATCCTCCAACTCCCGCAGCAGGCCGGGGTCCTGACCCGCCACTGACCTTCTAGAGCGAGACCTCGACCAGCAGCGGCCGGTGGTCCGAGACCTCCGTGCGCGGCGCCGCCGCCGGGCCGACCGCCGTGCGCGGCACACCGATCGCCAGCACGTGGTCGAACTGCACCGCCGGCCGGTGCGAGGGGTAGGTCGGCGTGCGCGCCAGGTCGTACCAGCCCTGCAGCCGCGCCCGGGGCTCGCGCACCCGCCGCCGGCGCGGCTCGGTCAGCTGCGGCCGTGCCCGCCGGGCCGCCCGCAGCTCCCGCACCCGGGCCCGCGGCGCGGTGCGCTCCAGCACCGTCGCCCCGCCGAGCACCGTGCGCGGCACCGCGCCGACCAGGTTGAAGTCGCCCAGCACCAAGTACGGCTGCGGCAGGTCGGCGATCCACCGCCGGATGCCCGCGAGCTGCGCCATGTTCCAGCCCGGCACGAAGGACAGGTGCGCCGCCACCACGGTGAACGGCCCGCGATCGCCCTCCAGCACCGCCGCCAGCGCCGCCCGTGGCTCGTCCGGCACCGGGGTCAGTCCGCGTCGACCGGCCACCCGCAGGGGCAGGCCGAACGGTGCCGGGGCGAACCGTCGGGCCCGCCAGTGCCGTACCGGAAGCCTGGTCAGCAGGGCCGTCCCGTACGAGGGTGGGGCGTCGTCGTCCACCTCGCCGGGCCCGTACACCCGCAGGCCGTTCGGCCCGTCCGGCTCCGGCAGCCAGCCGGCCACCGGGGCCGGGCGCCCGTGCAGGGCGGCGGCGAAGCGCCAGTCCTTGGCGCCCATCGCCGCGGCGGCCACCGCGGCCTGGTCGGTGCCGCCGGAGCGGGCCTGGCCCCGGTCGACCTCCTGGAGCGCCAGCACGTCCGCGTCCAGCTCGGCCACCGCCCGGGCCAGCGGGGCGCCGGGGTCGGGCGGGTAGGGCCGTGGCGCGCCGTCCGGGGCGAGCGGCTGACCGTGCAGGAGGTTGAAGGTGGCGATGCGCAACTGGCTCACACCGCACGACGGTACCCGGTCGCCGGGGGGAGGGGGCGCGGCTGAGGGGGCGCCGGCTTGACGGGGGCGACTGGAAAGGGCGCGGCTTGAGGCGTGCGGCTGGAGGGGCGCGGCTTGAGGCGGTGGGGCATACCGGGTATACATACTCGGTATGTCCATCCGTCACGGTCTGCTCGCCCTGCTCGACCAGGGCCCGCGCTACGGCTACCAGCTGCGCACCGAGTTCGAGGCGCGCACCGGCGCCACCTGGCCCCTCAACGTCGGGCAGGTCTACACCACGCTGTCCCGGCTGGAGCGCGACGGCCTGGTCGAGCCCGCGGGGGAGGACGAGGACGGCCACCAGTTCTACGCCGTCACCGACGCCGGCCGCACCGAGCTGCGGGCCTGGTTCGACACCCCGGTGCCCCGGACCAACCCGCCGCGCGACGAACTGGCCATCAAGCTCGCCATGGCCGTCACCGTCCCCGGCGTGGACGTCTCCGCGGTCGTCCAGGGCCAGCGCCGACACAGCATCAAGGCGCTGCAGGACTACACCCGGCTCAAGGGCCGCGCCCTGGCGGGGGAGTCACGCCCCGGCGTGGTGCCCTCTGCGAGCAACGACCTCGCCTGGCTGCTCGTCCTCGACCAGCTGATCTTCCAGACCGAAGCCGAGATCCGCTGGCTCGACCACTGCGAGACCCGGCTCGCCCAGCAGGCCGAAGCCCTGCAGGCCGAGGCCCGGGCCGCCGAGGCCGGCGGCGGCCCGGGCACCGCGCCCGCGCCCGCCAAGCGCGGCCGCCGACTGCGTGCCTGAACGCCCGAGCGCCTGAACGCCCGAGCGCCCGAGCGCCCGCGGGCTTGAACGCCTGCGCTTCGGGTGCCCCGGCACCGAACCACCGGCTCGGACCCCGACCCCGAGCCCACACCCAGTACAAGGGGGGAATCGTGTCCCACACCCAAGAAGGCCGGCCCGCGCCGGTGCTGCACCTGGAGAACGTCACCCGGGTCCACGGCCACGGCGCCGCCGAGGTCCAGGCCCTGCGCGGTGTCGACCTCAAGGTCCACCCCGGCGAGTTCGTCGCCGTCATGGGCCCCTCCGGCTCCGGCAAGTCGACCCTGCTCACCCTCGCCGGCGGCCTCGACACCCCGACCGACGGCCGGGTCCTGATCGAGGGCACCTCCCTCGGCGAGCTCAACCGCAAGAAGCTCGCCCAGGTGCGCCGCCGCTCCGTCGGCTACGTCTTCCAGGACTACAACCTGATCCCGGCCCTCACCGCCGCCGAGAACATCTCGCTGCCCCGAGAACTCGACGGCCTCTCCGCCCGGGCCGCCCGCCGCGAGGCACTGGCCGCACTGGAGGAACTCGGCATCCCCGAACTCGCCGACCGCTTCCCCGACGACATGTCCGGCGGCCAGCAGCAGCGCGTCGCCATCGCCCGCGCCCTGATCGGCGACCGCCGCCTCGTCCTCGCCGACGAACCCACCGGCGCCCTCGACTCCACCACCGGCGAAGCCGTCCTCGCCGTCCTGCGCGCCCGCTGCGACGCCGGCGCCGCCGCCATGATGGTCACCCACGAGGCGCGGCACGCCGCCTGGGCCGACCGCGTCGTCTTCCTGCGCGACGGCCGCATGGTCGACGAGTCCGTCAGCCAGGACGCCGCCAGCCTGCTCGTCAGCGCCGCCACCAACAGCAGGAAGGTGGACGAGTGAAGCTCAGCGCCTGGCGGGTCGCCCTGCGCATCGCCCGCCGTGACGCCCTGCGGGCCAAGGGCCGCAGCGCCCTCGTCATCGCGATGGTCGCGCTGCCCGTACTCGGTGTCACCGGGGCCGACGTGGTCTTCCGCAGCGCCGACCTCTCGCCCGCCGAGAAGGCCGTGCGGATCATGGGCCAGGCGGCCGCCGAACTGGAGATGGTCGAGCGCGGCTCCGCCGTCCTCCAGGCGCCCGACCCGTCCGACGGGCTCAGCGTCGAGAACCCCACGGACGACCTCAAGCCCGGCGACGTCCCCCGGCACACCCCCGAGCAGCAGCGCGCCCTGGACACCGCGCCCGGCGACCTGGTCAAGCAGCTGCTCCCGGCCGGTGCCGTCCTGGTGCCCGAACGCGAGGGCCCGAACACCGCGGCGAGCAGCGTCATGGGCCTGCTGTCCACCCGCGTCAACGAGATGGACCTGAACGACCCGGTCTGGCAGGGCCGCGTCGACCTGGTCAAGGGCCGGGCCCCCGCGAACGGTCACGAGGTCGCCGTCACCCCGGCCTTCCTCAAGCGGTCCGGCCTCAAGATCGGCGAACGGACCGCCGTCCGCGGCCTGGAGGCCGACCCGTTCACCATCACCGGCGTCTACGAGTACCCCGGCGAGCTCACCGCCAGCGAACTCTTCGCGCCGCCCGGCACCCTGATCGACCGGCTCGCCACGCCCCCCGGCGCCTCCCGCGGCCCGGCCACCGGCACCGACGAGCCCGTCCGCTGGCTGGTCAAGCTCCCGGCCGGCGCCGACCTCGACTGGCGCAAGGTCGTCGAACTCAACCGGTACGGCTTCAGCGCCACCTCGCGCGCCGTCCTGATCGACCCCCCGGCCCGCGCCGACGTCCCCTTCTACGTCAAGGCGGACGAGCGGTCGCAGAACCAGACCTCCTACTTCGACCGGACCAGCGTGGTCATCCTGGCCACCGTGGTCGGCATGGCACTGCTGGAGATCGTCCTCCTCGCGGGCCCCGCCTTCGCCGTCGGAGCCCGGCGCTCCCGGCGGCAGCTCGGTCTGCTCGCCGCCGCCGGCGGTGACCGTGCCAACGTCCGCGCCGTCGTGCTCGGCGGGGGCATCGTCCTCGGCGTGACCGGTGCCGTCGTCGGCCTCGGCCTCGGCGTCAGCCTGGTCGCGCTGCTGCGGACCCAGGCCGAGGAGTACTCCGGCCGGCGCTTCGGCCACTTCGCCCTCCAGCCGCTCGATCTGATCGGCGTGCTCGTGGTGGGCCTGGTCACCGGTCTGCTCGCCGCGGTCGTCCCCGCCGTCCAGGCCTCCCGCCAGGACGTCGTCGCCGCGCTCACCGGCCGGGACTCGCTCAAGCCGCCGAACCGCAAGCTCGCCGTGCTCGGCCTGCTGATGCTGGGCGGAGGCGCCGCCCTGGCCCTGCTCGGCGCCACCAGCGGCATCGGCAGCCGCAGCCTCGCCGTGCTCGGCGGCTCGGTCGTCGCCGAACTCGGGATGGTCGCCCTCACGCCCTACCTGGTCGGCCTGTTCGGCCGGCTCGGCCGCTGGCTCTCGCTCGGCCCCCGGCTCGCCCTGCGCGACTCGGTGCGCCATCGGGGCCGCACCGCGCCCGCCGTCGCCGCCGTCATGGCCGCGGTGGCCGGCGCCGTCGCGGTCGGCGTCTACACCACCAGCGTTGCGGAGCAGAACCGGCGCGAGTACGTCGCGCACGGTCCCTCCGGTTCCGTCCTGCTCGGCCGGGGCTGGCTGTCCGGTACCGACGCCAAGCTGCTGCCGCAGATGCGGGAGGCCGTCGAGCGCAGCATCCCCGACCTCGGCCCGCGCGCCGACGTGCAGAACGTGCACTACAAGGGGGACTGTTCCGAGAACTCGTCCTGCGGCTACATCAGCGTGGACCTGCCCAAGGAGATCCGCTGCCCCGTCCTCGACCCGGGCCGCGAGTTCGCGCCCGGTGAGGCCGAGCGGATCCTGTCCACCGACACGCGCTGCCAGACCGACAACCGCCGGGGCAACCCGTACGGCGCGCTGACGGCCGGTGACGCCACCCTGCTGCACAACCTGTACGGCGTCACCGACCCGGCCGCCGGGCAGGCCCTCGCCGCCGGCAAGGCCGTGGTCTTCGACCCCCGGTACCTCAAGGACGGCAAGGTCGCGGTGCAGTTCAGAGAGCCGGCCGACCTCAGCACCGGCCCCGCCGACCGGAAGCAGGTCAGCCACGAGATCGCCGTCGACGCGGTGCTCGCGGACACCTCGGTTCCCTCGCCCGGGCAGGCCGTGATCAGCCCGGCCACCGCGGCCGGACTGGGGTTCACCACCACGTCGGTCGGCTCGGTCTGGCTGCCCGGCGCGGCGCCCTCGGACGGCTCCCAGCAGAAGGCCGACGGCGCGCTCGCCAGGATCACCGACCGCAGCCTCCTCACCGTCGAGCGCGGCTACCGGTCCCAGGCCGATCTCGTCACCCTCGGCCTGACCGTGTTCGCCGGCCTGGTCGCCCTCGGCGCGGCCGGCATCGCCACCGGCCTGGCCGCCGCCGACTCCCAGCGCGACCTGACCACCCTCGCGGCGGTCGGCGCCGAGCCCCGCATCCGGCGCTCGCTGTCCGGCTTCCAGTGCGGCGTGATCGCCGCGATGGGCGCCGTGCTCGGCGTGGTCTGCGGCATCGTGCCGGGCGTGGCACTGCGCAAGGTCGAGAGCGCGGGGGGAAGTTACCCCGGCATCAGTCCGGAGGAGCTCGCCAACCAGGCGATCGTGGTCCTCCCGTGGCCCACCATCGCCGGCGCCGTCGTGGTGCTCCCGGTGCTCGCGGCCGCCCTCGCGGCGGTGCTGACCCGCTCGCGGATCACGCTGCTGCGCCGCTCCGGCTGACACCCGGACGTCGGCCTCCGTCACCCCCGTCTGCGCCCGTGCGCGACGGGGGTGACGGAGGTTACAGCCCCGGGAGGGCCCGGCCGCCGGACGGCCGGGGCGGGCACCCACACGGGCGAACTACAGTCGTCGGTATGACGAGAACCCCGGACAGCGCCGTCCGCTCCTACATCGACTCGCACCAGGCCGCCTTCCTCGCCGACCTCTCGGAGTGGCTGGCCATCCCCTCGGTCTCCGCCGACCCGGAGCGCGCCGGCGAGGTGCGGCGCTCCGCCGAGTGGCTGGCGGCCAAGTTGCGCGAGACCGGCTTCCCGGTGGCCGAGGTGTGGGAGACGGACGGCCTGCCGGCGGTGTTCGCCGAGTGGCCCTCCGGGGACGCGTCCGCGCCGACCGTCCTGGTGTACGGGCACCACGACGTGCAGCCCGCCGCCAAGGAGGACGGCTGGGAGACCGAGCCGTTCACCCCGACCGTGGTCGGCGGCCGGCTGTACGCGCGCGGCGCCGCCGACGACAAGGGGCAGGTGTTCTTCCACACCCTGGGTGTGCGCGCCCACCTGGCCGCCACCGGCCGCACCGCCCCGGCCGTCAACCTCAAGCTGCTGATCGAGGGCGAGGAGGAGTCCGGCTCGCCGAACTTCGCCGCCCTGGTCCGTCGGGAGGCCGAGCGGCTGGCCGCCGACGTCGTGGTCATCTCGGACACCGGCATGTGGTCCGCCGAGACGCCGACCGTCTGCACCGGCATGCGCGGGCTCGCCGACGCCCAGATCGACCTGTACGGGCCGGACACCGACATCCACTCCGGCTCCTTCGGCGGCGCCGTCCCCAACCCGGCCCAGGTCGCGGCCGAGCTGGCCGCCGCCCTGCACGACGCGGACCGCAGGGTCGCCGTCCCGGGCTTCTACGACGGCGTGGTCGAGCTGACCGAGCGCGAGCGCGAGCTCTTCGCCGAGCTGCCCTTCGACGAGGAGCAGTGGCTGCGGGTCGCCAAGTCGTACGGCACCCGCGGCGAGGCCGGGTACACCACCCTGGAGCGGATCTGGGCCCGGCCGACCGCCGAGGTCAACGGCATCTGGGGCGGCTACACCGGCCCGGGCGGCAAGACCATCGTGCCGACCTCGGCGCACCTCAAGCTGTCCTTCCGGCTGGTCGCCGGGCAGGAGGTGGAGAAGGTCCGTGAGGCGGTGCGGGCCTGGGTGGCCGAGCGGGTGCCCGAGGGCATCCGCTACGAGCTGGTCTTCCCGGGCGCGACTCGGCCCTGCCTGACCCCGCTGGACCACCCGGCGCTGCAGTCCACCGTCCGCGCGATGGGGCGGGCCTTCGGGCAGAAGATCCTGTTCACCCGGGAGGGCGGCTCCGGCCCGGCCGCGGACCTGCAGGACGTGCTGGGCGCGCCGGTGCTGTTCCTCGGCATCTCGGTGCCCTCGGACGGCTGGCACTCGGTCAACGAGAAGGTCGAACTGGACCTGCTGGCCAAGGGCGTGGAGACCGCCGCGTACCTGTGGGGCGACCTGGCCGAGAACTTCCGGCCCGGTGCGTGAACTGCTCCCTGCACACCTTGGCCTGTCAGATCACTCATCCGGATGATTCACCACGTGGGGATGGAACCTGTGAGCACCGTGCCTGAGACCGAGCGCCCGCTGTACCTGGCACTGGCCCGGTCCGGGGTGGACCGGGCGGCCGAGCACCGCTTCGACGAGCCCTGGCTGGCGGCGGCCTGGAGCCACCCGGCCACCCGGGTGCTGCCGATCGCCGGCGGCGAGGCCTTCGTGGTCGACACCCCGCAGGGCACCGAACTCGTGCTGCTGCCCTCGTTCGAGGCACCGCAGACCGGCGACCGGTACTTCCTCGGCACCGACCAGGACGGCGTCTCGTACTTCGCGCTGGCCGGCGAGAGCCTGCCCGGGCGCTTGGACGGCGATGCCCGCCCGGCCGGGCTGCGGGAGGTCGGCGCGATGCTGTCGGACCGGGACGCCGGACTGCTGGTGCACGCCGTCGCGCTGGAGCACTGGCACCGGCTGCACAGCTTCTGCTCGCGCTGCGGGCACCCGACCGAGAAGGCCGGCGCCGGCCACGTGCGGCGCTGCACCTCCTGCGCGGCCGAGCACTACCCGCGCACCGACCCGGCGGTGATCATGGTGATCACCGACGAGCAGGACCGCTGCCTGCTCGGCCGTCAGGCGCTGTGGCCGGAGGGCCGCTGGTCGACGCTGGCCGGCTTCGTCGAGCCGGGGGAGTCGATCGAGCAGGCGGTGGCCCGCGAGGTGCACGAGGAGGCGGGCGTGCAGGTCGGCGAGGTGCAGTACGTGGCCAGCCAACCCTGGCCGTTCCCGTCCAGCCTGATGCTCGGCTTCACGGGCCGGGCACTGCCCGGCGGCACCGAGATCACCGTGGACGGCGAGGAGCTGGCCGAGGCGCGCTGGTTCTCCCGCGAGGAGCTGCGGGCCGGGATGGAGGCCGGCGAGATCCTGCCGCCGTCCGGGATCTCGATCGCCCGGCACCTGGTGGAGCTCTGGTACGGCGAGCCGCTGCCCGCGGCGGCGCGCTGGTAATCCGGTACGAACATTCCGCGGAATAGGGGGCGTGCAGCTGACGCTGCGCGCCCCCTATTTTCCTTCCGATCCCTTTCCGAATTCCGCACCACCAGATGTTCGTATCCGGACGGGCCAGTTCTGCTACCGGAAAGCATCTCCAGGCCCCCGTCGTCAACCCGCGCGGACGACATTGCCGGAAACGGCAGAAACCGCGTCACCGCGCTCGCTACATTCACTCGGGTGACAATCCCCCGGGGCACCGCCCAATCCCCCAAATACCAGCGCCTCGCCGCCGACCTGCGCCGTCGGATCGCCGAGGGCGAGTTCACCGCCGACGCCGCCCTGCCGGTCGAGAGCGAACTGGAACGCCAGTACGGCGTCGCCCGCAACACCGTTCGCCTCGCCGTCGACGTCCTGGTCAACGAGGGCCGCCTGGTCCGCCTCCAGGGCAAGGGCACCTACCTGCGCGAACACCCCGTCCTGGACCACCGCGCCTACGGACCGACCTCGGCCCCCGCGCCGCGCGACTGCCTCGCCGCGCCCTCCGAGGTCTACCTCGGCGAGGCCGCCGAAGCCGGGCGCGAACTCGGCACCGACTTCGAGATGATGATCGTCCGGGCCCGGGTGGACATCGCCGAACGGCTCGGACTGCGCCCCGGCGAGGCCATCGTGGTCCGCCGCCAGCTGCGGCTGCTCGACCGCGAGCCGTACTCCATCGAGGAGAGCCACTACCGGGCCGGCCTCGCCGCCGGCACCCCGCTGATGGAACCCGACCCCGTCGAAGGCGGCGACGAGGCCGTGCTCGCCGCCCTCGGACGCACCGAGATCGGCGCCGTCGACCACCTCGTCGCCCGGATGCCCGGGCCCGAGGAGGCCCAGTGGTTCCAGGGCGGCCCCGGCGTGCCGCTCATGGTGCAGACCCGCGTCACCTACGACCGGCGCGGGCCCGTCCGGGTCATCGAGACCCGCTACTCGGCCGACCGCAGCCGGCTCGTCTACGGCGTCGGCGACCTCGGCGCGCGCACCACGCTTCCCGCGCCCGCCGCACCCGTCGACCCCGCCCGGGCCGACGCGACGTGACCCGCGCCGGTCCCGGACGGCCCGGCCGGATCAGGCCGCGCCGGCCCCGGACGGCCCGGCCGGATCAGGCCGCCAGGGCCTTCTTGACCTGCAGCAGGCTCGGGTTGGTCATCACGACCTGCTCGCCGCCGCCCACCGGCGTCACCAGCACCGTCGGCACCGTCTGGTTGCCGTTGTTCACCGACTCGACGAAGGACGCCGACGCCGGGTCCTCCTCGATGTTGATCTCGGTGTAGCCGATGCCTTCGCGCTCCAGCTGGCTCTTGAGTCGGTTGCAGTACCCACACCAGGTCGTGCTGTACATCGTCACGGTGCCGGACATCGAGGGGGCTCCTTCGGAAGAGGGATGCGTACGGTCTCCGGACGCAACGTCCGCCGGGCGGCGGGCATTCCGGCAGCCCGTCGACCGTCCTGCGGAGCGATCATCCGGCGATCACACCGGGCCTGTGGACAACCCCGCCCCCGTTGTCCCACCGGGCTGAGAGGATGGAACGCATGCAGGAAGACCTCTTGAGCGGCAGCCCCCACGACGCCCCCCACGGCTCCCCCTGGGCCGACCCCGGCGCCGCCACGGGGCCCGACGCCGTGCTCGCCGGGCTCGACCCCGAACAGCGCGCCGTCGCCACCGCCCTGCACGGCCCCGTCTGCGTCCTCGCCGGCGCCGGCACCGGCAAGACCCGCGCCATCACCCACCGCATCGCCTACGGCGTGCGCAGCGGCGTCTACCACCCCCAGCAGGTCCTCGCCGTCACCTTCACCGCCCGCGCCGCCGGCGAGATGCGCGGCCGCCTGCGCCAGCTCGGCGCCGAAGGCGTCCAGGCCCGCACCTTCCACGCCGCCGCCCTGCGCCAGCTCCAGTACTTCTGGCCCCGCGCCGTCGGCGGCCCCGTCCCCCAGCTCCTCGAACGCAAGGTCCAGCTCGTCGCCGAAGCCGCCGGCCGCTGCGGACTGCGCGTCCAGCGCACCGAACTGCGCGACCTCACCGCCGAGATCGAATGGGCCAAGGTCACCCAGACCGCCCCCGAGGACTACCCCGCCGCCGTCGCCAAGTCCGGCCGCGAAGCCCCCCGCGACCCGGCCGAGACCGCCCAGGTCTACCGCGTCTACGAGGAGACCAAGACCCGCCGCGGCAACATCGACTTCGAGGACGTCCTGCTGCTCACCGCCGCCATCCTGGAGGACCGCCCCGACATCGCCGACCAGGTCCGCTCCCAGTACCGGCACTTCACCGTCGACGAGTACCAGGACGTCTCCCCGCTCCAGCAGCGCCTGCTCGACCAGTGGACCGGCCCCGACGGCGGCGCCAGCCTCTGCGTCGTCGGCGACGCCAGCCAGACCATCTACTCCTTCACCGGCGCCACCCCCGACTACCTGCTGAACTTCCGCGGCCGCCACCCCGGCGCCACCGTCGTCAAACTCGTCCGCGACTACCGCTCCACCCCCCAGGTCGTCCACCTCGCCAACGGACTGCTCGCCCAGGCCCGCGGCGAGGCCGCCCGCCACCGGCTCGAACTCGTCTCCCAGCGCGAAGCAGGCCCCGACCCCGTCTACACCGAGTACGAGGACGAACCGACCGAGGCCGAGACCACCGGCCGCCGGATCAAGGACCTGCTCGCCGCCGGCGTCCGCGCCAGCGAGATCGCCGTCCTCTTCCGCACCAACGGCCAGTCCGAGGTCTACGAACAGGCCCTCGCCGACCTCGGCGTCCCCTACCAGCTCAAGGGCGCCGAACGGTTCTTCGAACGACCCGAGGTCCGCGACGCCGGAGTCCTGCTGCGCGGCGCCGCCCGCGCCGCCTCCGACCCCCTCACCGACGGCGCCCCCGACCTCGCCGGCCAGGTCCGCGCCGTCCTCGCCACCCGCGGCTTCACCGCCGAACCCCCCGCCGGCTCCGGCGCCGTCCGCGACCGCTGGGAATCCCTCGCCGCCCTCGTCCGGCTCGCCGAGGAGTTCGAGCGCACCCGCACCGCCGCCGGCCAGGGCACCGACCTCGCCGCCTACGTCGCCGAACTCGACGCCCGCGCCGCCGCCCAGCACGCCCCCGCCGTAGAAGGCGTCACCCTCGCCTCCCTGCACGCCGCCAAGGGCCTCGAATGGGACGCCGTCTTCCTCGTCGGCCTCACCGAGGGCACCCTGCCGATCATCTACGCCAAGACCGACGAACAGATCGAGGAGGAACGCCGCCTCCTCTACGTCGGCGTCACCCGCGCCCGCAAGCACCTGACCCTCTCCTGGGCCCTCTCCCGCTCGCCCGGCGGCCGCGCGAGCCGCAAACCCAGCCGCTTCCTCGACGGGCTGCGCCCCGGCTCCTCCGCACCCGGCGCACGGACCGGCGCGCGCGGCGGTCGGGGGAGCGTCGAGCCCGGCGAGCGCTCCGCCGCCCGCCGGGTCCGCGGACCGGTCAAGTGCCGGGTCTGCGACAAGGCGCTCACCGAGGCCGTCGAACGCAAGCTGCGCCGCTGCGAGAGCTGCCCCTCCACGATGGACGAGGCACTCTACGAGCGGCTGCGCGAGTGGCGGGCCCGGCAGGCCAAGAAGCAGGGCGCCCCGGCCTACGTCGTGTTCACCGACGCGACGCTGATGGCGATCGCCGAGGACGTGCCCGCCAGCCGCCAGGAGCTGGCCTCCATCTCGGGGGTGGGCGCGATGAAGCTGGACAAGTACGGGGCCGCCGTGCTCTCGTTGTGTGCGGGGGAGGAGCCCGAGGAGGATCCGGACGGCGTCGAGGACGACGGTCCGGTCGATCCGGCGTGAGTCGGCGCGGGCGCGGTCCAGGGGACTGCTCGGGGGACTTCGAAGCCGGCTGCGGGACACACCGCGCAACTCGCCGCGAAAAATAGTTTGCGCGGCGTACCGGGAGCGCAATAGCCTGCCGGGGCGGTCAAGGGGACGCGGTCGCACGGGGTCACACCTGTGCCGATTCCCCCCTGGACTGACAGCTTCATCTGCTTCATCGATTCACCTGCTTCACCGAGACAGACATCCGAACATTCGGCGCCGGGGGAACCTGGCTCCGCGAGACGCCGAGAGGAGGCGAAGACAGTGGGAAACATCATGATCACCAAAATGACTGGCCAGACCGTTGTCGCTGCCTCCCTGCGTGCCGCCCGTCTGCGGGCGCTCGCCGAGCTCGGTGGAACCGGTCTGGGTCTCGACACCACCGGTGTCTCCGTCGCCCCCGTTGTCAGTGGTCCTGGACACACTGAGCTGTGCCTCACGGCCGGCAGGAGCATCGAAGGCACCGCTGTCGAGACCGGTCTGTCCCGTGACTGGGCGCCGGTCGGCACGTCGCGCTCCCCGCGTGATGAGCGACCGACCCAGGCACCGAAGGCAGCCGTAGCCGCCGCTGTTCATGGCGGCTATGCGCAGGTCATCGGTGCCGGAAACACCCAGAAGCAGAACGAGCAGCTGATCAACCAGGCCAAGGCCGCCTTCATCGGCGCCGAGGCCATCCGGATGCAGGCCTTCCGCGGCCCTGAACCCTGGAGAGAACGGACCTGAGGAAGCCTCAGGTCGGCACCTCCAGGGCCGCGGAACCCGTCACACCGGGATCCGCGGCCCTTCTGTTTTGTCCGGTACGCAAGACCACCCAGGCCCTCCGGGGCCTCCGGCCCAGCACCACCAGTCACCTGGGCCGGAACCACTGAGAAGACGAGGAAGACGCCACAGTGTCCACGGTCATCACACCGCCCACCCCGTCCGTACCGCCGACAAGCCAGATCACCAAGGCCGACCAGGCCGACCCCCCGGAGGTTCTTTCCATGCAGATCACCTCGATCGAGCAGGCCGAAGCGCTCGGTCTCCCCATCCCCTGCCGCGCCTTCGACCCCGAGGTCTTCTTCGCCGAGACGCCCGCCGACGTCGAGTACGCGAAGTCCCTCTGTGGCACCTGCCCGGTGAAGGACGCCTGCCTCGCCGGCGCGCTGGAGCGGCGCGAGCCGTGGGGCGTCTGGGGCGGCGAGCTGTTCGTCCAGGGCGTCGTCGTGGCCCGCAAGCGGCCGCGTGGCCGTCCGCGCAAGACCGAGGTCATGGCGTGAACCCCGCCGACCACGTCGGGTCCGTCCGCAGGGGAGAGCAGCCCCCGCTGGACAGCGCCCTCCGCCGATCCGTGCGGATCGCCGCCGCCAAGGCCGACGCCGCAGCCCACCGCCCATTCCCGAGCACGCACCACGAGCAGGACCACGACATGACCCCCGCCGCTTTCGATCCCACCGCCCGCGCCGAGCAGGCCACCGAACGTCAGACCCAGAACAGGATCCTCGAAATGCAACTCCTCCACGAATCCCTGGCCCGGGCCCATATGCAAGACAGGCTCCAGGAGGCCGAGAACCAACGGCTCGTCAGCCGGGTCGTCCGGGCCCGCAAGCTCAAGCAGCGGGCCGAGCGGGCCTCGCTGCGCGCCCGAAAGGCGATCGCCGTGGCGCTGATGTAAGGCCCGTCCACCGCAGGACCTCCGTCGTGCCGCAGGCCGCTCCCCCTCGTCGGGGAGCGGCCTGCGGCCGTTCTGCGGTGCGGTTGTTCTGGGCTGTGGTCGGGGTCAGCCCTTGCGCGGCCGGCGCTTCGCCGCGGCCTTGGCGGGGGCGGCCCGGTGCCCGTCGGAGAACTCGGGCAGCCACTCCAGCATCTCGGCGCGGAACGGCGCCTTCGCGCCCAACTGGCAGAGCACCCCGATGGTGCTCAGCGTCACCCGGTGGATCAGCAGGTACGCGGGCGGCAGGTTGAGCTGCTTGCCCAGGTTGTACGCCGGAGAGCGCGGGTCGGCGATCCGGGCCGCCTGGGCGCGCATCCACACCCGCGTGAAGTGGAAGACGTCCACCGCGGCCGGCTCGATGATCGGCAGCAGGTAGTCCAGCACCGCATCCGGATCGAGCTGGATCGAGGGCTTCACGAAGCCCTCCTCGCGCAGCATCTTCAGCACGCCCGCCGCGTCCCCGTCCAGCGCCATCCGCAACGAGGCCCCGATCGGCGCGGGCAGCCCGCCCGGAAGCCGGTCCACCGTGCCGAAGTCCAGCACACCGAGCCGCCAGCCCTCCGCCGGACCGTCGTCCTTCAACAGCCGGAAGTTGCCCGGGTGCGGATCCGCGTGCAGCAGCCCCGTCCGCGACGGGCCGGCGAACAGGAACCGGGCCAGCAACTGCCCGGCGCGGTCACGCTCCTCCTGGGAGCCGCGCGCGATCACCTCGGCCAGCGGGGTGCCGTCCATCCACTCGGTGACCAGCACCTGGTCGGCCTGCGCCACCACGCCCGGCACCGCGATGTCCGGATCCCCCGCGAACTCCTCGGCGTGCCGGCGCTGCGCCTGCGCCTCCAGCTCGTAGTCCAGCTCCTCCGAGACGCGCTCGCGCAGCTCGGCGATCAGCGGCTTGATGTCCAGCCCGGGGATCAGCGGCCCGAGCAGCCAGGCCACCCGGCTCAGCTGCGAGAGGTCCGCGAGCAGGGCGTCGCCCGCACCCGGGTACTGCACCTTGACCGCGACCGCGCGGCCGTCGTGCCAGACCGCCTTGTGCACCTGGCCGATCGAGGCCGCCGCAGCGGGCCGGTCGTCGAACTCCAGGAACAGCTCGCGCCAGCCGTCCCCGAGCCGCTGGGCGAGGGCGGTGTGCACCTTGGCCGCGGGCATCGGGGGCGCGGCGTCCTGCAGCTTGGTGAGCGCCGCCCGGTACGGGCCGGCGACCTCCTCGGGCAGTGCGGCCTCGAAGACGGACAGCACCTGCCCGAACTTCATCGCCCCGCCCTTGAGCTCGCCGAGCACCTTGAACAGCTGGTCGGCGGTGGCCTGTTGCAGCTCGGCGGTGACCACCTCGGCGGACCGGCCGCCGATCCGCCTGCCCAGACCGAGCGTGGCGCGACCGGCTATCCCCAGCGGCAGGGCGGCGAGCCGTGCCGTGCGGGTCACTGCCTTGCGCGGAAGATCGCTCACCCGGGCCTCCAATCCCTGGCCCCCCGACACCGGACGGCCGACCATCACTACGCCATTGTGCCCGCTCCCCGGCCCGGGCCCGCCGGAATTCTGCGAGGTGGGGCGGGGAGTGCCCTCCCTTTGCGGGGAGTTGGGCGGCTTGGTCCGGTCGGTGGCCGGGCCTGGGGGCCGGGGGCGGCGGGCCGTAACCGGTGGGTCGTAACCGGGGGGCGGCAGCCAGTGGTCAGCGGGACATGCGCAGGGCGAGGCCGTCCAGGACGACCGCCAGCCCGTAGGCGAACTTGGCGTCGCGCTCGGCGGCCGGGTCGAGCAGGGCGGTGGCCGCGTGCCCGTTGGTGAGGTGCTGGTAGCCGGCCGTGGCCTCCTGGGCGGCCGGCAGCAGCCGGGCGACGAACTCGGCCTCGTCCTCGCCGGAGCGGGCCACGGCACTGAGCCAGGCCGCCTCGGTGGTGCTCATCCCGACGACGTAGGCGATCAGGGCGTCGATCGCCCGGGCCGGATCGGGGAAGTCGGCCGCGACGAAGAGGGCGGACAGCCGCTCCGAGAAGGACATCAGATTGGGGCCGAGGTAGGCGAGGCCGGCCTGGCCCAGCACGGAGGAGAGCCAGGGGTGGCGCAGGGCCGTCGCCCGGAACGCCTCGGCGGCCTCGACGGCGGCGGCACGCCAGTCGGGGCTGTCGGCGGGCGGAAGGGCGATCTCCCCGAACACCTCGTCCACCGCGAGCTCCATCAGCTCGTCCTTCGTCGCGACGTGGCGGTAGAGGGAGGTCGCGCCCGCGTTCAGCCGGGCGGCGAGCTTGCGCATGCTCAGCGCCTCGACGCCGTCGGCGTCCAGCAGGGCGACCGCCTCGCGGACGATCGTCGCCCGGCTGAGGGCGGGCTGCTCCGGCTCGCTCGGCCGGCGGGCCCATACGGACGGGATCGGGTTCGTTCGGGCGGCCATGGGCGACTCCTCCTCCTGTAGTGCGTACACCGTTCGCATTGAGCGTACAGCAGTCGGGAGTTGCGCACACCGTTCCGCTGTGCGTACAGTGTTCGCATCGAAGGAACGCAGTGCGCACTCGGGGAACGGTGTGCGCAGATGGGGAGGGATGGCTGATGTCGGCCGACCACGTGACCGGCGCCGAAGGGCGCAACCCGCACCGCTGGTGGATCCTGCTCGTGCTCTGCCTGAGCTCGCTCGTGCTGGTCGTCGACAGCATGGCCCTGACGGTCGCGGTGCCCTCGATGACCGCCGACCTCGGCGCCAGTGCTCAGGACACCCAGTGGATCCTCGACTCCTACGTGCTGGTCTTCGCCGGGCTGCTGCTCACGTCCGGCAGCCTCGGTGACCGGTTCGGCCGCCGAAAGATCATGATCATCGGCTTGCTGCTCTTCGGTGCGGCCTCCCTGGCGGCGACCGTCTGCACCAACCCCGGCGAGGTGATCGCGGCGCGCATCGCGATGGGCGTCGGCGGCGCGCTGATCATGCCCTCGACCCTGTCGATCCTCATCACCGTCTTCGACGAGGAGGAGCGCAACAAGGCGATGGCCGCCTGGGGCTCGGTGTCGATGCTGGGACTGGTCGGAAGCCCGGTGCTCGGCGGTGTGCTGATCAACCACTTCTCGTGGCACTCGATCTTCTTCATCAACGTTCCGGTCGTCGCGCTGGCGATCCTGGCGGGCCTGCTGCTGATGCCGGAGTCCAAGGGCCCGTGGCAGAAGCCCGACCCGCTCGGCGCGGTGCTGTCCGCGGTCGGCATGACCGCCCTGATCTGGTGGATCATCGAGATCCCGCAGCACGGCGCCTTCGGCACCCGCTCGCTGGTCACCCTGATCATCGCGGTGGTCTCGCTGATCGGCTTCGTGGTGTGGGAGAACCTCAGCTCCGCGCCGATGGTGCCGCTGGTGCTCTTCCGCAACCGCAACTTCAGCGGGGGCTCGCTGTCGCTGACCCTGGTGCAGATCGGCAACGGCGGCCTGCTGCTGGTGCTCACCCAGTACCTCCAGTTCGTGCTCGGGTACTCGCCGGTCAAGGCGGGCCTCGCGTTCCTGCCGCTGGCCCTCGCCGCGCTGATCGGCAACGGGGCCGGGGCCAAGCTCGCGGCGAAGGCCGGCAACCGCCCGCTGATCCTCGCCGGGATGCTCGTCATGGCCGCGTCGTTCGCCCTGCTGACCACCGTCTCGGCCGACACCGGCTTCGCCGTCCCGGCGACTGCGCTCGGCCTGCTCGGCCTCGGCGCGGGCCTGGCCATGCCCGCCGCGGTGGGTGCGCTGATGGCCACCATTCCGCCGGAGCAGGCGGGCGTCGGCTCGGCGCTGAACGACACCATCCAGCAGGCCGGCACCGCGCTCGGCATCGCGATCCTGGGCTCGCTGCTGTCGAGCGGCTTCGCGAGCGAGATGCCGGCCGGGATGCCGGAGCAGGCGAAGGGTTCCATCGCCGGGGCGCTGGCGGTCGCCGGTGGTGACACCGGGCTCGTCCGGACCGCTCGGGAGGCGTTCACCTCGGCGATGTCGACGACCTTCACGGTCAGCGCGATCGGTGTCCTGTCGGCGGCCCTGCTGGCCGTGCTGCTGATGCGGGACCGGAAGGCCGGGACGGCTGCCGATCCGCAGTCCGCTGAAGGGGCTGCTGCGGAGGCCGCCGAGGGGGCCGGGCTCGCGGCCTGAAGCCGGTGGCGGTGGCTCTCTGAGATCTGAAGCGCTGCACAGGAAGTCGGATGGGCCGACTTCCTGTGTGGCATTTCCGGGTTGTTGGGATCTGGGCGGGGAGGGGTGTGGGGGTTTCGGCCCGGCCCTCCGCTTCGGCGGAGGGCCGGGCCGCGGGGTAATCGGATTCGCTGTTCCTCTCCTTGGGGCCCCCTCCCCCCCACCCCCCACCCTCCGCCCACCCACCGCCTCGCCGCCCACCCACCCGCCTCGCCGCCCGCCTCCCGCACCGCGCCTCGCAGCCCGGAGCCAGGGGCTGCCTGCTTCGGCCGGCCCGCGCCCTGCCCGGGGCAGGGCGCGGGCTTCGGGCTCGCCTCGCTTCGGGCTCGCCTCGCTTCGGGCTCGCCTCGCCACGGGGGCTCCTGGCCATGGGCTCACATGGCCGGGTGCTCGCCCGTGTCGCTTCGGTGCCCGGCCGGGCGGCTGCCGAGCCTCACAGCCGCCCGCCCGCTTCCGTTCACGCCTCGGTCTTCGGTCTCTCCACACTCCTCCTCAGCCCGGCGGCAGCGGCTGCCACAGGCATCCGCAGTCCGGGTGCCCGCGCAGTCGCAGTCGCCGGGGCATCCCGTCGCGTGCCGACACCTCGCACCACCCGTCCACGCTCGGCGGCCGGCCGCCGTCCAGGTACACCTGCACCTGCAGCGCGGCCAGCCCCGCGATCGCCGTCGCCAGGGCCGTGTCGCAGGCCGGGGTGCGCGCCTGCCCGCTGCCTCCGTGCGCCAGCTGGGCCAGCACCCGCGGCCAGGCCGCGTCCTCGTCCTCCCGTCGCAGCACCAGGCAGTGCCCGCACGCCGACATCCCGGGGATCACCAGCGGCCCGATGACGCCGAACTCCTCGACCACGCCCACGTACAGGTGCGGCACGCCGGCCCGAAGCAGTAACCGGGCCTCGTACGTCCCGCCGGCGAAGGCCGCGCTGCCGTCCCGCGGTGCGAGGACCACGAAGTCGGGCGGTGGCCCGTCGGGCTTTCGCCGGGGACCGGGCAGCAGCGGCCGGGCCGAGGCCCGTTGTACCGCCTCCCGCGCGGCCGTCGAGCGCAGCCGCCCGACGTCCCCCGGTGACAGCCCCGCCGGGGAGCAGTCGCCGGGGCGTACCCGCCCGCCGTCGGCGACCGTGACCGTGCCCGCTCCGCCCGCGGCGAGCACCGCGGCCACGGCCGCGCCGACCCGGCCCGCGCCGCGGACCTCGATCCGTGCGTCGGCCCGGCGGGCCAGGATGGCGGGTGCGGCGCACGGGGCGGAGTGGACGAGGGACAGTGAGGCGAGGTCGGGCCCGAGCAGTTCCCGGTGCTGCTGGGGGAAGCGGGCCAGCGCCCTGTCGGTCGCCTCCGCGTCGTCCAGCAGCCCGATCTCCTCCAGTTCCGTCAGCAGGGTGTCGGCCGGTTCGCGGCCGAGGCCGACGCGTTCGCCGGCCTCCAGGAGCGCCGGGCGGTCACGTGTCCCGTCGACGAGCCCGAGGAAGTCGCACAGGGCCTTGTCGGCGTGGTCGAGCACCCCCGCGTACCGGGTGACGGTCCCGAACTGCAGGGTTTCTTTGTCCCGCCAGCTGCGGGACAGGGCGGGCTTCAGGACGAGGCGCACGGCGGTCTCCCTTCCGATCGTTTCCGGACGGCTGACCGCAGCTTGCCCCATCGGGCCGACCTCGTGCTGAAAGTTATCCACAGGCCCGTGCGCATGATCGCATCATCTGTTCGTAGGCCCTGTGGGTAACTGCCCATCCCCTCCGGCGTCGGTTTCCGGACACCCTCCGTCGACTTTTCGTTCGCGATCACTCCATGAAAGATTCCGGCCACGGCAGCGGACTTCTGTCCGTGGTACCGGGTAACGTCGTGTGCCATGGCAGCCGAGCGGGACTCCCATCCACCGGCGTCGCGTCGGCGTGCCCGTGCAGCATCCGGGTCACAGATGGCGACGCCGAGCACGCGCGGGCGCCCGGACCAGAACCAGCAGCCGAGGCCGGCGCCGTCGCAGCACCCGCCCGCCGGGGTCGTCTCCCCGGAGCCGCACGACCGCAGCCGGGTCGAGGTGCGGCGCAGCGCCCGTCGCAGTCGCACCGTCTCCGCCTACCGCGAGGGCGACCGCACCGTCGTGCTGATCCCGGCCCGGATGTCGCACGCCGAGGAGCAGCGCTGGGTCGCGCAGATGCTGGAGAAGCTCGCCGTCCAGGAGTCCCGGCGGATCCCCGGGGACGAGGCCCTGATGGCGCGGGCCCGCGAGCTGTCGGCGGCCTACCTGGACGACCGCGCTCACCCCAGTCAGGTCCGCTGGGTCACCAACCAAAACTCGCGCTGGGGTTCCTGCACCCCGAGCGAGGGCACGATCCGCCTCTCGCACCGGCTCCAGGGCATGCCGGAGTACGTGCTGGACTACGTGCTGCTGCACGAGCTGGCGCACCTGCTGGTGCCGGACCACGGCCCGGCGTTCTGGGCGCTGTTGGAGGCGTACCCGCGGACGGAGCGGGCCCGCGGCTACCTGGAGGGCGTGGTCTCCGCCGGCCGCCTGCCGCACATCCCCGGTGCCCGGCACGCGGACCCGGGGCCGGATCCGGCGGCCTCCTGCGGCTGAGGGCCGGGACGAGTCGGTACGAAAGGAGGGGGCGCGGGCCGTATCGGCCCGCGCCCCCTCCTGGTTGCTTCACCTCAGCCGGTCAGCCGGCGGGCCCGGGTCACCAGGTCGCGCACCGAGTGGTCGGTGAGCTCCGGCAGCCGGTCGTAGTCGAACCAGCGCAGGTCCAGCGACTCCTCGCTGATCAGCGCCTGGGCGCCGGCCGGGGCCAGCGCGATGTACTGGACGTCCAGGTGGGTGTTCTCCGGCCGGTCCTTGCCGGCGCAGCGGACCAGGTGGCGGTCCAGCTTGACCGGTACGGGGGCACCGTCCGACTCCAGCAGGACGAGGTCGGGGATGCCGGACTCCTCGACGGCCTCGCGCAGCGCGGCCGCGGCGAGGTCGCGGTCGCCGGGCTCGCAGTGCCCGCCCATCTGCAACCACATGCCGACCTTGGGGTGCAGGGTGAGCAGCACCCGCCCGGCCGCCGGGTCGACGACGGCCGCGCTCGCGGTGATGTGCGCGGGCAGGCAGGACCGGTACAGGCCCTGCGGTTGCGCGGCCAGGTGCTCCAGGTAGTCGAGCCGCAGCCGTTCCTGGTCCTCGTCGGCGGGCTGCCAGGCGGACAGGGTGCGGACGGCGTCCGCGTGCAGGGTGGACGCGGACGTCCCGGTGTCCGTCATGCGGTGGGCTCGCCCTTCCCGTCGGTGTCGGTGTCGTCGGCCTTCGGCTGCTCGGTGCCCTTGGTGAGGTCGGGCTTGCCGGCCGCGGCCTCGCCGAGCAGCTTGTCGATGGCGTCGAAGTCGAGGCCGCCCTCCAGCTCGTCCCCGGAGCCGCGGTGCACGAAGGCGTCCGGGTCGTCCAGGTCGGCGGCGGTGGGCAGCATGTCCGGGTGCTCCCAGAGGGCGTCGCGGCCCTCGACGCCGCGGGCGTCGGCGAGCAGCGCCCACAGCCGGGAGGCGTCGCGCAGGCGGCGCGGGCGCAGTTCCAGGCCGACCAGGGTGGCGAAGGTCTGCTCGGCGGGCCCGCCGGCCGCGCGGCGGCGGCGGACGGTCTCGCGCAGCGCGCCGGCCTGCGGCAGGTGCGGTTCGGCGGCGGCGTGCACGACGGCGTCGACCCAGCCCTCGACCAGGGCGAGCGCCGTCTCCAGGCGGGCGAGCGCGGCCTTCTGCTCCGGGGTGTCCTCGGGCTGGAGCAGGCCGCCGGCCAGGGCCTCCTGGAGCGCTTCGGGGTTGGTCGGGTCGAGCTGGCCGACGAGCTCCTCCATGCGGGAGGTGTCGACCTTGATGCCGCGGGCGTAGGCCTCGACGGCGCCCAGCAGGTGGGCGCGCAGCCACGGCACGTGGGCGAAGAGGCGCTGGTGGGCGGCCTCGCGCAGGGCGAGGTAGAGGCGGACCTCGTCGGCGGGCACGCTCAGGCCCTCGCCGAACTCGGCGACGTTCTGCGGCAGCAGCGCGGCCTTGCCGGCCGGGGCGAGCGGCAGGCCGACGTCGGCGGAGCCGACCACCTCGCCGGCGAGCGCGCCGAGCGCCTGGCCGATCTGGGTGCCGAACATGGCGCCGCCCATGGAGCGCATCATGCCCATCAGCGGGCCGGCCATGGCCTGCATCTCCTCGGGCAGGACGCCGCCCATGGCGTTGCCGACGCGCTCGGCGACCGGGTCGACCAGGTCCTTCCAGACCGGGAGGGTGGCCTCGATCCACTCGGCGCGGCTCCAGGCGACGGCGGTGCCGGCGCCGGAGGGGAACTCGGTGGCGCCGTCGAGCCAGAGGTCGGCCAGGCGGACGGCCTCGGCGACGGCGGAGCGCTCCGCGGCGCTGACCGAGCGGTCCTTGCTCTTGCCCTCGGCGGGCTCGGCGACCACGGTCTGGCGGGCGATGTTGGTGGCGAGGTCCCAGTTCACCGGGCCGCCCTCGAACGAGAGCATCTGTCCGAGCTGCTGGAACGCGGCGCCGAGGTCACCGGGGTTCATGCCGCCGAACATCGCGGCGAAGGGGTTGTCGCCGGCGGCGCCGCCGGGGCCACCGGGGGCGCCCGGCATGCCGAAGATCGCGCCGAAGGGGTTGCCGGCGCCGAAGCCGAAGGGCTGCGGGTCGTTTCCGGAGCCGGACTGCTCCTGGTCCTTCTTCTTCTGGGCGTCGTCGGGCTTGGCCTTGCCGTCCTCGGGCTCCTCGGGCGGAACGCCGAATCCGAAGGGAAGGTCGCTCACGGGGTCCTCGATCCGGTCGGCCGTCATACGGGTGTGGCGGAAAAGTCTGCGCCCGGGGCGGCGGCGGAGTGGGGTACTCGGGGGCGGCTCCCGCGCGGCAGGCCCGCGCCGGGTGCACCGCCGGGCCTTCGCCTCGGGCAGGATGGTCGTACGTGACACACGTCCGTACGCACATAAGCTAACCGTGGAGGATGGCCGGTGAGTTCCCCGCCTTCGGACGTTCGCTCTGGGCTGACCGGAGGAGAGGACGCGTCGGACACCACGGCGTCGCCGCCTCCAGCCTACGGCGGACGGCCGCTGATCGTGGCGGTGACCGGTGCCGCAGGCGTGCTGGGAGAGCGGGTCGCGGCGCGGCTGGTGGCCTCCCCGCACGTGCGCAGGGTCCTGGCGGTGGACGACCGGCGCGGCGACGTGCCGGGCGTGCAGTGGCGGGTGCTGGACGTGCGGGACCCGGCGGTGGCCGAGCGGCTGGCCGGGGTCGACGTGGTGGTGCACCTGGCGATGGACTTCGGCATGGAGTCCGACCCGCGGGCCCGCAGCGCCTACAACGTGCGCGGTGCGCAGACGGTGCTGACCGCGGCCGCGGCCGCCGGGGTGCACCGGGTGGTGCTCTGCACCTCGGCGATGGTCTACGGCGCGCTGGCCGACAACGAGGTGCCGCTGGCGGAGGACTCCGAGCTGCGGGCGACCGAGGAGGCCTCGCTGGTCGGGGACCTGCTGGAGATCGAGCGGCTGGCCCGCCGCGCGCCGCGCGCCCACCCGGGGCTGCAGGTGACGGTGCTGCGCCCGGCGGTGGTGGTGGGCCCGGGTGTGGACACCGTGCTGACCCGGCACTTCGAGGCGCCCCGGCTGCTGGTGGTGGCCGGTTCGCGCCCGTGCTGGCAGTTCTGCCACGTGGACGACCTGGCGGCGGCGCTGGAGTACGCGGCGCTGGGCCTGGTCGAGGGCGAGGTGACGGTCGGCTGCGACGGCTGGCTGGAGCAGGAGGACGTGGAGCGGCTGTCGGGGATCCGGCGGATGGAGCTGCCGGCCGCGCTGGCGCTGGGGACGGCGGCCCGGCTGCACCGGCTGGGGCTGACGCCGGCCCCGGCGGGGGACCTGGCCTACACGATGTACCCGTGGGTGGTGTCCGGGAGCCGGCTGCACGAGGCGGGGTGGCGGCCGGCGCACACCAACGAGCAGGTGCTGGCCGAGCTGCTGGCGCAGGTGTCGGGCAAGCACGCGGTGGCGGGGCGCCGGCTGGGTGGCAAGGAGGCCGCGACCAGCCTGGGGGCGGCGGGGGCGACGGTGGCGCTGGTCGGTACGGCGGCGCTGGTGCGCCGGGCCCGCAAGCGGCGCCGGTTCTGACCCGGTGCTCTGACGGGGCGCCGGTCAGCCGCTGGGCGCCCACAGATCGGTGCCACTTCTCACGATGCGAAATTTCGAGATCGTGATGCGGAAGACCCTTGCCTCCTCCGGGCCCGGATGAGGAATCATGGGGTCATGTCCGAGAACCACGACCCCATCCGGCTGCTCGCCGTCCGTGACACCCCGCTCTCACTGGACGAGGTGTACGAGGCGGTCGGCGACGACGCGGCCGGCGGCACCACCGTCTTCGTCGGGACGGTCCGTGACCACGACGGCGGCAAGTCGGTCGCCGCGCTGGAGTACAGCTGCCACCCGAGCGCCGAGCAGGAGATGCGCCGGATCGCCGAGAAGGTCGTCGCCGACTTCCCGGTCCGGGCGCTCGCGGCGGTCCACCGGATCGGCCGGCTGGAGATCACCGACAAGGCCGTCATCGTCGCCGTCTCCTGCGCCCACCGCGGGGAGGCCTTCGCGGCCGCCCGCCGGCTGATCGACGACCTCAAGCACGAGGTGCCGATCTGGAAGCACCAGGTCTTCGCCGACGGCGAGGAGGAGTGGGTCGGCGCCGGCGGCTGCTGAGCCGAGCCGTAGGAACACCGGGAAGGTCGGAACCGCGGGCACGGCCCGCGCGTCTGTCGGGTCAGGCGCGCCGGGGCCTCACTCGAACGGGTCCGGAGCGGCGCCCCGAATACTCCCTGGAAGTGAGCCGATCGGCCGTCCCGTAACCCGGATGGCGCCGGCTGCGTTGTCCGCCGGAGTGGTTAGTCTGCTCATAGACACGACGAGCTGGGAGTACTGATATGGGTGCGCTCGCCTGGTTGATCATTCCGGTTGTCGCCGTCCTGCTCGCCGCACTCTGGGCGGTCTGGGCCCAGCGGGCCCCACGGGCCACGGGGGATCCGGCCTCGCTCGCCGAGCACCGACGCTTCATGGCCGCGATGGAACGCACCACGGCCGGGACCTCGGCCCCCGGCGAGGGTGTCGGCCGGTAGCCCGGCGGGCATCGCGTCACCCGCGTCCCGTACTGTCGAGGCATGCCACGCCGCTCCGCGACGATGCTCGCTGCCACCCTGCTGCTCATAGCGCTGCTCTGCGTCTCGGTGCTGATGAAGGTGCCGTACACGGAGATGAGCCCGGGGCCGACGTACAACACGCTCGGCAACCAGGGCGGCAAGCCGGTGATCAGCATCGCCGGGCACGACTCGTACCCGACCAGCGGGCACCTCAACATGACGACCGTCCAGGTCACCGGGGCCAAGTACGAGCCCAGCCTGGTCAACGCGGTGGTCGGCTGGCTGCGCGGCGACGTGCTGGTGGTGCCGCACGACAACGTGTACCCGAAGGGGCAGTCGGACGCCGACGCCAAGAAGCAGAACGCCGAGGAGTTCGCCTCCTCCGAGGACAGCGCCCGCACCGCGGCGCTCAAGCAGCTGAACATCCCGGTCGGCAACGAGTTGATCGTCAAGTCGGTCACCGCGGGCGCCCCGGCGGAGGGCAGGCTGCACGCGGGCGACCAGATCGTCGCCGTCGACGGCGCGCCGGTCTCCTCGGTCGACCAGGTCGTCGCCGCCGTCACCAAGCACAAGCCGGGCGAGTCGGTGGTCTTCACCGTCGTGCCGCGGGTCAAGGACGCGGCCGGCAACGCCGCCGCGGCGCCGGGGGCCAAGACGGACGTCAGCGTCCCGACCGTACGGGCCAAGGACCTCGACCCGAAGGCCCCGGCCGAGCGGGCCGAGCTCGCGGTGATCGGCATCGGCACCGGGATCCGGCACACCTACCCGTTCCAGATCGACATCGGGCTGCAGGACGTCGGCGGCCCGAGCGCCGGCCTGATGTTCTCGCTCGGCATCATCGACAAGCTGACCCCGGGCGGCGACCTCACCGGCGGGAAGTTCGTCGCGGGCACCGGCACCATCGACGACGACGGCAAGGTCGGCCCGATCGGCGGGATATCGATGAAGCTGATCGCCGCCCGGGACGCCGGGGCCGAGTACTTCTTCACCCCGTCCTCGAACTGCGCCGAGGCCACCAAGAACACCCCGTCCGGGCTGACCCTGATCAAGACGGACACCCTGGACGGCGCGCTGAAGTCGCTGGAGCAGCTCCGCTCCGGGCAGACCCCCGCGCTGCCGTCCTGCCCCAAGTAGTCCTCGGGTAGGGCCCGGGCTCGTCCTACGCGAAGGTCGCCAGCAGGGCGTCGGTCAGGCCGGGCACCAGGTCCGGGCCGGTCAGCACCTCGCGGGCGACGTCCTTGGAGCGCAGCCGCAGGGCGATCTCCTTCTTGCCGTCGCGCAGCACCGCGGCGGTGATCCGCACCTCCTCGCGCTGGGGGTGGTTGGCCACCCAGTCGGCGAGCTGGGCGTCGGAGGCGCCGCGCGGGCGGGACTGCTCGGCGCCCGGGGGGAGCATCAGGCGCTCGACGACCAGGGCGCAGCCGGCCACCGCGTCGGGCCAGGCGATGGTGCCGAGGAACTTGTCGAGCTCCATGCCGGCCGGCAGCTCGTCCTGCTCGACGGGGGTGAGGCCGGGCTCGTCGCTGTCGGCGAGGCCGAGCTGCTTGGCGACCCGGGGGTCGGCCTTGCGCAGGGCGGCGCTGTCCACCAGGGCGAACAGGCGGGCCGGGAGGTCCCAGCCGAGGGTGGCGGCGTACTCGTCGATCTCCAGCGCGGCCCGGGTGAGCGGGGACGCGGCCGGGAGCTTGGAGACGTCGTCGGGGGAGTTGGTGAATGCAGACGCGTCGGACATGCCTCAATCCTCACACGTCGGGCGGGGCGCGCTCGCCGGGCGGCCCGGGGGAAGGCCCGGGGGAAGGCCCGGGCGGCCGGCCCGGGGGTCGACCGTCGGCGCCGGATCAAGAGCGCCCCGGAGGCGAGCGGGCGGGCAACCGTAACCGTCTGCTAACGGTGGGAACTCGGCCAAAGCCTGGTTAAGTTGCTCTGACGACCGATCGATCCCAGACGACACAGCTGAGGTGCCACCGTGGTATTCCAGATGCCGGAACGCTCAGGGCCGGGTTTCCGGCGAAGGGTGGGTCCGCCCTCGCGGCGGGCGCGGGTGGCCCTGCTGACCCTGGGCGTGCTCGCGGTGCTGTTCCTGCTGTTCGTCATGTTCGCGGGCTTCTGGACGGACTGGCTGTGGTTCAGGTCGGTCCACTACTCCTCGGTGTTCACCACCCAGCTGTGGACCAAGATCGGGCTGTTCGCGGTGTTCGGCCTGCTGATGGCGGTGATCGTCGGCTTCAACATCTGGCTGGCGCACCGGCTGCGGCCGCCGCTGTCGGCGATGTCGGTGGAGCAGCAGAGCCTGGACCGCTACCGGGCCGGCCTGGCGCCGTTCAAACGCTGGGCGCTGATCGGCGTCTCGCTGGTGATCGGGCTGGTGGCAGGCGCCGCGGCGTCGGGCCAGTGGCGGACCTGGCTGATGTGGACGAACTCCACGTCCTTCGGGGAGAAGGACGCCCAGTTCGGGATGGACGTCTCCTTCTACGCCTTCGACCTGCCGTTCTACGAGTTCGTGCTGGGCTTCGCGTTCAGCGCGGTGATCGTCTCCCTGCTGACCTCGGCGCTGGTGCACTACCTGTACGGCGGGTTGCGGCTGCAGGGCCCGGGCCGGCGGGCGAGCGCGGGCGCGCAGGGGCACCTGGCGGTGCTGCTGGGCGTGTTCGTGCTGCTGAAGGCCGTGGCGTACTGGCTGGACCGGTACGCGCTGGCGGTCAAGACCGGTTCGTACAAGGGTGTTTCGGGCTGGACGGGCCTGCGTTACGTGGACGCGAACGCGTTCCTTCCGGCCAAGACCATCCTGTTCTTCGTCGCGATCATCTGCGCGGTGCTGTTCTTCCTGACCCCGGTGCGCCGCACCTGGGCGCCGGCCCTGATCGGGCTGGGGCTGATGGTGCTGTCGGCGGTGCTGATCGGCGGCCTGTACCCGGCGATCGTGCAGCAGTTCCAGGTCAAGCCGAACGAGCAGGCCAAGGAGACGCCGTACATCCAGAAGAACATCGACGCGACGCGGCAGGCGTACGGGATCGCGGACGCGCAGCCCACTCCGTACACCCCGCAGGGCTCGACCACCGGTGACGCGCTCAAGCCGGACGCGCAGACCATCGCGGACGTGCGGCTGCTGGACCCGAACATCGTGTCGCAGACGTTCCAGTCGCTGGAGCAGCAGCGCAACTACTACGCCTTCCCGAGCACGCTGGACGTGGACCGCTACGGCAAGGGCGCGGACAAGCAGGACACCGTGATCGGCCTGCGCGAGCTCGACCTCAACGGCGTGCAGCGCAACTGGATCAACGACCACTTCAAGTACACCCACGGCTACGGTGCGGCCGTCGCCAAGGGCAACCAGGTCGACGACAAGGGCGGGCCGGTGTTCACCGAGTCCGGCCTGCCCGCCACCGGTGCGCTGGGCGACTACGAGCAGCGGATCTACTACGGCGAGAAGACGACGACGTACTCGATCGTCGGCGGCTCGAACAAGGAGATCGACTACACCGACACCAAGACCGGCCAGAACGTGGAGTACACGTACGGCGGTGCCAGTGGTGTCTCGCTGGACAACCCGCTCACCCGGGCCGCGTACGCGGTGCGCTTCGCCGAGCCGCAGATCCTGTACGCGGGGGCGATCACCGACGGCGCCAAGGTGATCTACAACCGGACGCCGAAGGAGCGGGTGGAGAAGGTCGCGCCGTGGCTGTCGATCGACGCCGACCCGTACCCGGTGGTGCAGGGCGGGCACCTGGTGTGGGTCGTGGACGGCTACACCACCTCGGACGGCTTCCCGTTCTCGTCGAAGACGACGCTGGGTGCGGCGACCAAGGACTCGTTGACCAACCAGCGCGGTGAGCTGCTGACGGTGGCCAACCAGGTCAACTACATCCGCAACTCGGTGAAGGCCACGGTGGACGCCTACACCGGCGAGGTGAAGCTCTACCAGTGGGACGAGAAGGACCCGGTCCTGAAGACCTGGATGAAGGCCTTCCCGGGCACAGTCGAGCCGAAGGCGGACATCCCGCAGTCGCTGCTGCCGCACCTGCGCTACCCGCAGGACATGTTCAAGGTGCAGCGCGACCTGCTCGGCCAGTACCACGTGACCGACGCCAACTCCTTCTTCAACGGCAGCGACATCTGGCAGGTCCCGGTGGACCCGACCAGTGACACCAAGCAGGTCCAGCCGCCGTACTACGTGACGCTGCGGATGCCGGACGCCGCCGCCGCGAGCTTCTCGCTGACCAGCACCTTCGTGCCCAACGGCCGCCCGAACCTGGCGGCGTTCCTGGCCGTCAACGCGGATCCGGGCGACGACTACGGGAAGATCCGCCTGCTGAAGATGACCGGCGAGTCCGGAGCCCCCGGCCCCGGGCTGGTGCAGTCGAAGTTCAACTCCCGCCAGGAGGTGGCCAACCAGATCTTCGCGCTGAAGAGCGGCGGGGACACCGAGCTGGAGTACGGCAACCTGCTGACCCTGCCGGTCGGCGGCGGGCTGCTCAACGTCGAGCCGGTGTACGTGCGCGGGCGCGGCGCCAAGTACCCGACGCTGTCGAAGGTCCTGGCGGTGTACGGGGACGACAACGTGGCGTTCGAGGACACCCTGGAGAAGGCGCTGACCAAGCTGTTCGCCGGGCAGGCCCCGCCGGCCACGCCGGTGGCGCCGTCCAACCCGGGCAACGGGACGGCCCCGGCCTCCCCGACGACGCCGACCAGCCCGACGGCCCCGGCGACGCCCGCGCCCACCGCTTCGGCCACGCCGGCGCCGGGCGGGACGATCTCGCCCGAGCTGCAGAAGGCGCTCTCGGACGCGGCGAAGGCGTACAGCGACAGCCAGACCGCGTTCAAGAACGGCGACTGGGTGGCGTACGGCAACGCCCAGAAGGCGCTCGGCGACGCGCTGAAGGCGGCCGACGCGGCCCGCGGCGCCGGCCCGGCCCAGGCCCCGACCGCGCCCGCGACCCCGGGCGCCACCCCCGCCCCGGGGACCGGGGGCAGCGGATCGCCGAGCCCCCAGCCGTAGCCCCAGCCGTGACCGCGGCTGCGGTCCGGCGGCCGCGGCTTCCGGCCGTGGCCGCTGAGCTGCGGCAACCGTTTTCCGATCCACCCCGCGTCCGTGCTATGGTTCAACCACCGACGCGG
The DNA here is from genome assembly GCF_900199205.1 of Streptomyces sp. 1331.2. Taxonomy (NCBI): domain Bacteria; kingdom Bacillati; phylum Actinomycetota; class Actinomycetes; order Kitasatosporales; family Streptomycetaceae; genus Streptomyces; species Streptomyces sp. 1331.2. The sequence continues at coordinate 2,771,908 of NZ_OBMJ01000001.1, read as the reverse complement.
GGTGGAGCAGCTCGGTAGCTCGCTGGGCTCATAACCCAGAGGTCGCAGGTTCAAATCCTGTCCCCGCTACAAAGGCCTGAGGCCCGGAGGATCCTTCCTCCGGGCCTCAGGTGTTTCCCGGGGAGAGTTTCCGCCCATAAGCGGTGGGAACCGCTCCGGTACTATCGACCGTCGCCAAGGAGGACGGCAGCGGGGTTTGTGAGGTTGACGTGTCGGGAAATCGACAAAGCGCCGAAGCAATGTCGTCGGCTTCGGGTCAGCCCCGCCCGAATTCGGCCGGGGCAGGTGTACGCGGGTAGCGGGTGATGCGACGATGGGACACATGGGGGACGGTGCACGGCCGCTGATCGGCCGTCGGGTCCGGCGCCTCTCCTGGGAGTCCCCCCGGCCGCACGCCGGGGCACGATGCCGCGACACTCTGGGGGAGCGGGAGTCGGCATGAGGCTGATCGGCAAGTCAGGAGGCAAGCCCTCGGCGGCCGTCGAGGCGGACACCGACGCGTGGGCGGAGAGCGCCGAGAGCCCCGAGAACCGTCCCGGAACCCTGCCCGCCCAGCGCACCAGCGGACTGTCCGAGCGCCCCGCACCGGGCTGCGGCCCCGACAGCCTGGTCCACGTGTCCACCCGTCAGTTCGCCGCCGCCGTCGGCGCGTACGGCGAGCCGGCCGGCGGGGAGAGCGCGCCCGGCGCCGCACTCGACCCGGCGGGCCTGGACCCGACCAGCTTCGAGACCGCGCTCGCCGCCCGGGAGTCCGCCGCCCTGGAGGCCCGGCACCGGCAGGCCGCCGACGGCGGGGACGCGGACGCCGCCGGCCGGCTGGGCACCCTGCTGCTGCGCCGCGGCGACCTGGAGGACGCCGAACCGTACCTGCGCGCCGCCGCGGCCGCCGGGGTGCGCGCCGCCGCCAACAACCTCGGGGTGCTGCTGCACCAGCAGGGCCACCGGGGCGAGGCCGCCCAGTGGTGGCGCCAGGCCGCCGTCGCGGGCAGCGCGCCGGCCGCGCACGCGCTCGGGCTGCAGCTGCGCGACCAGGGCGAGGAGGAGGCCGCCGAGTACTGGCTGCACTTCGCCGCCGACCACGGGCACCCGCTGGGCGCCTACGCACTGGGCGACCTGATGGAGCACCGGCGGGACGTCCGGGCCGAACGCTGGTTCAAGGTCTCCGCCGACGCCGGGCACCGCGAGGCCGCCTACCGGCTGGCCCGGATGCGCGAGGCCGCCGGGGACAAGGACACCGCCGAGGCCTGGTACCGCACCGCCGCCGCCCGCAGCCACGCCCGCGCCGCCCTGCGCCTGGGCGTGCTGCTGGAGGAGCGCTCCCGCACCGACCAGCCGCTGCTGGAGGAGGCGGCCCGCTGGTACCGGCAGGCCGCGCAGAACGGCGAGCCGCGCGCGGCCTGCGCGCTGGGCTTCCTGCTGCGCGACTCCGGGGACACGGCCGCCGCCGCCGACTGGTGGCAGGAGGCCGCCGAGGCCGGCGACGGCAACGCGGCCAACGCGCTCGGCGCCCTGCACGCGAGCCGCGGCGAGGTCAAGGAGGCCGAGCACTGGTACCGCGCGGCACTGGACGCGGGCGACCAGAACGGCGCCTTCAACCTGGGCCTGCTCTGCGCCGGCGAGGGCCGCGAGCAGCAGGCCGAGCAGTGGTACCGCCGGGCCGCGTACGCCGGGCACCGGGAGGCCTGCAACGCGCTGGCCGTGGTGCTGCTGCAGCGCGGTGACGAGTCCGGCGCCGAGCCGTGGTTCTCCAAGGCGGCCGAGGCCGGCAGCGTGGACGGCGCCTTCAACCTCGGCGTGCTGCACGCCGGGCGCGGTGAGCAGCAGCAGGCCCAGGAGTGGTACGCGCGGGCTGCTGCCGAGGGGCACGGCGAGGCGGCGCTGCAGCTCGCCGTCGCCCAGGAGCAGCGCGGCAACCTGTCCGGGGCACTGGAGCGCTACCGCCAGGCGGCGGCCGGCGGTTCGGCGGAGGGGGCGTTCCGGCTGGCCTCGCTGCTGGACCGGCGCGGGGACGCGGACGAGGAGGCCGAGCACTGGTACGCGCTGGCCGCCGACGCCGGGCACCGGCGGGCCCAGGTGCGGATGGGCGTACGGGCGGCCGAGCGCGGGGCGCTGGAGATCGCCGAGAGCTGGTACCGGCGGGCGGCCGAGGCCGGCAGCCGCAGCGCGGCGTTCAACCTGGGGCTGCTGCTGGCCCGGCAGGACAGCGAGGCCGAGGCGATGCTCTGGTACACCCGGGCCGCCGACGCCGGGCACGGGCGGGCCGCACTGCGTCTGGCGCTGCTGGCGCTGCGCCGGGGTGAACCGGTGCAGGCGGAGAACTGGTGCCGGCGGGCGATCGACTACGGGCCGGCCGAGGTCGCGGAGCGGGCCGGGCGGCTGCTGGGCGCGCTGCACGCCGAACTGAGCGCGTAGCCCGGCCTGTGCCGGAACTACCCCGCTATGGGCGGCAGTTCGGGCACAGGCCGCGGTAGGTGACCTCGGCGGCGGTGACGGCGAAGCCGAAGCGCTCGGTGGCCGGCAGGGCGGCGAGCGGGTCGCCGTGCGGGTGGACGTCGCGGATCGCGCCGCAGCCCGAGCAGACCAGGTGCTGGTGGGCGCGGTGCGCGTTGGGGTCGTAGCGCCGTGCGCGGCCGTCGGTGGCGACCTCCAGGACCTCACCGAGGGCGACGAGTTCGCCGAGCGTGTTGTAGACGGTGGCGCGGCTGATCTCGGGCAGCCGGGCCACCGCGCGGGCGTGCACCTCGTCGGCGGTCAGGTGCACGTGGTCGCCGTCCAGGACCTCGGCCACGACCCGGCGCTGCGAGGTCAGCCGCCAGCCGCGTCCGCGCAGTCTCTCCAGCAGGTCGCTCATGGGATTCAGGGTAATCCAGGTCTCGGATTGGTTCCAGTGTTGACTTGGACAAAGTCCAAGTTAGGATCGTGTCATTACGACCGGACCCCCGTGGAGGCACCCGAATGACCACCCAGGACGAGCTGCGCCCGATCCTCACCACGGAGGCGGGTGCCCCCGTCGCCGACAACCAGAACACCGAGACCGCGGGCATCGGCGGCCCGGCGCTGATCCAGGACCAGCTGCTGTTCGAGAAGCTCGCGCACTTCAACCGCGAGCGGATCCCGGAGCGCGTGGTGCACGCCCGCGGCGCCGGGGCGTACGGCACCTTCACGGTCACCGCGGACGTCACGCCCTGGACCCGGGCGGCCTTCCTGTCCGAGATCGGCAAGCAGACCGAGGTCTTCCTGCGCTTCTCCACCGTCGCGGGCAACCTCGGCGCGGCCGACGCGGTGCGCGACCCGCGCGGTTTCGCGCTGAAGTTCTACACCGAGGAGGGCAACTACGACCTCGTCGGCAACAACACCCCGGTGTTCTTCATCAAGGACGCCATCAAGTTCCCCGACTTCATCCACACCCAGAAGCGCGACCCGTACACCGGCTCGCAGGAGGCCGACAACGTCTGGGACTTCTGGGGCCTGTCGCCCGAAGCCACCCACCAGGTCACCTGGCTGTTCGGCGACCGCGGCATCCCCGCCTCGTACCGGCACCTGAACGGCTACGGCTCGCACACCTTCCAGTGGCAGAACGAGGCCGGCGAGCACTTCTGGGTCAAGTACCACTTCAAGACCGACCAGGGCATCCGCAACCTCACCCAGGCCGAGGCCAACGCCCTCGCCGGCGAGGACCCGGACAGCCACCAGCGGGACCTGCGCGAGGCGATCGAGCGCGGCGAGTTCCCCAGCTGGACGGTGCAGGTGCAGATCATGCCGGCGGCCGACGCGGCGACCTACCGCTTCAACCCCTTCGACCTGACCAAGGTCTGGCCGCACGCCGACTACCCGCCGATCGAGATCGGCCGCCTGGAGCTCAACCGCAACCCCGACAACGTCTTCGCCGAGGTCGAGCAGTCGGTCTTCTCCCCGGCCCACTTCGTGCCCGGCATCGGCCCGTCCCCGGACAAGATGCTGCAGGGCCGGCTGTTCGCCTACGCCGACGCCCACCGCTACCGGGTCGGCATCAACGCCGACCACCTGCCGGTGAACCGCCCGCACGCCACCGAGGCCCGCACCAACGGCCGCGACGGCCACCTCTACGACGGGCGGCACGGGCGGCAGAAGAACTACGAGCCGAACAGCTTCGGCGGCCCCGTGCAGACCGGCCGCCCGCTGTGGGCCGCCACCGCCGTCGACGGCAGCACCGGCAACCACGCCGCGCCCTCGCACGCCGAGGACGACGACTTCGTGCAGGCGGGCACCCTGTACCGGCTGTTCTCGGAGGACGAGAAGCAGCGGCTGATCGCCAACCTGGCCGGCTTCATCGCCAAGGTCTCGGCCGACCGCGAGGACATCGTGGAGCGGGCGATCGACAACTTCCGCAAGGCCGACGCCGACTACGGGCAGCGGCTGGACGCGGCGGTCCGGGAGCTGCGCAAGCAGTAGCCGCAGCCGGGCCGAGAAAGCAGCAGGCCCTGTGACCAGCTCCCACTGGTCACAGGGCCTGCACTGTTATTCGCCCGCACTGTTACTCGCCCGCTCGCCTCCGGGGCGCTCGGACCCGGCGCCGACGGTCGGCGCTCCGGCGCTCGTGCCTCGCTTGTCGCTTCTCCCTTTCGGCACCGGCGCGCCCCTTCGGCTCGGGGCGGGGACTCGCCCGCTCGGGGCGGGGACTCGCCCGCTCGGGGCGGGGACTCGCCCGCGCGGGGCGGGGCTCAGACCGAGAGGCGGCGCAGCGCCTCCTCGTGCAGCAGGCCGTTGGAGGCGACGGCGTCGGCGCCGCCGGGGCCGGGGACGCCGTCCAGGCCGGTGAAGCGGCCGCCGGCCTCCTCGACGATGACGCAGTTGGCGGCCATGTCCCACAGCGACAGCTCGGGCTCGGCGGCGATGTCGACGGCGCCCTCGGCGACCATCATGTAGGACCAGAAGTCGCCGTAGGCGCGGGTGCGCCAGCAGGCGCGGGTGAGGTCCAGGAACGGGTCGAGGCGGCCGCGCTCCTCCCAGCCGCTGAGCGAGGAGTACGAGAAGGAGGCGTCCTCGATCCGGGAGACGCCGGAGACGTGGATCCGGGAAGCCTTGGCCAGGCTGCGGCCGGCGAAGGCGCCCAGGTCCTTGGCCGCCCACCAGCGTCGCTGCAGGGCGGGGGCGGAGACGATGCCGACCACCGGGCGCTCCATGCCGTCCGGGCCGTCCTCCAGCAGGGCGATCAGGGTGGCCCAGACCGGGACGCCGCGGATGTAGTTCTTGGTGCCGTCGATCGGGTCGATCACCCAGCGGCGCGGGCCGGAGCCCTGCAGGCCGAACTCCTCGCCCAGGACGGCGTCGCGCGGGCGGGCGCGCTGGAGCACGCTGCGCACGAGCTCCTCGGCGGCCTTGTCGGCGTCGCTCACCGGGGTGAGGTCCGGCTTGGTCTCGATCTTGAGGTCGAGGGCGCGGAAGCGCTCCAGGGTGACCGAGTCGGCCGAGTCGGCGAGGACGTGGGCGAGTCGGAGATCGTCGTGGTAGTCGGCCATGTCCGAAACCCTAGCGAGCCCACCCGGATCGGGACAGCCGGGCTCGCGGAGCGGGACGGGGGCTGAGGGCGCGTGGGCCCCGCCGCGAGCCACCCCGAGGGCGAGTGGGCGAGAACGCCGCCCCGAGCCGAAGGGGCGCGCCGGTGCCGAAAGGGAGAGCGCGAGGGAGCGACGCAGGAGCGAGGGAGCGCCGGCCGTCGGCGCCGGGTCGGAGCGTCCCGGAGGCGAGCGGGCGAGATTTCAGTGCGCCGTGCCGCTGAGCTGGAGGCCGATGACGCCGGCGATCACCAGGGAGATCGAGACCAGCTTGAGCACCGAGGTGGTCTCGTCCAGGAAGACCATGCCGTAGATGGCGGTGCCGGCCGCGCCGATGCCGGTCCACACCGCGTAGGCGGGACCGACCGGCAGGCTCCTCAGGGAGAGGGTGAGCAGACCGAAGCTGCCGAGGGCGAACACGCAGAAGCTGACGGTGGGCCAGAGCTTGGTGAAGCCCTCGCTGAGCTTGAGGTTGATCGCGAAGCCGGTCTCCAGCAGGCCGGCCAGGACCACCAGGGCCCATGCCATCGCGTGCCCTCTCTGTCGATCGACGGGTCGGGCCGCGCTGTGGCCCGACTTTCCTATGATCGCCAGGCGGACGCGGTCCGACACCTCGAACGGGCCGCGGACCCGGGGGAGCGGTGCGGCGGGGCTGGCTCAGTCGCCCTCGCGGGCCTCCTTGCTGGCCAGCAGGCGGCGCAGCGAGTAGAGCCGGGCGGCCTCGGCGTGGCCGTCGGCGACCCAGGCGTCCAGCGCGCAGTCCGGCTCGTCGTGGCTGCAGGCGCGCGGGCAGTCGGCGGTGCCGGGCTCCAGGTCGGGGAAGGCGTGGATGACCCGGGACGGGTCGATGTGCGAGAGGCCGAAGGAGCGGAAGCCCGGGGTGTCGATGACCCAGCCGGGGTTCAGCGCCTTCTTGGAGCCCGGCTTGGCGCCGGGCGGCGGGGGCAGGCGCAGCGCGAGCGCGGAGACGGTGGTGTGCCGGCCGCGGCCGGTGACCGCGTTGACGTGGCCGGTCTGCCGCTGGCGGTCCGGGACGAGGGCGTTGACCAGGGTGGTCTTGCCGACGCCGGAGTGGCCGATGAACACCGTCGAGAGCCCGCGCAGGTGCTCGCGGACGGCCTCGGCGCCGGTGGTCTCCAGCTCGTCGCGGCGGGTGACCACGTAGTCGATGCCCAGCGGCGCGTACGACTCCAGCAGGGAGGCGGCCGGTGCGAGGTCGGACTTGGTGAGCACCAGCAGCGGCTCCATGCCCGCGTCGTAGGCGGCCACCAGGCAACGGTCGATCAGGCGGGGGCGTGGCTCCGGGTCGGCGAGGGCGGTGACGATGGCCAGCTGCTGGGCGTTGGCGACGACGATCCGCTCGTACGGGTCGTCGTCGTCCGCGGTGCGCCGCAGCACCGAGCCGCGCTCCTCGACCCGGACGATCCGGGCGAGGGTGTCGGTGTCCCCGGAGAGGTCGCCGACGATGTTGACGACGTCGCCGACGACGACGCCCTTGCGGCCCAGCTCGCGGGCCTTCATGGCGACGACCTGGCGCTCCTGCTTGGTGCCCGGGTCGACCAGGCAGGTGAGCCGGCCGCGGTCGATGGTGAGCACCATCGCCTCGGCGGCGTCCTCGTGTTTGGGCCTGATCCGGGTCCGCGGCCGGGAGCCCCGGCGGGCGGGGCGGTTGCGGATGTCGTCCTCGTCGGCGTCCTTGCCGTAGCGGCGCATGGCTTCAGTCTCCGCTCAGGCGTCCGCCGCCGCTTCGCCGAGCAGTTCGGCCCACATCCCGGGGAAGTCGGGCAGGGTCTTGGCGGTGGTGGCGACGTTCTCCACCTCGACGCCGGGTACGGCGAGGCCGAGCACGGCGGCGGCGGTGGCCAGGCGGTGGTCCTCGTAGGTGTGGAAGACGCCCCCGTGCAGCGGGCGCGGGCGGATCCGCAGGCCGTCCTCGGTCTCGGTGACGTCGCCGCCCAGGTCGTTGATCTCCTTGGCGAGCGCGGCGAGCCGGTCGGTCTCGTGCAGGCGCAGGTGGGCGATGCCGTACAGGTGGGACTCGGAGTCGGCGAGCGCGGCGACGGCGGCGATCACCGGGGTGAGCTCGCCGACGTCGTGCAGGTCGGCCTCGATGCCGTGGATCCGGCCGGTGCCGGTGAACTGCAGGCCCTCGTCGGTGAACTCGTAGGCGCCGCCCATCCGGGTGTAGATCTCGCGCAGCTGGTCGCCGGGCTGGGTGGTGTGCTTGGGCCAGTCGCGGACGGTGACCCGGCCGCCGGTGACCAGGGCAGCGGCGAAGAACGGCGCGGCGTTGGACAGGTCCGGCTCGACCACCAGGTCGCGGCCGATCAGGGCGCCGGGGGTGACCCGCCAGACGTCCTTCTCGCCGCCGTCCTCGGGGGCGTCGACCTGGGCCCCGGCCAGGCGCAGCATCTCGACGGTCATCCGGATGTGCGGCAGCGACGGCACCGGGCCGCCCACGTGCCGGACCTCGATGCCGTGGTTGTAGCGGGCGCCGGAGAGCAGCAGCGCGGAGACGAACTGGGACGAGGAGGAGGCGTCCAGCTCGACCGGGCCGCCGTCGAGGGACCCGGTGCCGTGGACGGTGAGCGGGAAGGCGCCGCGGCCGCCGTCGTCGATGCGGGCGCCGAGCGCGCGCAGGGCGTTGATCACGCCGTGCTGGGGGCGCTCGTAGCAGCGCGGGTCGCCGTCGAAGTGGACCGGGCCGTCGGCGAGGACGGCGAGCGGGGGCAGGAAGCGCATGACCGTGCCGGCGTTGCCGACGTCGACCGAGGCGGGGCCGCGCAGCGCGGGGGCGGGGATGACCCGCCAGGCCTCGCCGCCGCCGGTGCCGCCGGCGTCGTTGTTGACCTTCTCCTCGATGGTGACCCCGAGGGCGCGCAGGCCGTCGGCCATCAGCTGGGAGTCGCGGCTGCGCAGGGGGCGGCGCACCCAGCCGGGCTTCTCGGCCAGTGCCGCCAGCAGCAGGGCCCGGTTGGTGACCGACTTGGAGCCGGGGATGGTGACGGTGGCGTCGACGGGGCTGGTCGCGACGGGGGCGGGCCACAGGGTCTCGGTCATGTGGCAAGTCTAGGGGCCGTACCGGAACGGTTCCCGCGCCGGTTGGGCGGCGGGCCCGGGGCGGTTCGGTGCGGGGGTCGTGGACGGTTCGGCGCGGTTCGGTGCAGGGGCTGGAGTCAGTGCAGGGGCTGGAGGAGCCAGTCGGCGCCGAGGGCGAGGCAGCCGAGGGCGACGAGCAGGAAGACGGTGACCCAGGCGAGGGCGGGGACGTGGGTGAGCCGGGCGAGCTGGTCGGCGTCGGAGTCGCGGGCCCAGCCGATCCGGCGCTGGTGCTGCAGTTCCAGGACGGGCCGTACGGCGCCGAACAGCAGGAACCAGCAGCCGAGGTAGGCGAAGCCGGCCTGGACCTGGGCGCTGCCGAACCAGGAGACCAGGAAGAAGGCGCCGCCGGCGACCAGGACGACGAACAGGCCGAAGGCGTTGCGGATGCGCAGGAGCAGGGCGAGCAGCAGGACGATCGCCAGCCACAGCAGCAGGGTGATCCGGTCGGCGGCGAGCAGGGCGGCGCAGCCGAGGCCGAGCAGGGCGGGGGCGGTGTAGCCGGCGGCGGCGGTGAGGATCATGCCGGGGCCGGTGGGGCGGCCGTAGGAGAGGGTGAGGCCGGAGGTGTCGGAGTGCAGCCGGATGCCGGCGAGCTTGCGGCGGGTGGCCAGGGCGACCAGGCCGTGGCCGCCCTCGTGGGCGATGGTCACGGCGTTGCGGGCGACGTGCCACAGCGGGCGGGCGAGGACGGTGAGCAGGGCGGCGGCGCCGGTGGCCAGCACCAGCCAGCCGGGCGGGGCGGTCTGGGTGCCGGTGACCTGGTCCCACAGGGCGCTCAGGGTCTGATCGTCGGTGCTCATGCGGTCGTCCCCGCCTCCGTTCACTGCGTTGGGCCGTTCGGGGCAGCCTCCCATGCGGGGACGGGCGGGCGGCAGCCGGTGGTTCTGGTGCGGGCGTGAGGAAGCGATGAGAACGGTCGCGTGGCGGGGACGGGCGCAACGTGAGGACCTGGTCTTGTGATGAGGACGGGCCGGTGGCGGCGCCGGCGGCGTGGCAAGCTGGCCCGCATGTGCGGTCGGTTCGCAGCCAGCAGCAAGCCCGAGTCCATCGTCGAGCTGTTCGACGTCGAGCAGTGGGATCCCGAGGAGACCCTGGACCCGAACTGGAACGTCGCGCCGACCAACAGTGCCTTCGTGGTGCTGGAGCGGATGAGCAGGGAGCAGCCCCGGGCGGTGCGGCAGCTGCGGGTGCTGCGCTGGGGGCTGGTGCCGCAGTGGTCGAACTCCGCGGAGACGGCGGTGAAGATGATCAACGCCCGGTCGGACACGGTGCACGAGAAGCCCTCGTACCGGCAGGCCTTCGCCGCGCGCCGGTGCGTCCTGCCGGTGGACGGCTACTACGAGTGGCAGACGCTGCCGGGCGAGCGGGGCAAGGCGCGCAAGAAGCCGTTCTTCGTCTCCCGGGCGGACGGCGCCCCGCTGGCGCTGGCCGGGCTGTACGAGTTCTGGCGCAACCGGGCGGTGCCGGCCGGGCACCCGGAGGCGTGGCTGGTGACCTTCACGATCGTCACCACGGACGCGGAGGAGTCGCTGGCGCCGATCCACGAGCGGATGCCGCTGTTCCTCGACCCGCAGTCCTGGGACGAGTGGCTGGACCCGCGGCTGACCGACCCGGACGAACTGCGCCGGCTGCTGATACCGCCGCCGCCCGGCGCGCTGCTGGCCACCCCGGTGTCGCCGGCGGTCGGCAGCATCCGCAACAACGGCCCGGAGCTCAAGGAGCCGTGGGCCGAGGTCGAGTACGAGACCACCCTGTTCTGACGTGCCTCGCAGCATTGGAGTAGCGGAGATGACCACCGAACCCGTCGCCACTGGACCCGTCGCCACCGAACTCGTGCCCACCGAGGCCGGGGAGGCCCGGATCACCCACCACCGGGCGGCGGCGCCGAAGGCCGTCCTGGCGCTGGGGCACGGCGCGGGCGGCGGGATCGAGGCCCGGGATCTGGTGGCGCTGGCCGCGCGGCTGCCGGCGCGTGGGATCAGCGTGGCGCTGGTCGAGCAGCCCTGGCGGGTGGCGGGGAAGAAGCTGGGCCCGGCGCCGAAGACGCTGGACCTCGGCTGGCGGCCGGTGGCCGAGCACCTGGCCGGGCAGGGGCTGCCGCTGGTGGTGGGCGGGCGCAGCGCCGGGGCGCGGGTGGCCTGCCGGACGGGGGCGCAGACCGGGGCGGTGGGGGTGGTGGCGCTGGCGTTCCCGCTGCATCCGCCGGGCAAGCCGGAGAAGAGCCGGGCGGAGGAGCTGCTGGGCTCGGGGCTGCCGACCCTGGTGGTGCAGAGTGCGCAGGACCCGTTCGGCGGGCCGGAGGAGTTCCCGGAGCTGCCGGCCGGGCACGAGCTGGTGGGGGTGCCGTACGGCAGTCACGGCTTCGCGGTGCCCAAGCGGGCGCCGGTGGGGCAGGACGAGGTGCTGGAGCTGATCTGCGCGGCGGTGGGGGACTGGGTGCTGCGGCTGGTGTGAGCGGCTGCTGTCCGCAGGGTCGTGCGCGGCAGTCGTGGGCGGGAATGCGGGCGGGGCCGGGGTGGTTGTCGTGTCCGTCAGCACGAGTCACCGGTGAGAGGCAGGGCAGATGGGTTCGATCGCGTGCCCCGAACGGCCTGAGGAGCGCGAGGCCACCACGGCGTTCGCCCCCTCCTGGCCGGAGTGGTTCGACGCGGGCGAGAAGCCCGTCAGCCCGATATCCTCCATTTCTGGGCGGCCCGCCGTGGGCCGTGCCCGTCATGCCGAGGAGGTGGGTACGGTCGTCGGGACCGAGCACGAGGCCGAGTCCGGCCGTGGCCCGGACGAGGTCCGGCCTGCGGGCGAGGCGCTCACCGGTGAGGAGCTGGCCGACGCGATCGGTGAGGACACCTACCGGGTGTCGTCGGAGGAGAGCGAGGAGGCCCGGCGGGAGCGCTTCGAGCGCGACGCCCTGGGCTACCTGGATCCGATGTACTCGGCCGCGCTGCGCATGACGCGCAACCCGGCCGACGCGGAGGACCTGCTCCAGGAGGCGTTCGCCAAGGCGTACGCGTCCTTCCACCAGTTCCGTGAGGGCACGAACCTCAAGGCCTGGCTGTACCGCATCCTCACCAACACGTTCATCAACTCGTACCGCAAGAAGCAGCGGGAGCCCCAGCGCACCGCGGCGGAGGAGATCGAGGACTGGCAGCTCGCCAGGGCCGAGTCGCACATGTCGACCGGCCTGCGCTCGGCCGAGACCCAGGCGCTCGACCACCTCCCCGACAGCGATGTGAAGGACGCGCTCCAGGCCATCCCGGAGGAATTCCGGATCGCCGTCTATCTCGCGGACGTAGAAGGCTTTGCGTACAAGGAGATCGCGGACATCATGGGTACTCCCATCGGTACGGTGATGTCCCGGCTGCACCGTGGCCGCCGTCAACTGCGCGGCATGCTGGAGGATTACGCCCGCGAGCGCGGGCTGGTCCCGGCCGGCAGCGGGGCAGGGCAGGAAGCGAAGGGCTCGGGCTCATGAGCTGCGGCGATCCGCACGACACCGAGTGTGGCGAGGTCCTCGACCACCTCTATGAATTCCTCGACAACGAGATGGCCGAGGGCGACTGCGCCAAGCTGCGCGTGCACTTCGAGGAGTGCTCGCCCTGCCTGAAGCAGTACGGGCTGGAGCAGGCGATCAAGGCGCTGATCAAGCGCTCCTGCGGGTGCGACGACACCCCGGCCGACCTGCGCAGCAAGGTGCTGGCCAGGATCGACTCGATCCGGTCCGGGCAGCGTTCGGGCGAGCAGGTGGTCGTCGCGGTGGAGCCCACCGTCGAGCTGCACGCCGAGTCCGCCCGGCCGGCGCCGCGGCCGGCGAAGGCCGAGGCGGCGCAGGAGCCCCAGCGGGAGTCGGCCCAGCGGGAGTCGGCCCAGCGGGAGTCGGCCCAGCGCCCCGGTGCGCCGGTGGAGGCCGGCGCCCCGGCGGAGTGAGCTGTCGGCCGGTCGCGTGTCGACCGGTCACTTGTGAGGAGCCAAGCGGCCCCGGGAGCGTGCGCCCCCGGGGCCGCTCCCGTTCTGCTCGCATGCGCCCTCACTCGTTCGGGTGAGTTGGCGGTGCGCCAACTGCGCCATTGCGCCATCATGCGTCCCCGCGCCCGGACGGCGGCCTATCCTCCTGACGGGCACTCACCGCCGGTCTCCCCGGCGTGCTGAGGCAACACGGGGTCCGGACGGCGGGGAGGTCGAGATCGCTACCGACAGTGGAGGCGCGACCCTGCCGCCGGGCGCGGCGCGCTACCTGGTGGCCGTTCCGGTGGCGGCGCTGTGCTGCCTGGTTCCGCTGCTGCCCGCGGCCATCGCCCCCGGGCTGCCGCGCTGGCTCGGCGCACCGGTGGACTGGCCCAAGGTCGGGCTGCTGGCCTTCCTGCACGGCTGCTGGGAGTCGCTGGCCCAGGGCCTGCCCACGCCCTGCCTGGTACTGGTGCGCCGACTGCTGCGCCGCCCGGCACTGCCCGAGCGGATGCCCGCCCGGTCCGGGGCGAACGCCTTCTTCCCGGTGCTGTTCGCCGGAGTGCTGATGCTCCCGCCGGCCGCCGCCGCCCTGGTCGCCGTCCCCGCCGCGGTGCTCGGCGGCCCGAACGGGCCCGGCTGCCGTCGGCGCCAGCTGTTCAACGGCGCCCAGCTCGCGCTGTGCGCCTTCGCCTCCTCGGCCGCCTTCCACCTGCTGCGCGGCCCGCAACTGCTGCTGGGCTCCCGCTTCCCGGCCGCACTGCTGCCCGGATTCGCCGCCGTCGCCGCGTTCTGCCTGGTCAACGGGGTGGTGGTGGGCGTCATGTTGATGCTCAGCGAGGACCGCCGCGCCGGGGTGCTGCTGCGCGGGGCCTGCGCGGTGTGCGGGCTGCCGGTGCTGGTGCACGCGGCCGGCGGGCTGATGGTCGCGGTGCTCTGGCAGGGCCCGTACGGCGCGTTCGCGGCGCTGCTGGCGCTGCTGCCGCTGTCCATCTCCGCCTGGGTGTTCGCCCAGGGGCAGCGCGAGCGGGACGCCCACCAGGCCACCGTCCAGTCCCTGGTGCAGGCGGTGGAGATCAAGGACGCGTACACCCGCGGGCACAGCGAACGGGTCGGCCGGGCTTCGGTACTGATCGCCACTCAACTCGGCATGGAGGCCGACCGGCTGCGCACCCTGCGCTTCGCGGGCATCCTGCACGACGTCGGCAAGCTCGGCGTGGCCACCGAGCTGCTGCGCAGAAACGGTCCCCTCACCGAGGCGGAGCGCCGGGCCGTGGAGATCCACCCGGTCTACGGGTACGAGCTGGTACGCGGGATCGACTTCCTCGGCGACGCGCACGCCGGGATCCTGCACCACCACGAGCGGATGGACGGCCGCGGCTACCCGAGCGGGCTGGCCGGCGAGCAGATCCCCGAGTTCGCCCGGATCATCTCCGTCGCCGACGCCTTCGACTCGATGACCTCCACCCGCTCCTACCGGCGCGGGCGCCCCGTCGCCGAGGCCGTGGCCGAGCTGGAACGCTGCTCGGGCAGCCAGTTCGACCCGGCGATGGTCCGGGCCCTGATCGACGCGCTGGCCGTGCACGACTGGCAGCCGGTCGTGCACTCCGAGGACTGCATCCAGGCCGTGCCGGACATCCCGCTCGGGGTGCCCGAGCCGGCCCGGGCGGCGCCCGGCCGGGTGCCCGCCGGCGGCGGGAGCATCCCCACGGCCGGGCCGTCGTGACGGGGCACGGGCGCAGCAGGTCGGGCCGTACGCGGCGCGACGGTACGGGGGCGGGCCGTACGGGGCACGGGCGTACGGGGTCGGGCCGTACCGGGTGCGGGCGTGCCGGGCACGGCCGTGCCGAGTACGGGCGGGCGGCGTGCGGGCGCACCGCCCGGGCGGTGCACGTGGGGGCGGCCGCGCTGCTGGCGCTCGCGCTGGGCACGGCCGCGCTGCGCGGGGTCGCCGAGCCCAGGGTCGCGCTGGCGTTCACGGTGCTGATCGCGCTCGGCGAATGCGTCCGGATCACCCTTCCGGGCGATCGCGAGCAGGCGCCCATCGGCGCGGCCGGCGCGCTGGCGTACGCCCTGCTCGGGCCGCTGCGCGGAGTGCCGACCGCGCACGGCACGCTGCAGGTCGTGGCGGTGACCGGGGCGGGACTGCTGCTGGCCTGGCTGCCCGGGCTCGCCCTGCCGCACCACCCCGGCCGCCCGCACCGCCGGCCGCCCTGGGCCGACCCGGCCCGCCGGGACAGCGCCGCCCGCCGGCTGCTCGCCGTCGGCTTCGCCGCCGCCGTCTTCCAGCCGCTCTACAACGGCGGCCTGGTCGACCGGTTCTCGCCCGAAGGTCCGGCGTACGGGGCGTTCCTGACCGCCGTCGCCGCGCTGGCCGCGCTCTGCGACGCGACCCTGGCGGCGCTGCTGCGCTGCGACTGGGTCGGCCGGCCGGAGGCGGGGCTGCCGGGGCCTGCGGGCTCTCCCGGCGTGGAGGGCGGGCCGCGGTTCCCGGCGGCGCTGGAGGACGAGCTGCGCTCGCTGTTCGGCATCGGCTCGGCGATCGTCGCCACCGGCATGCTGGTCAGCCTCGCGGCCGGCGAGGTCGGGCTGTGGGCGCTGCCGCTGTTCTGCACCCCGCTGCTGCTCGCCCAGGTGTCGTTCCGGCGGGCCGCCGCCGTACGCGCCACCACCGGGCAGACCATCGCGAGCCTCGCTCGCGCCACCGAGGTGGCCGGCTACACCCCGCACGGGCACGCGCGCAGGGTCGCGGACACGGCGTGCGCGCTCGGGCGCGAGCTCGGCCTGGGCACCCGCGAGCTCGCCCTGCTGGAGTACGCCGCACTGATGCACGACGTCGGCCAGCTGTCCCTGGTCGAACCGGTGCCGGACGGCGCCACCGCGCTGCTGCCCTGCGCCGAGCAGCAGCGGATCGCCCGCCTCGGCAGCGAGGTGATCAGCCGCACCGGAGTGCCCCGACAGGTCGCCGAGCAGGTCGCCCGGCTGGCCGACCCCTGCCCCGGTCCGGTCGCCGGCGAGGGCCCGGTGCCGCTCGCGGCCCGGATCATCCGGGTCGCCAACGCCCACGACGACCTGCTCACGGCCGCCCGCGGCCGGGGCGTCGGCGAGGCGGTGGGGCGGCTGCAGGCGCTGGAGGTGCTGCGGCTGGGGCGCGGGCGGGTCTACGACGCGCGGGTGGTGGACGCCCTGGCCAGGGTGGGCGGGCAGGCCCGGGGCTGACGGTCCCCGTGCGGCGCTCGTGCGGTGGCCGTGCGGTGGCCGTGCGGTGCTCGTGCGGTGCCGGAGCGCGGCTGCGGCTCCGCCAGGGGTTGAGAGGCTGCCATCGGGCGGGCAGGCTGGGGAGGGCGGGCCCCAACCTCGGCGGTGGGGAGCGCGGGCGGGGGCGGGCGTGGTTGGATGCGGTCGTAGCGTGGAACACCGACCCGGGGCAGCGGGCCTCGTACCCCCGCCGAGGCGGTACGGGCACGGTGGCACGGGACTTGAGCGGACGACGACGGCAGGGACGAACGTGAGGATCTTCCACCGGGCACGGCACCGGCCGTCCGCCACCTGGCGGCAGACGACCGACCGGGCCTTCACGCTGATCGGCGACGGCCGCTACGAGGACGCCGGCGCGCTGCTGGTGATGGCCGCCGACCTGGAGCCGTGGCTTTCCGACTCCTGGTTCAACCTCGCCCTCCTGCACAAGTTCCGCCGCGACTGGGAACAGGCCCGCTCGGCCGGCCTGCGCGCCGTAGCCCTGCTCGACCGCGAGCACGGCGCCCCCGACTGGTGGAACCTCGGCATCACCGCCACCGCCCTGCAGGACTGGCCGCTCGCCCGCCGGGCCTGGCAGGCCTACGGGCTCAAGCTGCCCGGCGGCCCCGGCGGGCTGCCCGACGGCCCGGTCAGCCTCGATCTCGGCACCACCCCGGTACGGCTCTCCCCGGACGGCGAGTCCGAGGTCGTCTGGGGCAGACGGCTGGACCCGGCCCGGATCGAAGTGCTGTCCATCCCGCTGCCCTCCTCCGGCCGCCGCTGGGGCGAGGTCGTCCTGCACGACGGCGCCCCGCACGGCGAACGCGTCACCGACGGCGTCGCCTACCCCGTGTTCGACGAGATCGAGCTGTGGGCGCCGTCCCCGGTGCCGACGTACGTGGTGCTGCTGCAGGCCGCCACCGCCGGGGACCGGGACGCGCTGGAACGGCTCGTCGCCGACGCCGGGTACGCGGCCGAGGACTGGACCTCCTCGGTGCGGCTGCTCTGCCGCGCCTGCTCGGAGAGCCGGATGGCCTCCGACGACGGCATCGCCGCCCATCACGACCCGCACGACGACGGCGACGCCTCGCACCCCGGCCACCTCAGCCACCTCAGCCAGGGCGGCGCCGCCGGGATGTCCTGGCTGGTCGAGCGGGAGTG
This sequence comes from Streptomyces sp. 1331.2, assembly GCF_900199205.1. Lineage (NCBI taxonomy): Bacteria > Bacillati > Actinomycetota > Actinomycetes > Kitasatosporales > Streptomycetaceae > Streptomyces > Streptomyces sp. 1331.2. The sequence continues at coordinate 2,754,935 of NZ_OBMJ01000001.1, read as the reverse complement.
CGGGATCGCCGCCCCCGCCCACCTGGTGCGCACCCTGCTGGACCGCTGGGTCGCGGCGGCCCCCGCCACCCGGGCGTACCGGGACCTCGAAGAGGTCTGCTGAGGTCTGCTGAGCCCGCCGAGTGCCGCTGAGTACCCTGGTGAGGTACGCGGTAGACCTAGGGAAAGCGGAAGACGGAGACATGGCGGAGCAGGCCGAGCAGCACGACCACTCGCACGAGCACGAGCACGACGTGGAGGGGGCGGCGCCCGAGACCCCCGTGAAGGTGATCGGCGAGGAGCCCGACCTCACCAAGGGCACCGCCCGTCCGATCACCGTCGTCGGCAACCCCGTCCTGCACCGCGAGGTCAAGGACGTCACCGCCTTCGACGGCGAACTCTCCGCGCTGATCGACGACATGTTCCAGTCGATGTACGCCGCCGAGGGCGTGGGCCTCGCCGCCAACCAGATCGGCGTCGACCTCAAGGTCTTCGTCTACGACTGCCCGGACGACGAGGGCGTGCGCCACATCGGCCACGTGATCAACCCCAAGCTGGAGGAGTACCCGGCGGACCGCCGGCGGGTGCTGGACGACGGCAACGAGGGCTGCCTGTCCGTCCCCACCGCCTATGCCGAGCTGCCGCGCCCGGACTACGCCGCCGTGACCGGCGTCGACAAGGACGGCAAGGCGATCCGCGTCGAGGGCACCGGCTTCTTCGCCCGCTGCCTGCAGCACGAGACGGACCACCTGTACGGCACCCTCTACATCGACAAGCTGTCGAAGCGCGACCGCAAGGACGCGCTGAAGCAGATGGCCGAGGGCACGGCGAAGTACGCGACGGTGCCCAACGCCTGACGGCGGGGCGGTAGTCGGCCGCCGGTTGTCGTCGAAGGCCGGTGCGGAGTTGTCCGCGCCGGCCTTCGGGCTTTCCGGGGCCGGAGTGATGTCACGTTCTTCCGGGGTGTCCGGTCCATCTGTCGGGTGTACCGCGAGCGGAAGGAGAACCGTCATGAAGGCCGTCATCGTCTGCGCCTCCGTGTCCCACGGCAACACGAGGAGGATCGCCGAGGCCATGGGCCGGGTGCTGTCGGCGCCGGTGGTCGAGCCGGAACGGCTCGATCCGGCGGGGCTCGCCGCGTACGACCTGGTGGGATTCGGCTCGGGCATCTTCTCGGGGCGGTTCCATCCGCTGTTGCGCGGGTTCGTCCGGTCGGTCCCCGAAGGGCAGTGCGGCAGGGCGTTCGTGTTCGCCACCAGCGGGCTGCCGGAGCTGCGGGTTCGACCGTTCAGCCGGCCGCTCGTGCGGGAGCTCGAACGGAAGGGGTTCGAGGTGGCCGACACCTTCGCGTGCCGGGGCTTCGACACCTGGCTCCCGTTCCGGCTCGTCGGCGGCATCAACAAGGCGCGGCCCGACGGCGGCGACCTGGCGGCGGCGGGTGCGTTCGCCGAGGGACTGCTGCGGACCGGCGGGCGGTGAGGACGGGCCGGTGCAGGGAGCGCCCCGCACCGGCCCCCGGACCGGGCTAGGGGATGAAGAGCCACTCCGGGCCGTAGAAGGAGTTCGGGTCGGAGGGGAGCTTGATGGCGTTCAACCTCCGTGCGGTGACGGCCAGATCGCTCATGCTGCTGGTCGCGTCGAACAGCCGGTCCGGCTGGCCGCCCCAGGCGTCCTGGAGGGCCCTCAGCATGTCGCTGTAGGTGGTGTTGAAGTCGTGCAGCGCGGCGGCGGTGGACAGGTCGGGTGCGTTGGCGGGGTCGTTGGCCCAGCCGCCGGAGGGGACGCGGGGGACCGGCGCGGTGGGCGGGAGCGGGACGTCGGCGCCGGTGAACTCGAACCTGCCCGTCGCCGGGTTCTTCACCAGCTTCTTGCCGACGGCGATCTCCTTGAAGGAGTAGTAGTGGGCGAGTTCGCCCGGGGCGCCGAAGAAGGGGTTGTCCGGGGAGACCGTGGTGCCCTCGCCCTGGGTCTGGATGATGTTGATCGCCTTCAGGACGTCGCCGATGGTGTTCATCGCCACGATGTCATTGCCGGCGCCGTGGCCGATCGCCCCGAGGGGGAAGGTCACCTGGTTGTTCCCGGTCAGCAGGTGTGCGAAGTTCGGGAAGACGTTGGCGATGCGCTGGTAGAAGGCGCCGATCGTGTTGCCGTCGGCGGCGAAGGCCAGCGGGTTCTCGGGCTTCTCGATGGCGGCGAAGAGGGCGGCCGAATCGCGGGTCAGCCCGCTGAGGAACACCTCCAGCCCCGGGTTGACGCCACCGGGCAGCTCGCTCGGGTACTTGGGGACGGTGAGCGGGTCGATGAGCTGGACCGTGCCGCCGATGCTGGTGAGCATGTTGCAGACCAGGCCGAAGTGCGACATCTCGTCGAAGACGATCTCGCGGATGGTGTGGGCGACGGGCTCGTCCTTGTTCGGGTCGATGATCGACCAGAGGGCGGTGGCGTAGGGCGGGATGGTGGAGAGCTCCAGCATGATCGCCCGCTGGAGCGCGTCCTTGAGCTCCTGCTCGGTCCAGTCCTCCTCGGGGATGCTCATGAGCTGGACGATCGCGTCGCTCTCGTAGTCCAGGATTCCGGTCGTCGTCACGCTGGGGCCCCTTTCGTTCGGCTGTGCGCCGGACGGTAATCGGGGGCCGGCCGTGCGCATGCGTACCGGGCCGGTGCGGCCCGGGAGTTCAGCCGGACGGGCGGCGTGAGTGGGTGGCCACCCCGCCCGGCATCTGCGCCGGGCGGAGCGGGCGTCGGAGGTGGGGTGCCCTTACGAGCAGCCGCCGCCGCACTGGCAGGAGCCACCGTTCTGGCACCCGCAGGAGCAGCCGGGGCCGCACTGACAGCCCGAGGAGACCGTGTCCTCTGTTGACGTCGTCATCGCAACTTCCTTCCAGCGGGAGCGGATTGACCAGGAGGCGTCGCCGGATCGCGACTGAACCTGCCCGCTCCCGGAATCGGTACGCACACCTTCACGCGAAGGAGCTGTCTCTCCGTACCGGGCTTGACAGTTGGACCGTCTGCCGCGGTGGGCCGAAGCGCAGGAAGTCGACGGGGCCGACTTCCTGCGCATGTAGGTGGGCCCGTGAGGTGGCCCGGACCAGGCTTGCTGCAGCCGAGGCCGAGCATCGTAGAAGGCGCTTATGACACGCCTGTGCGGTTGGCGAACTCTCGCACGCCGGCTACGGTCGTCGGCGCGTAGAGCAGATCGGCGGTCAGTCAGCCCGCCGCCATGATCCCCCCCTGCACCAGCCCGCCTCCCGGTAGCCTGCCGAGCAGCGACCCGGACGCCGCAGCCCGTGTGTGCCCGGTCTGCGGGTCGAGTGCCACTTACCAGACACTGGAAGGCCGTTGGGGCTGCACCTCGTGCGGCTCCACCTGGGCCTGAGAGAGCGAGGAGGCCGGCAGCATGCCGATCTGCGCGGAGTGCCGCACTGCTGAGGCGGCTATCGAAGACCTGGACGTGCACCCGCCCCGACCGTGGTGCGGGGTTGCGCGAGCGCGCTGGTCAGGGCGGGTGATCCGGTGCTCAACTACCGTGCGCTGACCGGGGAGGCTGCCGACTACTCGCGCGTTCTGGCCCAGCGGAGCACCGCTGTTCTCCCGTTCGGGTGACCGGCCCGGCGGGCGGTGGGATGCGGGCCAGGAGCTCCTGGGCCACCTGGGTCAGGTCTGCGGTGATCCTGTGCGGGGAGCCGCTGTGCTCCGCGGGGCCCAGCATGGCGTCGATGAGGGGGCTCAGTTCCTCGCAGCGGCCGTAGGGCTCGGCGACCTCGTAGAGGATGAGTGAGGCGCCTTCGAAGGGGTCGAGCCAGCCGCCGACGATCTCGGTGGCCCACCAGCGGGCGAGTGCGAGTCGTCCCTCCCAGTAGTCCTCGGGCGGGTGGAAGCCGAAGCCGAGTTCTTCCATCACCTGGTCGAACAGCTCCGGGGCCTGCTCGTGTTCGAGGCTGCTCAGTGCGGCGAGGTGCAGCAGTGAGGGTGAGTAGCCGCCGGCGGTCAGGGCGCGGAGCGCCGCTTCGATCAGGAGCTCCGGGGCGGTGCGCCGGCCGTCGACCCAGCTGTGGGCGATCTCCCGGAGTTCCCGTACGGCCTTGGGTGCTGGGTTCGTCTCCATGGCCGCATGCTGCCAGGCGCTGCGGGGAGTCAGAAACGGATTCGGTGGCGTTGCTGCCAGTCGGTGAACGGCTCGGCGTGGTGCAGGGCGGTGTCCCGGTGGTGGATCCAGGTGTGGGGTTCGGGCTGTTGTTCGGCGCGGAGGAAGCTTCCGGTGGTGCCGTAGGCGAGTGAGACGGCGGTCGACTCGTCGAACAGCCAGAAGTCCGGGACGCCTTCGAGGGGGTTGGGCTTCTCGGTGATGTCGAGGATGAAGAACTCCTCGCCGGCGGTGGTGTTGGTCCGGTACCCCCAGCTCAGCTCGAAGTGGAGGTACGGGGTGAGGGGCCGGGCCAGGATGTGGACCCGGTAGATGCGGTGGCCGGCGGCGGTGTGCCGTTGGACCTTTGCCCGCCAGGCGGTGTTGTGGGTGGTGGGTTTGGGCTCCCCAGCGAGGAATGCCTGGTGGGCGTCGGAGGTGCCGTAGTCGGCCAGCGTCGCCAAGCGGAAGGCCTCGTACTGGAAGCCTTCGAAGAGGGCGCCGAAGGTGTCACGGGAGATGGTCACGGGGGGTCCTCGGCTGACCGGCCCCTGCCCGGCGTGAACGACGGGCAGGGGCGGGGGAGTTCAGGCGTGGGGGCGGGTGGCGATGGTGATCGGGTGGGCGGTCCAGTCGGTCATCCCGCCGACGTAGAGGGTGAAGCTCCAGTCGTCTCCCCGGGAGAGGCAGCGGGCGACGCCCTCACCGCCACCGGGGCCGATGCAGATCCGGATGAAGTCCCGGTGGGCCTCGCGGATCGGGAGGTCGCGGACGCGCTCCCAGAGGACGGGCAGGGCGTGGTCGAGGGTGGGGAAGAGAGTGGGCGCCATGATGCCGGTGATCCCGGCCCGGACGATGCTCACGCGGCGACCCCCTCGGGGGAGACGTGGCACCAGACGAGCTTGCCGATGCCGCCCTTGCGCGGGTCGCAGCCCCAGCTGTGGGCCAACTCGTGGACGAGGAGCAGGCCTCGGCCGGTCTCGGCGGAGGCGGGGGAGTCGCGGAGAGTGGGCTTCTCGCTGTCGGCGTCGTGGACCTCGATGCGGAGGGTGTCGTCCGGGGAGAGCTGGAAGCGGACGAAGATCAGGCGGTCGCGCGGGGTCCGGGCGTGCTGCAGCGCGTTGGTGACCAGCTCGCTGACCAGCAACTCGGCGGTGGGGAGCAGGAGGTCGGCGCAGGGGTGGGGGAGGAGGAAGGAGCGGAGCTCCTGGCGGGCGGCACGGGGGGACTTGTCGGGCCGGGGCAGCCAGCAGGTCTGCTCGGCAGGGTTGGGGGAGGGGGAGACGGTTTCAGGCATGGCGGGGCCACCTCTGGAGTGTGCGGGTGACAGCGGCTGAAGAAGGCATGGGAATGCCCGGCGAAAGCCCGCCATGATCACTTTGTGTCGTCTAGCGGACTACGTTGAGTAGCATGCCCTTGGTGACTTCTAGAGTGCAAGTCCCCACTTTGGAAGTGATCAAAGATTGTTGTCGTGGCCCGAGGGCGGCAGACTGGCAGCGCACATACGGCTGGGAGGTCAACGCGTTGCCCGTGAATAGGAACCCGACGGTTCGGCAGCGGCGGCTCGCTCGAACTCTCAAGGAGATGCGGCTTGCTGCGCGGATGACGATCGCTCAGTCAGCCAGGCAGCTGGCCTGCGCTGAGAGCAAGATCAGCCGGATCGAGGCTGCGCAGTCCGGCATCAGGCTTGTGGATCTCAGGCTGCTGCTCGACCTCTACGGAGTGACGGACCCCGCGGTGCGTAATCGGCTGGAGGATTTGTCACGCGATGGGCGCCTGCGTGGCTGGTGGGACCGGTATTCGGATGCGCTGTCGCCGCTCTATGCCGACTACATCTCGTTGGAGGCTGATGCCTCGGACGCCTACAGCGTGGAGACCTTCCTCGTCCCTGGCCTGCTGCAGACGGAGGACTACACCCGGGCTGTCGTGCGGGCGCAGATAGAGGATGCCAGCGTCGAGCAGGTTGAGCAGCTGACGAAAGTCCGGTTGGAGCGGCAATCGGTGCTGAAGCGTGAGTCGCCGCTCCGGCTCTGGGTTGTGCTGTCGGAGTCCGTGCTGAAGCACTAGATCGGTGGACGGGCAGTGATGCGCGAGCAACTCGACTACCTGGTCAGCGTGGCAAATCAGCCCAACATCAACATCCAGGTGTTGCCGGAGGATTCGGATGTCCATGCCGCGCTGTTCGGTCCACTTGTCATCCTGAGTTTCCCCGAGAGCACTGAGACCGACGTCGTGTATGTGGACAGTCTCCTCAGCACGCTCTACATCGAGGAACCGGGAGAGGTGTTCAAGTACTCCCACCTGTTCCGGCGGGCGTTGGCCGAGTCTCTGCCTCGAAAGGAATCAGTCGCGTTCATCGAGCGCATCGCGAAAGGAAAGCACAGCGATGAGTAGCATGCCCGAGGGCGCGGCCGCTACTGGCCTCGTCTGGCGAAAGTCATCGTTCTCGGGTGCGCAGAGCAACTGTGTGGAGATGGCAGTCGGCGTGATTGGTGTCGTGCCGGTGCGTGACTCCAAGGATCCGGAGGGGCCGGCGCTGCTCTTCCCGGTTGAGGCGTGGTCGTCCTTCCTCGCCGGGGTCAAGGGTGGGGACTTTCCGGCCGCCCTCTGAAGCAACGGTGGTGCCCCGGGTGGGGCACCACCGTTCTCTCATCTCTCAGCTGAAGTTGTCGACCCAGAAGAAGATCGTCCGCAGGACGAAGCCCGGGGCGCCGGCGCCGAAGGCCAGGACCATGGCTTGGCCTACCGCTACATCCGTCGGGTCGATGGCCTGGGTCCACTTGACCTGCGCGTCCATGCCGGGGATTCCCCGGCCGGGGGCGTACGACCTGAGCGTGCCGCTTGCGTTGGCGATGAGCACACCGTTGCGCCGCAACTCTGCCCGGCGGAGGCTGGTGGGCCGCAGCTCGTAGCTGCGATCACCGACAACGGCCGTCCGGGTGCGGTTGCGAGACCGGCTCACCGGGATGTTCTGGCCGTTGATGTTCATGGCGCCGTAGTCGCGGTTGGGTACGACAGTCACAGTGGGCATTCCTGCCCCTTGCACATGTGCCACGACGGACGGCCAGCGGTCATGACTGACCTGTATCGGCCCGAAGGGGCCTTCGATCACACGCTGTTGGAGCTTGGACATGCCTGGGCTACTCCTGAACACCGGGTATCAAACAGCGGAGCTGCCGTGACGGCAGCTCCGCTGTTTGCTGAACGATATGGACTTAGAAGTCGTCGTCGAAGGCGACGGACCCCTCGACCGCGACCTGGTACGCCGACACCCGGCGCTCGAAGAAGTTGGTCAGCTCCTGCACGTTCTGCAGCTCCATGAAGCCGAACGGGTTCGCCGAGCCGTACCGGATCGGCAGACCCAGACGCGCCAGGCGCTGGTCCGCGACCGCCTGCAGGTACTCCCGCATCGAGGCGGTGTTCATGCCGGGCAGGCCCTCACCGCACAGGTCCTGGGCGAACTGGAGCTCGGCCTCGACGGCCTCCTCCAGCATCTCCGTGACCTGCTTGCCCATCTCCTCGTCGAAGAGGTCGGGCTCCTCCTCGCGCACCGTGTCGACCACGGAGAACGCGAAGTCCATGTGCATGGACTCGTCGCGGAACACCCAGTTGGTGCCCGTCGCCAGACCGTGCAGCAGACCACGCGACCGGAACCAGTACACGTACGCGAACGCGCCGTAGAAGAACAGACCCTCCACACACGCCGCGAAGCAGATCAGGTTGAGCAGGAACGCCCGCCTGTCCTCCTTCGTCTGCAGCGAGTCGATGTGGTCGACCGCGTTCATGTACTTGAAGCAGAACTTGGCCTTCTGCGCGATCGACGGAATGTTCTCGACCGCCGCGAAGGCCGCCGCGCGGTCCTCCGGGTCGGGCAGGTACGTGTCGAGCAGCGTCAGGTAGAACTGCACATGCACGGCCTCCTCGAACAGCTGACGCGACAGGTACAGCCGCGCCTCCGGGGAGTTGATGTGCTTGTAGAGGCTCAGCACCACGTTGTTCGCGACGATCGAGTCACCGGTCGCGAAGAACGCGACCAGCCGGCCGATCATGTGCCGCTCGCCCTCGCTCAGCTTCGCCAGGTCGGCGACGTCCGAGTGCAGGTCCACCTCTTCCACGGTCCAGGTGTTCTTGATCGCGTCCCGGTACCGGTCGTAGAACGACGGGTAGCGCATCGGGCGCAGCGTCAGCTCGAAGCCGGGGTCGAGCAGCATCTTGCGGTCTTCGGACTGAGACATTACTGGCAGGCCTCGCAGGACTCGGGGTTCTCCAGGGAGCAGGCGAGGGCGGCTTCCTGCTCCGGGGTGAGGGTCGGGGTGTTGACCGGCACGGGCGCGGCGGCACGGGCGGCGCCGGGGGCGGCCTGGGCGATGCGGGTGGCCGGGCGCGAACGCAGGTAGTAGGTGGTCTTGAGACCGACCTTCCACGCGTAGGCGTACATCGAGCTGAGCTTGCCGATGGTCGGCGCCGCCATGAACAGGTTCAGCGACTGGCTCTGGTCGAGGTACGGCATGCGGGCCGCGGCCAGGTCGATCAGGGCGCGCTGCGGCAGCTCCCACGCGGTGCGGTACAGCGAACGGACCTCGGCGGGCAGCCAACCCAGGTCCTGCACCGAGCCGTTGGCGTCGCGCAGCGAGTCGCGGGTCTGCTGGTCCCAGACGCCGAGCTCCTTGAGCTCGCGCACCAGGTACGGGTTGACCTGCAGGAACTCGCCGCTCAGGGTCTCGCGCTTGAACAGGTTGGACACCTGCGGCTCGATGCACTCGTACACGCCGGCGATGGAGGCGATGGTCGCGGTTGGGGCGATCGCGAGCAGCAGCGAGTTGCGCAGGCCGGTCTCGGCGATGCGGGCGCGCAGCGCCGTCCAGCGGTCGGCCCACTGCGGGGCGGCCGTCGGGAAGTGGTCGATGTGCAGTTCGCCGCGGGCGGCGCGGGTCTCGCCGTACGCCTCGTGGCGGCCCAGCTGCTCGGCGAGGTCCGCGGAGCGCTCGTAGGCGGTGAGCATGATGCGCTCGGCGATCAGCGTGGAGAGCTGCTTGGCCTCCGCCGAGTCGAAGTCGATCCGCAGCTTGAAGAAGACGTCCTGCAGGCCCATCACGCCGAGGCCGACCGGGCGCCAGCGGGAGTTGGAGGTGCCGGCCTCGGTCGTCGGGTAGAAGTTGATGTCCACCACGCGGTCGAGGAAGGTGACGGCGGTGCGGACGGTGGCGTCCAGGCGCTCCCAGTCCATGGCGTTGATCAGGTCGTCGGCGCGGGCATCAAGAGCCACGTGCGCACCGAGGTTGACCGACCCCAGGTTGCAGACGGCGGTCTCGGAGTCGTCCGTGACCTCCAGGATCTCGGTGCACAGGTTGGAGGAGTGCACCGTGCGGCCGGGCAGCGCGGTCTGGTTGGCGGCGCGGTTGGAGGCGTCCTTGAAGGTCATCCAGCCGTTGCCGGTCTGCGCCAGGGTGCGCATCATGCGGGCGTACAGGGTCTGCGCGGGGATGGTGCGCACGGCCTTGCCGGCCAGCTCGGCCTTGCGGTAGGCCTCGTCGAACTCGGCGCCCCACAGGTCGACGAGCTCGGGCACGTCGGCCGGGGAGAACAGCGACCAGTCCTCGTTGGCGTTGACCCGGCGCATGAACTCGTCCGGGATCCAGTGCGCCAGGTTGAGGTTGTGGGTGCGGCGGGCCTCTTCGCCGGTGTTGTCGCGGAGCTCCAGGAACTCCTCGATGTCGGCGTGCCAGGTCTCCAGGTAGACGCAGGCCGCGCCCTTGCGCCGGCCGCCCTGGTTGACGGCGGCGACGGAGGAGTCGAGGGTGCGCAGGAACGGCACGATGCCGTTGGACTTGCCGTTGGTGCCGCGGATCAGGCTGCCGCGCGAGCGGATGCGCGAGTAGGACAGGCCGATGCCGCCGGCGTGCTTGGACAGGCGGGCGATCTGCGCGTAGCGGTTGTAGATCGAGTCCAGGTTGTCCAGCGGGGAGTCGAGCAGGTAGCAGCTCGACATCTGCGGGTGCCGGGTGCCGGAGTTGAAGAGCGTCGGCGAGGAGGTCAGGTACTCCAGGCGGCTCATCAGGCCGTACAGCTCGGCCACCTCGCGCACCGACTGCTCGTTGTCGCCGACCGCCAGGCCACAGGCGACGCGGAGCAGGAAGTGCTGCGGGGTCTCGATCACCTTGCGGGTGATCGGGTGGCGCAGCAGGTAGCGGGACTGCACGGTGCGCAGGCCGAAGTACTCGAAGCGGTCGTCGCCGGCGGTGTCGATCAGCGCGTCCAGGGCGGCGGCGTGCTTGGCGACGAACTCCGCGGTGGTGTCGCCGATCAGGCCCTCGGTGTGGCCGACGGCGATCGAGGCGGAGAAGGACGTGGAGCCCTGGCTGTTCGCCTCGTCGACGATCTCCAGGGCGAGCAGGCGGGCGGCCAGCTTCGAGTACTGGGGGTCCTCGGCGATCATCGACGCGGCGGCGTCCACGGCCAGCCCGCGCAGCTCGGCGAAGTCCGAGCCGGCGTGGCGGCCGCGCAGCGCGGCAGCGGCGACGTGGCCGGGGTCGACCTCGGGGAGGTCGGCACTGCGGTCGGTGAGAAGCCGCAGCAGGGCGCCGCCGGGGTCGGTGACCGTCGGGTCGGTGAAGGCGGTACCGGAGCCCTGGGCGGGCAGGGTGGCTGAGGCAGCGGTGGTCAAGGCGCTCTCTCCTGGCGGCGATCGGCGGCGGTGATCGGGGCCACCGGGCCGATCGGGGCAGGGGAGCACGGCACGAACGCAAGGCGGCGTCGCGCGACGGTGTCTCCCCGGCCCGCCCGCGAGGCCCGGAGGGGTACTGCTGGTGCTGGCGCGGCCTCTTGCGGGAGGGCCGTGGCGCACGCTGGCGGCAGGTACTCGGACTCGCGGGCACGGCTGCTGGAACCGCCCGCTCACCGCTGCGGGGCAGTCCCGGATTCGCACCGGGTTCCCCTGCATCGACAGCAGGAGTGAGCATACATGTAGTGCCACCGGACTGCGGCGGCACCATATGTTGTGCCTGTCGTGTCGGCTGTGCGGGCGGGCCCGGTGGCCCGTCAGTGCTTGAGATAGACCTTGTACGTGCTCGAATCGCCGGTCGGCGAGGTGAACTGGGCGACCAGCCGGTAGTGCCCGCTGCCCGCCAGGGCGTCGCTCAGGGCCCGGTCGGTGGCCCGCGGCGCGGTGCTGTCGAGGACGACCATGGTGAACCAGCCGTCCCGGATCGCGGCGGTGCTGCCGTCGTCGCCGTGGTGCTGCACGCCGGCGCCGTCGCGGTAGTCCGTCCCGGCGCGGGCCGAGACCCACTGCTCGGGCTTGCTGACCGCGCCGAGGTAGTACTCGGCGAGTCCGTCGACCTCGGTGAGGTAGTGGGCCTGCGGCGCCGTGTGGACCCGCAGGACGGCCAGCAGGCGGCCGGAGTCGGGACCGTTCTGGTAGCGCAGGGCGGACTGCTCCAGGCCGAGGGCGAGCAGCGCGACCCAGACCAGGATGCCGAGCTGGGGGTGGCGGAAGTGGGCGCCGACCAGCCGGGTCAGGCCGACCCCGGCCAGCGGGGCGGCGAGCAGCATGCCGTAGCCGAGGTGGCGGAACAGCGCGCCCGAGGTGCCGGTCCACAGGTGGGCGGCCGGGACGAGCAGGGCGGTGGCGGTGAGCACGGTGCCGAGCAGGGCGCGCCGGCCCCGGGAGGTGGGCGCGGCGTCCTTCTCGGAAGCGTCGTGCTCGTTCATCTGCTCCTTGCGGGCGTAGGCGATGGTGCCGGCGACCGCGAGGACGGTGAACAGGCCGCTCCACTGGAGGGTGGAGAGCAGGATGGACCCGGCCGAGCCGGGGGCGTTGCCGTGCGAGGGCGACCAGCCGGCGACCCGGCCGAGCGTGCCGTACGGCAGCAGCAGGACGAGGGTGGCGGCGGCGAGCGGCAGTGCGCGCAGGGCGGCCCGGCCGAGCCGGCCGCCCGGCCGGGCGGTGGCCACGGCGAGGGCGACCACCGCGGGGACGGCGAAGGCGGCGGAGTAGGCGACGGCGCAGGCCAGCGCGAGGGGCGGGGCGGCGGTCAGGACCAGGGCCGGATGGCGCCGGGAGGTGAACACCACGGCCCAGGCGGCGAGGGCGACCAGCAGGACGGCCGCGGACTCGGGGGCGGCGTAGAAGCCGACCACGACGGTGGACTGCAGCACGGCGTAGACGGCTATCGCGCAGATCGCGACCCGCTCGTTGAACAGCCGGCGGGTCAGCGAGTAGAGCAGCACCGTGGTGATCAGGGCGAAGCCGAGGCTGAGCAGCCGGGTGCCCCAGATGCCGTTGGCGTCGGCGGCGGCGCCGGCCAGCGGCGGGTAGAGCCAGGGCGAGCCGTTGATCCGGTCGACCAGGTCGGTGGTGACCGGGGTGCCGTGCAGCAGGTGGGCGAGCTGCTGGCGGCCGGCGACCATGGCGGCGGCCTCGTCGGGGTGCGCGGCGGCGAGCAGGCGCAGCGAGAGCGCGGCCTGGACGGCCAGGACGGCGCCGAGCAGGCCGCGGGCGATCCAGCGGCGGCGGGGGCTGGTGCCCGGGTCCCAGCCGATCGCGGGGACCGGGGGGATGGTGTACGGGGCCAGCTCGACGCCGTCGGGGTTGTCGACGGCGACGGCGGTGTCGGTGTCCGCAGCCGTGGCCGCTTCTTCGTCGGCGGGCTGCTGCGGGCCGGCGGGGTGCTGCGGGCCGGCGGGGTGCTTCGGGCTGGGGGAGAGGTCGCTGTTCATCATGGGTTCCGGAGGTCGAAGCCGTAACGGGGGGCGGCCACCCGCTTCTTGAAGGCGGCGAGGGTGTCCGGAACGGTCTCGACCCGCCAGTCCGCCCGCTTGATCATGTTGAACCAGATGAAGCCGACGATGTCGTCGTGAGCCTCCATCCCGGAGAACAGCTGGTCGACGAAGGCCTGTTGGTGCCTGCCCTGCTCGGCGGCGGTCTCGCTGATGAAGAACGGCTTCTGGGAGAAGGTGCGGATCTCGGCCATGGTCGGGCCGTACAGGGCCTCGAAGGTCTTGGGGCCGTCGTTGGTGAAGTAGCCGGTCATGCCGGCCCAGTCGACGTAGGTGTCGCCGGGGTAGTACGGCGCCAGGCGGGTGTTGGGCGCGGGGACGGTGATGTTGGGGCTCCAGACCCAGATCACGTTGGTGGCGCCGGCCTGGTCGAAGAGGTCGTGGACGTGGCGCCAGGCGGCGACGAAGTCCTCGGGGCTCGCGGCTTGGCGCCCCCAGGGGTACCAGTCGCCGTTCATCTCGTGCGCGATGCTGATGGCGATCGGCAGGTTGAGCTTGGCGACGGCCTTGGCGACGCCGCGCACGTAGTCGTCGGTGTCGCCGGCCGCGATCGCGGCGAGCGAGGGCTCGTGCGGCTCCCAGGCCATGAAGGGCAGGGCGCCGGCGTCGTGGATCCGGCGCACGCCGGCGGTGTCGAAGCCGCCCTTCCAGTGGGCGTAGAACTCCAGGACGTTGGGCTGCTTGCCGATCGTGCTGCCGTAGACGGGCAGCGCGTCCATGGTGGCGGGGACGCCGGGCAGGGCGGCGCCGAGGTACTTGTTCGTCGGCTTGAGCAGCGGGGTGACGTCGTACGGGACGCCGGCGGGCAGGGCCTTGGGCTTGGCGGCGGCCTGGGTCGGCACCGCGGTGGCGGTGTTCGCAGAAGGGGCCGTGCCCGGGGTCGCGGGCGCGCCGGCCGGGGCCGGCGCGGCGAGGTCCTGCTGCATCGCGAAGCCCGGGTCCTCCGGGCCGCAGCCGGTGAGCAGGAGCAGTCCGGCGGTCAGCAGCGGGAGCGCCAGCCGGCGACGGAGCCGGCCGGCCCGTCGGGGGTGGGCGGTCATGGCGATCACACTGCTTCCGTGGGCCGCGGCTGGACGAGGACCCGGCCCACGATGGTCGCGTAGAACAGGCCGGAGGCGAGGACGAGGGCGAAGTTCAGCGGGCCCATGGTGAGCATCCGCCAGATGCTCAGCAGCACCCAGAGCAGGGCCGTGCCACCGCCCCAGACGATGACCCCGAGCCAGAACCGGCGGGTCTTGTTCTTCTTGGCGCCGCTGGAGCCGGTCGGCTGCCAGGCCATCCGGTTGCGGCGCACGATGTCCCAGATGGCGAAGACGTGCGCCCAGCCGTACATCATGCGGGCGGCCCAGGCCTCCAGGCGGTACGGGTTGCGGTGCCAGAGCGGGAAGACGACCGTCGCGTAGAGCAGGCCGGGCAGCACGAGCGCGGTGTTCTGCCAGCGGATCAGGTCGGGCCGGGCGAGCAGCAGGACGATCGGGATGAGCGGAGAGACGACGGTGAACAGCGCCGTGTGGATGTAGTAGAAGAACCCGGAGAGGTAGCAGGCCCGGGTGACCGGCCGCAGTTTGGTCTGCCAGAACTTCTTGCTGCCGAGCAGGCTCATCGAGCCGGTGCACCAGCGGTACTGCTGGTTGAAGAAGCCGCCGACGTTGTCCGGGCAGACGCCGGTGGCCAGCGCGATGGGTATGTACTGCAGGTCCCAGCCGAGGCGGCGCAGGTCGAAGCCGGTGTGCACGTCCTCGGAGTGGCCGATCAGCGTGGTGCCGCCGTTCTCCTCCAGCGCGGCGCGCCGGTAGATCGCGCAGCTGCCGACGCAGATGGCGCCGTCGTTGCGCTGCCGGGAGACCTGGACCGTCCGGTAGAACAGCTCCTGGACGGCGCCGGCGCCGCGCTCGATCCAGTTCTGCGAGTCCAGGATGCGGAAGAACTGCGGGGACTGGACGATGCCGAGGCGGGGGTCGGCCTCCAGGTAGGGGAGCATCTCGTTCAGCAGGTCCGGCCTGGGCGCGAAGTCGGCGTCCAGGATGAGGATGTAGTCGCTGTCGGAGTTGCGGAAGCCGAACTGCAGGTTGCCGGCCTTCTTGAACCAGCCGAGCTTGTCGCGGGTGCCGTAGACGAACTCGAAGTCGACGGCCATCTGCGCGAGTTGCGGGCTGTTGCTGTCGTCGAGGACGTACGGGGTGACCTCGCCCGGGTACTGGTCGCGCAGCCGGGCGACGTGCGTCCAGGTGTTGTGCAGCACCTCGATGGGCTCGCCGGCGACGGGCAGGAAGATGTCGACGGTCGGGTACTGCTCCGGCTGCCAGGACTTGACCAGGGCGCGGTGCGCGGCGAGGTCGAAGGTCTGGTTGAAGCCGTGCACCCACCGGGATATCAGGTAGTAGCCGATGGTGAAGGCGAGCGGCGGGAGGAACACGAAGAACCACGGCGTCGCGCTCAGCAGGCCGATCTCGCTGGCCACCATGCAGGCGAAGCTGATGACGGAGAAGCAGGTCAGCACCCAGAGGTTGGTGCGCGCGTACAGGTACTTCTCGGTGTTGTCCGGCGGTTGGGGGAGCAGGCCCCACTGGTTTCGGGCGGCCGGGTCGCGCCGGCTGCGGCGTCGTGAGACGGGCGGTTGACCGCTGCCCGCGAGTCGCGTGCTCTCGGTGACAGTCACGTGCTCTACTCCCCCGAAACCGTATTGGGTCTGAACCGTCCCCGCCCGGTGGCCGTTGTCGGCCGGGCAGCGGGGGGACGCCAGGATCGTACGGGACCGGTCACATCGAGTTCCCTTCCCCCCTCCTCCGTCGGCTCTTCGGAACCGATATCGATTTCCGATCGTGATGTGAACGGGGGTGCTGGTGGAGCACTTGTGTACGGTTTCCGCCCAGCAGCTGAGGACGGTTCGGGGAAAAGTGATGATCATCGAGGACGGGCCGGCCGGGCGCGCGGCACGGGGCCTGAGGGACCGGCAGGGCCGGCGGGGCCTGCGCGGCTTCCGGGCGGCGTCCGCGTTCGGCGCGGTCGCAGCGCTGCTGGCCGGCTGCAGCGGCGAGGTCGGGGCGGTGGAGCAGCCACCGGCCGCCACGGCGACGGCGGCGGCCGTGCCGGGCCTGTGTTCGACCGTGCAGGAGCCGTTCCCCAAGCTGGCCATGGACGGCGGGTCGAAGGTCCTCGAACCGAACCCGTGGAACACCGCGGGCACGGTCTGCGTGGACCCGGTCGGGGACAACGGGTTCACGGTGTCCCGGATCCGCGACTTCGTCCCGAAGAACCCGCTCGCCCCGGGCGCCTACCCCAACGTCTCCACCGCCCCCGGCGCGAGCGGACTGCCCGTACCGGTCAGCGCCCTCGGCGACGCGACCGCCGACTGGGACGCCAACGGCAGGGTGAGCGGCTCCTTCAACCTCTCCTTCGACCTCTGGTACGGCTCCACCCCCGACAACTGCCTGCCGGGGGACAGCGCCGAACTGATGGTCTGGCTGGACGCCACCGACAACGTGCGCCCGGCCGGCGACAAGGTGGCGGGCGCCCAGCAGTTCGGCGACGCCGACTACGACGTCTACCAGGCGCCGATCACCGGCCCGCACAGCGTGATCAGCTACGTCCGCACCGCGCCGACCCACACCACCCGCGGCCTCGACCTGCGGCTGTTCACCGCCGACGCGATGGCCCGCGGCTACGTCCCCAAGGGCTCCTACCTGTGCCGGGTGCAGGCGGGCTTCGAGGTGTGGAGCGGCGGCACCGGTCTGCGCAGCGAGTCCTTCGCCTTCCACAACCGGATCGGCCTGCCGGCCGGCGAGGTCCCGGCCGGGGCGCCCGGGATCTGCCTGCGGCACGGCGGCGGCGGGCTCGCCGGCACCCCGGTGACCGTCGGCTCCTGCGGCGACCCGGGCGTCTCCACCGGTTGGACGGTCGGCAACGACGGCTCGCTGCGCGGCGGCGCGGCCTGCCTGGCGCCGACCGCCGACCGCAGCGCGGTGACCCTGGCCGAGTGCACCGGCGGCTCCGCGCAGCGCTGGACGCCGGTCGCCGGGCAGCGGCTGAAGCACCCGGACTCGGGCCTGTGCCTGGGCACCGCGGGCGGCGCCCTCGCGGACGGGACGGCGGTGACCTTGCGGCCGTGCGCGGACACGGTCGCGCAGCGCTGGAAGCTGCCGTACAACGGGGTTGCGTGACGGGGCGCGTGACGGGTTGCGGGACGGGTGGTGTGCGTGGTGGTGCGGCGGGCCGCGTGCCGCCGAGCCGGGCGGCGCACCGGGCCGCGCGGCAGGCGGCCGTGCCCCGGTTTCCTCTGCGCACCCCCCATGGGCGTGCCGGGGCGGATGCCCTAGCATTCCGGCCATGAGCGATCGACCGGTACCGAGTGGCGAGCCGGGCCAGCCCCCCACGCCACCGCAGCAGGCACCG
The DNA here is from genome assembly GCF_900199205.1 of Streptomyces sp. 1331.2. NCBI lineage: Bacteria > Bacillati > Actinomycetota > Actinomycetes > Kitasatosporales > Streptomycetaceae > Streptomyces > Streptomyces sp. 1331.2. The sequence goes on along the minus strand of NZ_OBMJ01000001.1, from coordinate 2,737,663 downwards.
GCCGGGGGGACCGCTCCGGCCACCGGTGTGCCTCCGCAGTCCCCTAGCGGCGCCTTCGGCCCCGCCTCCGGCTACGGGCCGCCGCCCGGTGCGCCTGCGCAGCCCCAGCAGATGACGCCGTATCCGGCGCCGCAGCCGGTGCCGCCGGTGCCCGGGCCGGTGCCGCCGGGGCCGGTGGCCCCGCAGCCGCAGGGCATACAGCCGCTGCCCGGCCAGCAGCCCGCGCAGCCGCAGCCCGGCCCGCAGCCGCTCGTGCCGCAGCCGCCGGCCGGCCCGCAGGCCTTCCCGCCGGTGCCGCAGCCGGCCCAGGCCGCGCAGCCCGCGCCGCCGTGGCCGCAGCAGGGCGGCTTCCCGCCGCCCGCCGGCCCGACCGGCCCGGCAGGCCCGACCGCTCCGGTCGGAACGCCGGACTGGGAGGCGCTGGCCGAGCAGAACGAGAAGGCCGCCAAGCGCGGCCGCCGGAACAAGCTGATCGGCGCGGCGACCGCCGTCGTCCTGCTGGCCGCGGCCGGCGGGGGCTTCTGGTTCTACCAGCACTCCAAGGACGACAAGAAGACGACCCAGAGCAGCGGCCCGTCGAGCCCGACGACCCCCGGCTCGCCCGGCCCGTCGAGCCCGTCGAGCGCCCCGCCGGTCAAGGGCATCGACAGCCCGCCGACCGTCGGCAGCGTGCCGGCCAAGACCGGCCCGGCGGCGCTCAACCTGGGCGCCGACGCCAAGCCGGGGACGATGGCCGGGTTCTCCGGACAGGTCCTCAAGCTGCCCAGCGGCCAGGACTCCTTCGCCTCGACGACCACCCAGGTCGTCGACGTGAGCAAGAGCTTCACCGTCTCCGCGCGGGTGCTGGTCGACCTGCCCAACGGCAACCGCAGCGCGGTCAGCCAGGGCGACGGCCCGTACTACGCGTGGTCGCTGGGCCGGGCCAACAACAACGGGCACGACCAGTGGTACTTCAAGGTCCAGGTGCCGGGCGGCGGTTCGGCGATCGCCTGGTCCAAGGGCGACGCGACGGTCAACCAGTGGGTGCTGCTGACCGGCGTGTACGACGACCCGTCGGGCCAGCTCACCCTGTACGTCAACGGCGCCCCGCAGTCCTCGGCGAAGTCGGCCGGGGTGCAGCCCAGCGGCACCAACTCCCTGCAGGTGGGGCGGTTGAGCTCCAACTCGCAGTGGGCCGACCCCTGGCACGGCGCGGTCGCCGACATCCAGGCCTGGGGCCAGGTGCTGCCCGAGGCCGACATCGTCAAGATCGTGGCCGGCCCGAGCTCGCCGCCGTCCGTCCCGCCGACGGGCGCCTGGCTCAGCGGCTGAGCCGGCCCGAACGCGGCTGAGCCCGGCCGGTCCCGGTCGAACTGAGCCGTGCGGGGGCCGGGGCCGGCCCTCCCGAACCTCCGGCCGCCGCCCCCGGCAGTGTGGGGCGGCGGCCGAAGCACGCCCCGGAGCGTGCGTCCGCCAGGACGCGTCCGGACGTGAAGTCCCAGATGAGGAGCAGTACTGATGAGCGCGGACGGCCGCTGGATCCGGCCCCACTCCACCCGCAAGCCCGTCCTGGGCGGGGCCCGGCGGGGCGGGGTGGGCCTCGGTGAGCGCGACCGCACGGCCGCGGTGCCCGCACAGCCCTACCAGGCCGACCGGCGCCGCCGCCGGCCCGGCCCGCTGCCGGTGCCGCACCCGGCCCGCCCGGCGCTGCGCGCGGACTGGCTGCCGCTGCTGGCCGTGCTGCTGGTGCAGGGCGCGCTCTCGTACCACCTGATCCTCAGCAACACCGCCTTCATCGACGAGGGCACCTACATCTACGCCGGCTACCAGGAGATCGCGCACCTGCGGCACGGCACCCCGGTGTCCACGTACGAGACCTTCTTCTCCGGCTCCCCGCTGATCTACCCGGTGGTGGTGGCCGTCGCGGACTTCGTCGGCGGGCTGAACGGCGCCCGGCTGCTGAGCCTGGCGTTCATGCTCTCCGCCACCGTGGCCGTCCACCTGGCGACCCGGCGGCTGTACGGCTCGCTCGCGGCGTTCGGCGCGGCGGCGGCCTTCGTGGCGCTCGGCCCCACCCAGTTCCTGGGCGGCCTGGCCACCTACGACGCGATGGCGCTGGCGATCCTCGCCTGGGCCGGGTACTTCGCGGTGCGGCTGACCACCGGCGGCGGCTACCCGAGCCTGGTCGCCTCCGGGCTGCTGCTGGCTCTGGCCGGCGCCACCAAGTACGCCGCGCTGCTCTGGGTGCCGGTGGTCGCGGGCATCGCGGTGCTGGCCGGGCCGCGCGGCTCGCTGCGCAGCTGGGAGGCCTGGCGGCGCGGGCTGCTGGTGCTGCTCACCTTCGTGGTGGCGGTCGGCGCGGCGGCGCTGGCGGCCGGCGAGCGCTACGTCAACGGCTTCAACCACACCACGCTCAAGCGCGCCCCCGGCCATGACGCTTACTCGTACGTGGCCTCGGAGGCGGCCCGCTGGGTCGGCCCGCTGCTGGTGGTGGCGCTGGTCGGGGTGGTGGCGCAGCTGGTGCGGGCGCGCCGGCGCGGCGGGGCGGCCTGGCCCGAGTTCTGGCTGGCGCTGCTGCTGCTGGCGGCCGGTCTGCTCGCTCCGGTGAACCAGATCCGCATCCACACCTGGCTGTCGCTGCAGAAGCACGTCGACTTCGGTGCCTGGTTCTCCTGCATGGTGGTGGGCCTGGTGCTGGCCCGGGTGGTGCTGTGGCTGAAGGGGCGGTTGCACCTGGTGGCCGGGGTGGCGGCCGCGGCCCTGGTGGTCGGGCCGCTGGCCTGGGTGGGCGCGGCGCAGGGCCGGGAGATGTACGGCGAGTGGTCGAACTCGGAGGAGTTCGTCGCCGCGCTGGAGCCGTACGTCGTCAAGGGCGAGGACCGGTACCTGGTCGAGAACTACAACGTGCCCGCGTACTACCTGCGCAAGCAGAGCAACTGGCAGCAGTGGCACGACCTGGTGGCGGTCTTCCGCCGCGACCCGGCCACCGGCCAGATGCAGAACGGGGTGCCCGCGATCCAGGCCGGGATCCAGGCGCACGAGTGGAAGGTCGTGGTGCTGGACTTCACCCAGACCGCGGCCATCGACAAGGCGATCCAGCCGACGCTGAAGGCGGCCGGGTACCGGGTGGCGACCGTGGTGAAGAGCGGCGAGCACGGCCGGTACACCGTCTACGTGGCGCCGGGGTACGACAGGAAGCCGTGACGGGCGCCCGGTGGTGACGGGGTCCTCAGAACGCCAGGGTGTAGACCATCAGGTCCATTCCCGGGTAGGGCGCCCAGTCCCGCTCGGGGGTGCGCCGGAAGCCGACCCGCTCGTAGATCCGGTGGGCGGCCTTCATCTCCGGGCGGGTGGAGAACGCCATGCCGTCCAGGCCGAGTTCGCGGCTGCGGGCGAGCGAGGCGCGCACCAGCGCCTCGCCGACGCCCCGGCCGCGGGAGGCCCCGGCGGTGGCGAGCATGCGGATCTCGCCCTCGCGCGGGGTGGCGATGTCCGCCCACTCGGTGCCGCCGACGGCGAAGGTCACGCAGCCGAGGACCCGCCCGGTGACCGGGTCGACCGCGACCAGGAGTTCGGCCTCCCGGGCCCGGCGGGCGGCGTCGCGCAGGTGCTCGACGTAGCTGCTCCCGGGCGAGGTGAAGCCGCCGCCGACGAAGGCCTCGACGGTGATGCGGCCGGCGTCTTCGAGGTCCTCCGGAAGGGCCTGGCGGATGAGGTAGTCCATGCGGCCAGTGTGCCGGAGCCGGGCGCGGCGGGAAGATCCGGGGTCGAACGGGCCGCGAGGGCGGTGGGTGCGGCGGGCGCGGCCGGTGCGGCCGGTGCGGCGGGCACGGTGCCGTGCAGCCGCTCGGGTCGGCCGGGGTCGGCCGGGTAGCCGCCCGGGCGGTGGTAGTTGTCGCGCCCGGCCGCCGGGCCGCGGGAGACCTCGCGGCCGATCAGCACGCCGAGCAGGCCGAAGCCGCCGACGGCTCCGGCCAGGGCGAGTGCTCCGGAAAGGATGTCGCTGTCCATGGCGTCCACTCTGGCCGGGCGGGCCGGCGCCCACGAGCGGCAGGAACGACCGATTGCCTCGAAATCCTGCCACCGGGCGTCTTCCGCCGGAGCGGGCGCCCGGGGCATCCTGGACGGCGTGCTGAAGAACGTGGTCGCGGTGGTGCTGGAGGAGATCCACCCCTTCGAACTGGGCGTGGCCTGCGAGGTGTTCGGCCTCGACCGCACCGCCGAAGGGCTGCCCGGCTACGACTTCGCGATCGCCGGCGCCCGTCCGGGCCCGCACGCCACCCACGCCGGCTTCGCCGTCGACGTCCCGTACGGCCCCGAGCGGCTGGCCGGGGCCGACCTCGCGGTGGTCACCGCGGCGGCGATCCGGCGCGAGTACCCCGAGCCGCTGCTGGCGGCGCTGCGCGGGGTGGTGGCGGCCGGCGGCCGGGTGCTGTCCATCTGCAGCGGCGCCTTCGTCCTGGGCGCCGCCGGGCTGCTGGACGGCCGCCGCTCGGCGACCCACTGGCGGCACAGCGAGCAGCTGGCCGCGCGCTTCCCGCTGACCACGGTCGAGCAGGACGTGCTGTACGTCGACGACGACCCGGTGATCACCTCGGCCGGGACGGCGGCCGGCATCGACGCCTGCCTGCACCTGGTCCGCAAGGTCCAGGGCGCCGAGGTGGCCCGGGAGATCGCCCGGCGGATGGTGGTCGCGCCGCACCGGGAGGGCGGGCAGGCCCAGTTCGTGAACCGGCCGCTGCCCGAGGGCGACTCGCTGGCCCCGCTGCTCGACTGGATGCGCCACCACCTGGACGAGGAGGCCACCGTCGAGCAGCTGGCCGCCCGGGCGCTGATGTCGCCGCGCACCTTCGCCCGCCGCTTCCAGCAGGAGACCGGCACCACCCCGCACCGCTGGCTGACCGGGCAGCGGGTGCTGCTCGCCCAGCGGCTGCTGGAGTCCACCACCGAGTCGGTGGACGCGATCGCCGCCCGCTGCGGCTTCGGCAACGCCGCCGCCCTGCGGCACCACTTCGGCCGGCGGCTGGGCACCACGCCGCTGGCGTACCGGCGCTGCTTCGCCGACCCGGGCCTGAGCTGACCGGTGCCTGAGCGGACCGGTGCCTGAGCTGACCGGTGCCTGAGCTGACCGGCGCCGCACATGTGGCGGACCGTCAGGCCACTTCGGCCGTCAGGTGGTCGACGCCGTTCCAGCCGTCCGGGCGCAGCCGCCCGTCCCGGGTCCGCCAGAGGCTGGTGGAACAGTTGTGCACCGGCCCGAGCGCGGTGAGCTCCGCCTCGTCGAGCCGGTCCAGCGCGTAGCGGAGCATGAGCACCGTGCAGTCGTGCGCGACCAGCAGGACGGGCCGTCCGGCGTCCTCCTCGCAGACGTCCCGCAGCAGGCTGCGCACCCGCAGCGCGACGTCGGCCCAGGACTCGCCGCCGGGCGGGCGGTAGTAGAGCTCGCCCATCTTGCGCCGCCGGGCCGCCTCCTCCGGGTACTTGGCCTCGATGGCGGCCCTGGGCAGCATCTCCAGGATGCCGAGCTCGCGGTCGCGCAGCCGCTCGTCGTAGCGGACGGGCAGCGAGGCGGGGACGGCGCCGAGCCCGGCGGCCCGGGCGATCGCGACTCTGGCGGTCTCGGCGGTGCGCAGGTACGGCGAGCACCAGACGCTGCGCGGGCGGTCGACACCGGGCAGTTCGGCCCACCAGCGGCCGAGCGCCCGGGCCTGCCGGCGGCCGCGCCGCGACAGCGGGATGTCGGCGTCGCGGCAGCTGATCGGGACGCTGAGCGCGCCGGTGGCCTCGGCGAGCTGGAACTCGACGTTGGCGGTGGACTCGCCGTGCCGGGTCGCGATCAGCAGCGAGGGCAGCCTGGTGGCCGCCGCCGAGCCGTTGGCGCCGAGCGGGTTCAGGGTGGACTGGTGCTTGCCGTTGAGGGTGGTGCCGAGTTCTGCCATGGCCGCGAGCTCCCCGTGGTCGATCAGGTTCCGGCCGGTTGCCGGTCCGGTCTGGTGCTGCCCGGCGTGCACGCCTGTTCATACATATGATCGCGCCGCCTCCTCCAGTGTTCACGGAGAAGGCGGCGCGATCACAGGGCGCGTACGGCGCGAATCAGTGCGCCGCTACGGGCTCCGGCGCGTTCTCCGGCTCGTCGTCGCCGGCGTCGGCGCTGTAGTCGGAGGGCTTGGTCTCGTCCGGGAGGTCGGGCGCCTTGACCGCCCGCAGCACCAGGGTGAGCGCCACCGCGATGATCAGGTTCAGCGCGAAGGCGGTCAGGCCGATGTAGCCGATCTCGCCGATGCCGGGGATCTCGGCCGCGTTGCCGCCGAAGTGCTTGGTCGCCTTGCTGGAGATCCCGTACGCCGTCCAGGTTCCGTAGACCATGCCGGCCGCCCAGCCGGCGAACAGCGCCCAGTGGTGGAACCAGCGGGTGAACAGGCCGCCGACGATCGCCACGAAGGTCTGCAGGATCCACAGGCCGCCCAGCAGCTGGAGGTTGATCGCGGCCTGCTTGTCCATGCCGAGCACGAAGACCAGCGCGCCGACCTTCACCAGCAGCGAGACCAGCTTGGCGATCCGGGTCTCGTCGGCGGGGGTGGCGGCGGGCTTGAGCCACTCCTTGTAGACGTTGCGGGTGAAGAGGTTGGCCGCGGCGATGGACATGATGGCGGCCGGCACCAGCGCGCCGATCCCGATCGCGGCGAAGGCTACGCCGGTGAACCAGTCCGGGAACATGCTCGCGAACAGCTGCGGCACCGAGAGCTGGGAGTTGTAGCCCTTGACGCCGTTGCCGATGCCCGCCGCCACCGCCATGAAGCCGAGCAGGGCCAGCAGGCCCAGCATCAGCGAGTACGCGGGCATGATCGCCATGTTGCGGCGCACGGTGTTGCGGGACTTGGAGGCCAGCACACCGGTGACCGAGTGCGGGTACATGAACAGCGCCATCGCCGAGCCGAGGCCGAGCGTGGCGTACGTCCACTGCTTGTTGTCCGGGAGGGTCAGCGATCCGGCCTTGGCCTCCTTGAAGTGCTGGGCGGCCGAGTCGAAGATGTGCCCGTAACCGCCGAGACGGATCGGGATGTAGATCACCGCGACGATGATCACGATGTAGACCAGGGCGTCCTTGACGAAGGCGATCAGCGCAGGGGCGCGCAGGCCGGAGGAGTAGGTGTAGGCGGCCAGCACGCCGAAGGCGATGAACAGCGGCAGGTCCTTGACGAACCAGTTGGCGTTCTCCCCGCCGCCGAGCCCCAGCACGTCCAGCACCGCCTGGATGCCGACGAGCTGCAGGGCGATGTACGGCATGGTGGCCAGGATCCCGGTCAGCGCCACCACCAGGGACAGCGGCCGCGAGCCGTACCGGCCGCGCACGAAGTCGGCCGGGGTCACGTAGCCGTGCACCCGGGAGACCGACCAGAGCCGGGGCAGGAAGAGGAAGACCAGCGGGTAGGCGATGATCGTGTACGGCACCGCGAAGAAGCCCGCCGCGCCGCTCGCGTACACCGCCGCCGGGACGGCGACGAAGGTGTACGCGGTGTAGAGGTCGCCGCCGAGCAGGAACCAGGTCACCCAGGTCCCGAAGCTGCGCCCGCCCAGGCCCCACTCGTCCAGGTGCGCCGCGTCGCCGGCGCGGCGCCAGCGCGAGGCGAGGAAGCCCATCACGGTGACCAGGGCGAAGAACAGCACGAAGACCACGAGGGCCGGCACGTTGACGTCCTTCATCGCGCACCGCCCTTCCGGGCCGCCTTGCGGGCCTTCTCGTCCCGGTTGATCAACAGGTAGGCGGCGACGGTGAAGACCGCCGAGGCCGGCACCCAGAGCAGCTGGTACCAGTAGAAGAACGGCATCCCGCCCACGGCCGGGTCCGTCTTGTCGTACGAGGGCACCCAGAGCATCGCGACGATCGGCACGAGCAGGGCGAGAGCGGCCAGCACGCGCTCGGGCGTCACCGCCGGGACGGGCGTCCCCGGTGGCTCGGGCATGACATTTTCCAGGGCATCGGGATCAGACGGCATTGCGGCTCCGCTCCGGAGGGTTCCCCGTCGGCGCCGCAGCCCCGGCGGCGTGGCGCGCCCCCGTGAGCCCGCCGAGCAGCACCATCGGTGATCGGCAGTCAGTATGGGTGCGCAATCTAGAGCATGGGGTGATCCATGTCACCGGAAATGACGGAACTTCCCGTCATCCGGACGCCACCGGGCGGATTTCGGAGGCGGAGGCGCGAAAAGGCACCGGCGCGCGGGTCGCGTGCGCCGGTGCCCAGGGGTGCGGTGGGGGAGTGCGAACTCTCCGGTTACTCAGGGCGCTTCAGCCGGGTGATGAACTTGTAGCGGTCGCCCCGGTAGATGGAGCGGACCCACTCGACCGGGTCGCCCTCGGCGTCGAAGGAGTGCCGGGACAGCTGGAGCATCGGCAGGCCGAGGTCGGAGCCGAGCAGGCCGGCCTCGCGCGGGTCGGCCAGGGTGGTCTCGATGGTCTCCTCGGCCTCGGCCACGGTGACCCCGTACACCTCGCGCAGCGCCGCGTACAGCGAGTTGTGCTTGGCCAGGTTGCGGCGCAGGGCGGGGAAGCGCTTGGCGGACAGGTGGGCGACCTCGATGGCCATCGGGTCGCCGTTGGCCAGGCGCAGCCGCTCGATCCGCAGCACGCGGCCGCCCGGCTTGATGTCGAGGAGCGGGGCGAGCCGGTCGTCGGCGGTGATGTAGCCGATCTCGATCAGCCGGGAGGTGGGCTCCAGACCCTGGGCCCGCATGTCCTCGGTGTAGGAGGTGAGCTGCAGGGCCTGGGCGACCTTGGGCTTGGCGACGAAGGTGCCCTTGCCCTGGATGCGCTCCAGCCGGCCCTCGACGACCAGCTCCTGCAGGGCCTGACGGACGGTGGTGCGCGAGGTGTCGAACTGGGCGGCCAGCGCGCGCTCGGGCGGGACCGGGGTGCCGGCGGGCTGGGTCTCGGTGAGCTGCAGCAGGTGGCGCTTGAGGCCGTAGTACTTGGGGACGCGCGCGGTCGGGTCGGCGCCGGTCTGCGTCGGGAGGTTCTTCACCTCGGGGTCGTCGGCCTGGGCGGTGGTTCCCCCGTCGCTGCTCATCGGACCTGTTCTCCCGCTTCTCGCGGGGCCTTCACAAGCCCCGCCACATCGTTAACGGGTCACATCGTTGCATGTATGGCTACGGAACGAATACCTCATCACGCGATGAACGATGTGCGGTGTCGGCTTGATAACGGGTGGTCGAGATCGGTCGAGCAGCCGTTGACAGGCCCATTGGTCTAGGCCAAGCTCCAGGCATCTGGTCTACACCACTAGGCCGGTCACTACGAATCCCCCCACCCGTTCGAAGGGGTCCGCGGCGCCATTTCCCCCGCTTTGTGTGGGTCTGCCGCAGCCGCCCGACGGGGGTAACCCAGGCATCCCTCAGGAGGATGGCGTGAAGCGTCAGCTCATCGCGGCGGTCGGCGTCGCAGCAATGGTCGTCGGCCTGGCGGCCTGTGGCTCGGACGGCAAGAGCGACGACAGCAAGAACGGTTCGTCCTCGGCGGCCAAGAACTACGACGGCAAGACCCTCACCGTGTGGCTGATGGACGGCTCCGCCCCCAAGGGCTGGGAGGACAGCGTCAAGGCCGACTTCGCCGCCGCCTACCCGGGTGCCAAGCTCGACGTCCAGACCCAGAAGTGGAACGGCATCGGCCAGAAGGTCACCGCCGCGCTCTCCGAGGGCTCGGTCGACGTCCTGGAGATCGGCAACACCCAGACGGCGGGCTACGCGGCCACCGGCGGTCTGCTCGACATCACCAAGGACAAGAACGACCTGGGCGGCGCCGACTGGGCCGCCAACCTGAACGAGTCCTCGATCCTCGACGGCAAGCAGTACGCCGCCCCGTGGTACTTCACCAACCGCGTGGTGACCTACAACAAGGACATCTGGACCAAGGCCGGCATCACCGCCGCGCCGAAGACCCTGGACGAGTTCTACGCCGACCTGGACAAGGTCAAGACCGTCCAGGGCGTCACCGACCCGCTCTACATGCCCGGCCAGGAGTGGTACGTCTACTTCGGCCTGCTGACCAGCGAGGGCGGCAAGCTCGCCAAGAAGGACGGCGACAAGTGGGTCGGCGGCCTGTCGACCCCCGAGGGCCAGAAGGCCTTCGAGACCTTCAAGAAGCTGCAGAGCTACTCCTCCACCGCCCCGAAGGACAAGGACGAGGCCACCCCGCAGCAGAAGGACGTCTTCGCCAAGGGCGACATCGGCACCATCATCGGTCTCGGCTGGGAGGTCCCGAAGCCCGAGGAGCTGGCCGCCGACAAGATCGGCTACTTCCCGCTCCCCGGCAAGACCGCGGACAAGCCGTCCAGCGTCTTCCTCGGCGGCTCGAACCTGGCGATCGCCCAGCAGACCAAGAACCCCGAGCTCGCCAAGGGCTTCCTGAAGATCGCCCTCAACGACAAGAACGAGGGCCTGTTCGCCGCCTCCGGCTCCATCCCGAACAAGACCGCCCTCAACAGCAAGGTCGCCGGCGACTTCGCCAAGGCCGCCCTGCCGGCCTCCGCCAACGGCGCGGTCACCCCGAACGTCGCGACCTGGACCAACGTCGAGAACGAGCCGAACCCGATCAAGGACTTCCTGACCTCGGCGCTGACCGGCGACTACGCCGCCGCGGCCAAGAAGGCCGACGACGAGATCGCGAAGCGTCTCAACACCAAGCAGTAAGCAGTCGAGCGGCGTCGCTCACCGGCTCCCGGCGGGGGGCCGGTGGGCGGCGCCCGTCCGTCATGGTCGGGTTGTGAGGAAGAGGGAACGATGGCTGTGCATTCGGACCGGGTGCGGACACAGTCCCCGGAGACAGGCAAGGCCGTCGCGGTCGGCACTGACGTGACGGCCGGCGGCGCCGGAAGCACTCCGAAGAGGACCGGCAGAACCGCCGGCGAACCGGGCCTCGGCGCCCGTCTCGCGCCGTACCTGCTGCTGCTGCCGGCCACCGTGGCCACCGTCGGCCTGCTCGGCTGGCCGCTGCTGAAGACGGTCCTGCTGTCGTTCCAGAACCTCAACAAGCGGCAGTTCATCCAGCACCTGACCGAGTGGAACGGCTTCGACAACTACAAGGAGCAGCTGACCGACTCGCAGTTCTGGACGGTCACCGGCCGGACGATCGGCTTCACCGCGGTCAACGTGGTGCTGATCATGGTCGGCGGCACCCTGGTCGGCCTGCTGCTCAACCGCCTCGGCAAGGTGATGCGGCTGCTGCTGTCGGTGGCGCTGGTCCTCGCCTGGGCGATGCCGGTGGTCGCCGCGACCACCGTCTACACCTGGCTCTTCGACCAGAACTTCGGCGTCGTCAACTGGTTCCTGGACCAGCTGGGCTGGCACTCGATGGCCCACTTCAACTGGTACAGCGGCGAGTACTCGACCTTCTTCGTGGTCGTGCTGCTGATCGTGTGGATGTCGATCCCGTTCGTGGCGTTCAACATGTACGCCGCGCTGACCACGATCCCCAGGGAGCTCTACGAGGCGGCCCGGATGGACGGCGCCGGCCCGGTCAAGATCTTCACCGCGGTGGTCTTCCCCAGCCTGAAGCCGTTCTTCCTGGCCACGACCTTCCTGGAGATCATCTGGGTCTTCAAGGCCTTCACCCAGGTCTACCTGATCAACCACGGCGGGCCGGACGGGCTCACCCGCACGCTGCCGGTGCACGCCTTCCTGGAGGGCATCGGCGCCCAGCGCTTCGGGGCGGGCTCCGCGATCGCGGTGCTCACCATCCTGATGCTGGCCGCGCTGATGTCGTACTACTTCCGCATCATCCTGAAGCAGGAGGACGAGCTGTGAGGCGCTCGCTCATCGGACGTACCTGGCCGAACGTGATCGCGGTCGTCCTCTTCGTCTTCTTCATCTTCCCCGTCTACTGGATGATCTCCACGTCCTTCAAGCAGGACAAGGACATCATCAGCAGGACCCCGGTCTTCCTCCCGCTGGACGCGACCCTCGACCACTTCGACCGGGCCGTCCACGCCGACAACTTCTGGACGTACGTCGCCAACAGCCTCACGGTGACCGTCGGCGCGGTGGTCATCTCGCTGGTGATCGCGACCCTGGCGTCCTTCGCCGTCGCCCGGATGAAGTTCCGCGGCCGCAAGTCCTTCGTACTGGTCATCATGGTGGCCCAGATGGCGCCGTGGGAGGTCATGACCATCGGCGTCTACATGCTCTCCCGCGACAACGACCTGCTGAACAGCCTGCTCCCGCTCACCGCCTTCTACATGATGATGGTGCTGCCCTTCACCATCTGGACGCTGCGCGGATTCATCGCCGCGGTGCCCAAGGAGCTGGAGGAGTCGGCCATGGTGGACGGCTGCACGCGCAGCCAGGCCTTCCTGAAGGTGATCTTCCCGCTGCTGGCCCCCGGCCTGATGTCGACCTCGCTGTTCGGCTTCGTGACCGCGTGGAACGAGTTCCCGCTCGTCCTGTGGCTGAACAAGAAGCCCGACAGCCAGACCCTGCCGCTGTGGCTGTCCTCGTTCCAGACCAACTTCGGCACCGACTGGGGCGCGACCATGGCCGCGTCGACCCTCTTCGCGGTGCCGATCCTGATCCTGTTCCTCTTCCTGCAGCGCAAGGCGGTCGGCGGTCTGACCGACGGCGCCGTGAAGGGCTGAGCCATCGTGAGCATCCTCGTTCCCACCGTTCCGGACAGCGACCAGCTGCACCGCGATGCCCTGACCGTCCTGCAGCCCGGCTTCGTCGGCACCGAGCCGCCGCCGTGGGTGCTGCGCCACCTCGCCGCCGGGCTCGGCTCCGTCGCGCTGTTCGACCGCAACGTGGTCGACCTCGACCAGCTCTCCGCGCTCACCCGGGCTCTGCGCGCCGAGAACCCCGACCTCCTGATCGCCATCGACGAGGAGAGCGGCGACGTCACCCGGCTGGAGGCGGGCTCCGGCTCCTCCTGGCCCGGGAACCTCGCCCTCGGCGCGATCGACGATCCGGCGCTGACCCGGGACGTCGCCCGCGAGCTGGGCCGGGCGCTGGCCGCGGCCGGCGTCAACTACAACTGGGCGCCCACCGCGGACGTCAACTCCAACCCGCGCAACCCGGTCATCGGCGTCCGCTCCTTCGGCGCCGACCCCGAGCTGTGCGCCCGGCACACCGCCGCCTGGGTCGAGGGCCTGCAGTCGGCCGGCGTGGCCGCCTGCTCCAAGCACTTCCCCGGCCACGGCGACACCGCGGTGGACTCGCACCACGGCCTGCCGGTCATCGACGTCGACCTGGACGTGCTGCGGGCCCGCGACCTGATCCCGTTCCAGGCGGCGATCGCGGCCGGCACCAAGGCCGTGATGACCGCCCACATCATGATCCCGGCGCTGGACCCGAAGCTGCCGGCCACCCTGAGCCCGACCGTGCTGCGCGACCTGCTGCGCGCCGCCCCCGCCGACGGCGGCCTCGGCTACCAGGGCCTGATCGTCAGCGACGCGATCGAGATGGGCGCCATCGCCGACACCTTCGGGATGGGCGAGGGCACCGTGCTGGCCCTGGCGGCCGGTGCGGACGCGATCTGCGTCGGCGGCGGGCTGGCCGACGAGGAGACGGTGCTGATGCTGCGCGACGCCATCGTCGCGGGCGTGCGGGCCGGCCGGCTGGACGAGGAGCGGCTGGCGGACGCTGCCGCCCGGGTGCGGACGCTGGGCAGCTGGGGCCGGATCTCGGCCCAGGGCGAGCGCCCGGAGCCGGACCTGGCGGTCGGCCTGCGGGCCGCGCGCCGGGCGCTGCGGGTGGTTCGGGCGCCGGGCCGGGTGGCGCCCCCGGTGAGCGAGCGCCCGTACGTGGCCTCCTTCTCGGACGAGCCGAACATCGCCGTCGGCGACGTCACCCCGTGGGGCGTGGCGGGCATGCTGGCGGACCGCTTCCCCGGCACCCGCACCCGCGAGGTGTCGGCGGCCGAGGCGACCCCCGAGCTGCTGGACGCCCTGGTCGGCGAGCTGGTGGCGGAGGCCGAGGGCCGTCGCCTGGTGCTGGTGGTGCGGGACGCGCACCGGTACGCGTGGATGTCCGCCGTGCTGAGCCGCCTGGTGGCGGCCCGGCCGGACGCCGCGGTGGTGGAGATGGGGCTGCCCCAGTCCGAGCCGGTCGGCGCGCTCCACATCGCCACCCACGGCGCCGCCCGGGTCTGCGGGCTGGCGGCCGTGGAGGTGCTGACCGGGCAGTACGGGGCGATCGCCTGAGAACCGGGCTCCGGGCCCGTCGTGCGCCACGCGCATGACGGGCCCGTTTGCTTTTCCCCGCCATTTCCCGGAATTTGCCCGGCGGATTTCCGGAATGACCGTGCTCCATCAAACCAACCCGGAATCCGCCCGAATTCCCACCCAGGGTGATGGCCCGGCGACGGATCGCCATGCGGTGACAACGGCTCTGCAACGGCCGTGCTGACAAGGGGTGTTGGCCGTTGACATCACATTTGGTCTAGGCCAAAGTCCACTCCATCCCTGCAGCACCACCCTTGGCTCTAGCACCCCGGAGAATGGCGTGATGAAGCGTCAGCTCATGTCCGCGTTCGGTATCACCGCCCTGGCGGTCGGCCTCACCGCCTGCTCCTCGACCGGCTCGCCCTCGGCCGACGACAAGAGCGCCGCCGCTGATCCGAAGGCGGCCCGCGGCACCGTCACCGTCTGGCTCATGGACGACGCCCAGAAGAACTGGCCCGACCTGGTCCAGCGGGTCAACGACGAGTTCGCGGCGAAGTACCCGAACGTCACCCTCAAGCTCTCCTACCAGGGTTGGGCCGACAAGGTCGGCAGGCTGGACAAGGCGATCGCCGACGGCACCGCCCCCGACGTGGTCGAACTGGGCAACACCGAGACCATGAAGTACGTGCTCTCCGGCGCGCTCGCCCCGGTGGACCGCACCACCTTCGACAACTCCGACAGCTGGATCAAGGCGCTCGCCAACACCTGTACGTACCAGGACAAGCTCTGGTGCGTGCCCTACTACGCCGGCGCCCGGGTCGCGATCTACAACTCCTCGGCCTTCCAACAGGCCACCGGCAGCGCCGAGTTCCCCAAGACCGAGAACGACCTGCTGGCCGCCCTGGACAAGATCGCGGACCGGAACAAGGCGGACCGGACCTACTCGCCGCTCTACCTGCCCGGTCCGTACTGGTACGCCGCGATGAGCTACGTGGCCGCGTACGGCGGCAGCATCGCCAAGTTCGACAGCGCCGGCAACTGGCACGGCACCCTGCACGACCCCAAGTCCCAGGAGGGCATCGGCCACTTCGCCGACCTGGTGCGCAAGTACAACAAGGGCGACCTGGCGGTGAACGAGCAGAACCAGTTCGAGTCGATGGCCCGCGGGCACGCCGCGTCCTTCTACGGCAACGGCTACGAGGCGGCCAGCGTGACCGCGCCGGTCACCGGTGACGCGAGCCTCAAGGACGCCGTCAAGGTGGCCACCATGCCCGGCCCGGACGGCAAGCCGCTGCCGACCTTCATCGGCGGCTCCGACCTCGCCGTCACCGCCAAGTCCCCGTCGGTGGCGCTCGCGACCGACTGGGTCCGGATGTTCACCGGCACCAAGTCCGAGCAGGCGCTGGCCGACAAGGACATCCTGCCGAACAACCTCACCCAGCTGAACCCGCTGAAGAGCAAGCCGACCACCGCCGCGGCGGCCAACGCCGTCCCGGACGCCTGGTTCACCCCGCTGGCCCCCGGCTGGGGCGCGGTCGAGAAGCAGAAGATCATCCCGGACATGCTGACCGCGATCCTCAAGGGCAAGTCGGTGGACCAGGCCACCAAGGAGGCCGACGCCGCGATCGACCAGCTGATCAACAAGGCCTCCTGACCCGCCAGTCGGCGCCCGTCACCGCCCGCCGCCACCTCCGGGAGGCCGCGGCGGGCGGTGACGGGCGCAGGTGCCCGGAGGCGGGCGTCACCGTAGGATTGCCGGACGAAGAACCGCAGCGAGTGTGCGGACTCGCCGCCGTGGAGATCCCCCGCCGGGCAGCCGCCCGGGCGGGGTCGACCCATCTCATCGGAGGCAGACCCGTATGTCCGACCCGCAGACCGCTTCCGTCCCCGGCCGGATCATGGCGGCGGAGATGGCCGAGCAGCCGGCCGTCCTCCAGCGCATCCTCGACGAGGGTGCCCCGAAGATCCGTGACATCGCGGCCGAGATCGCCGCCCGCAACCCGCGCTTCGTCCTGCTCACCGCGCGAGGCACGTCCGACAACGCCGCGCTGTACGCCAAGTACCTGGTCGAGATCCTGCTCGGCAAGCCGGCCGGCCTGACCTCGATGTCCACCACCACCGCGTACGGGGCCAAGCCGGACCTCACCGACGTCCTGGTGATCACCGTCAGCCAGTCCGGCGGCTCGCCGGACCTGGTGGCCTCCACCAAGGCCGCCCGCGAGGCCGGCGCCATCACCCTCGCGGTCACCAACAACGCCGACTCGCCGCTGGCCGAGGTCTCCGAGTTCCACATCGACGTGCTGGCCGGCCCGGAGAAGGCGCTGCCCGCCACCAAGACCTACACCGCCGAGCTGCTGGCGCTCTACCTGCTGGTCGAGGGCCTGCGCGGTGGGGACGGCTCGGCCGCCAAGGGGCTGCCGGGCCTGGCCGCCGGCGTACTGGCCCGGCAGGCCGAGGTGAAGGCGCTGGCCGAGCGCTACCGCTTCGCCCAGCGCCTGGTCATCACCTCGCGCGGCTACGGCTACCCGACCGCCCGGGAGGCCGCGCTGAAGCTGATGGAGACCACCTACATCCCGGCCAGCCCGTTCTCCGGCGCGGACCTGCTGCACGGCCCGCTGGCGATGGTGGACAACGTCTCGCCGGTGATCGCGATCGTCCCGGACGGCAAGGGCGGCGAGGCCCTGCAGCCCGTGCTGGACCGACTGCGCGGGCGCGGCGCGGACCTGGTGGTGGTCGGCCAGCAGGCGCAGGTGGACGCCGCCTCGGCGGGCTTCGCGCTCCCGGAGGGCGTACCCGAGGAGGTGCAGCCGATCCTGGAGATCCTGCCGCTGCAGCTGCTGGCGTACGAGGTCACCATCGCCCGCGGCCAGGACCCGGACGCCCCGCGCGCCCTGGCCAAGGTGACCGAGACACGTTAGTCGCCCGCTCGCCTCCGGGGCGCTCGGGGCGGGAGTCGCCCGTGGCAGCCGACCGGGATTCGGACCGGCCCCGTCCACAGCCTGTGGACGGGGCCGGTCCGCTGGGCGGCGGAACATGGTTCGGGGGCCACCGGACCGGGGCCGGAAAGCACTACGGGCCACGGCGCCGACACGGGACCCTCAACCCATGCGGCACCGCAGCCCGGAGCTGTCGTCGGGCGCCGGAGTCGATCGAGGACTGTGCGGGGTCCTCGCTCGTCGGCGTCCGACCGAGGAAAGGCCGCGCGCGGTCAGGGCAGTTGCGCGGGGGCCTCTCCTTGGTGCTCTTTCATTGTGGACTAGACCAATCTGGGTTGTCCAGGCCGCTCGGCACATTGGTCTAAACAACTCCTCCGCGTCGCGAGCCCTGCACGCCCGGTCCGCCCACCGGTCCGCCGCGCCCCGCCCGGACCGGCGGCGCTACTCTCGCCATGTGCCCTCGCTGAACGAACTCGTCCGCCGCCACACCACCCTCACCGGGGCCGACGTGGAATGGCTCCACATGCTGGTCTCGGAGTGGCAGCTGCTCTCCGACCTCTCCTTCGCCGACCTGGTGCTGTGGATCCCCACCTGGGACGGCATCCGCTACGTCTCGGTGGCGCAGATGCGGCCCAACACCGGGCCCACCTCCTACCAGGACGACATGGTCGGCCACCTCGTCCCGCGCGGCCGCCGGCCGCTGCTGGACGCCGCCTTCGACGAGGGCCGGATCGTGCGCGAGGGCGACCCGGAGTGGCGCGAGGAGGTCCCGGTCCGGGTCGAGTCGATCCCGGTCCGCCGCGAGGGCAAGGTGCTCGGGGTGATCGCCCGCAACACCAACCTGCTGACCGTCCGCACGCCCAGCCGGCTGGAGCTCACCTACCTGCAGAGCGCCTCCGACCTGGCCCAGATGATCGCCGCCGGCAGCTTCCCCTTCCCCGGGCACGAGCAGATCGACATGGACGCCGCCCCCCGGGTCGGGGACGGCCTGATCCGGGTGGACGCGGACGGCATCGTCACCTACGCCAGCCCCAACGCCCTCTCCGCCTACCACCGCCTCGGCTTCACCTCCGACCTGGTCGGCAGCCACCTCGGCCGCGCCACCGCCGACCTCGCCCCGCCCTCCCGGGCCGCCGTCCACGAGGCGCTGGTGAAGCTGGCCAGCGGCTGGGCGCCGCGGCAGACCGAGGTGGAGGCGCAGGGGGGAGTGGTGACCCTGCGGGCGATCCCGCTCAAGCCCAAGGGCACCCTGACCGGTTCGCTGGTGCTCTGCCGCGACGTCACCGAGCTGCGCCGCCGCGACCGCGAGCTGATGACCAAGGACGCGACCATCCGGGAGATCCACCACCGGGTGAAGAACAACCTGCAGACCGTCGCGGCCCTGCTGCGGCTGCAGTCCCGCCGGATGGAGTCGGAGTCCGGGCGGGCCGCGCTGGACGAGGCGGTGCGCCGGGTCGGCTCGATCGCCATCGTGCACGAGACGCTCTCCCAGGCGCTGGACGAGCAGGTGGCCTTCGACGAGATCGCCGACCGGGTGCTGGCGATGGTGATGGAGCTGTCCCAGGACGGCCGGGTGGCGACCCGCCGCAGCGGCAGCTTCGGCATCCTGTCCGCCGAGGTGGCCACCCCGCTGTCGATGGTGCTGACCGAGCTGCTGCAGAACGCGCTGGAGCACGCCTTCGGCCCGACCGCCTCCGGGAACCTTGAGGTCAGCGCGCTGCGCGGCCGGGCCCCGGCGACCGGCATGGGCTGGTCGGACAGCTGGAACGGCGGCGCCAAGCCGGAGGAGTACCTGCTGATCACGGTGCAGGACGACGGCCGCGGCATGCCGGAGGGGTTCGACCCGCAGACGGCGGGGAACCTCGGACTCCAGATCGTCCGGACGCTGGCCACCGGTGAGCTGGGCGGCACCTTCGACATGGTGGCCGGCCCGAACGGCGGCACGAAGGTCGTTCTGGAGATCCCGGTCCGCTGAGTCCGGGGGCCGCCGAGTCCGGCCGGCCGAGCCCGATGAGATTCCGCTGAGAATTCGTTGCGTTCCGGCGCGCCGTGGGGGCGCGCACCCGGCCGACGCGCCGGGTCCGCACTGCGCGCGCTCGCGCGCCCAGGGGTGCGGGGAGGGTGCAGAAACAGAAACGAGGCCCTGTCGACCGGGGGGGGTGGGTCGACAGGGCCTCTCAACCCGTTCCGGCCGTCGGGGGGAGTCGGCCGGAACGGGGGCTCTGGGTGGTGCGACACCTCGCCGGTGCGTTGCACACGGTGAGCGCCACAGCTCCACGATATTGCTCTAAGTGAACAGTATCAAGTGGCTGGACGGGTCCGGCGTCGCGGGACCTGCCTGGGCAAGGTCCTTTGTGCGGAAGGCTTCACCAGGAGATGCAGGGAAGCCTTTGATCATGTGTCGATCGGTACTGCGATCACTGCTGGTTCACTACTGGTGCTACGCCGTGTGATCAGCGTGCTCAGGCGGTGCGGGCGCGGTTGCGGGCGGCACGGCGCTTCATCGCGCGACGCTCGTCCTCGCTCATGCCGCCCCAGACGCCGGCGTCCTGGCCGGTCTCCAGAGCCCACTGGAGGCACTGCTCCATGACCGGACAACGGCGGCACACGGCCTTGGCTTCCTCGATCTGCAGCAGAGCAGGACCGGTGTTCCCGATCGGGAAGAACAGCTCCGGGTCCTCTTCGCGGCAGACAGCGCGGTGGCGCCAGTCCATGGTCGTCCAACTCCTCCTGCCGACGGGGGTGGCCCGGCGGCATAATCGATGGCTTGTGAATGTGAACGCTTTCACGAATCCCGCAACAGCAAAAGAGACCAAAGGCCTACCGGGCCCGGGTGGTCTGTGCTAGGGGGGATTCGGCGATTCGAGGGACACCCCGCGGTCGGTGCTCCTGTGGTTCCGGAGTCGCCGTCGCTGCGATGTGTCCCGATCGCCATGTAGAGGTTCGCAAACCTCGGGCTCGGATACAACCCCCTTCGGGGAGGAATTTTTGATTCTTCGGTGTCGCCTAGCTCACAGCCAGTACTTCTATGGAGTGAAGGGGGCTTGTGCGTTCGAGAAGAAGGGCGAACCCCACTTCCGGTCACACAATCACACGCAGTGCCCGCCGTACGCCTGTGAAACTGACGCGACTCCTGTCTCCAAGGTGGTCCCCGTCCACCTGGAACGGGGTGGGTTCCTCTGAAACCAAGGTGAAGTGTCTGACGTCGTGATAGGAGACGACGTGCTTCCCGGAGGGCCCGGCGGGCGGGGCGCCATCGCCCGAAGGCGTGTGCGACCGCAGGATCTGACGGATCGTTCGAGCCGTACCGAACGCCGTCATCCGGGTGATGCCGAAGACATCGAGGTCCGTGTCGAAGGAGGCGAGCGGTGAGGGGTAGACCGGACGGTTGCCGAGGAACGTCCACGGCGAGGTGTTGCTGACTATCGACAGGACCAGCCCCGGAACGGCCCCGTGGCCCGGCAGCTCAAGGGAGACCGGGCCGGAGCGGCGCTGCTCACGCTGGGTGAGGTAGTGCCGGACCGCCTGCTGGACGTAGAGGGCGTGGGTGGACTTGCGTCCGGCCCGGCGCTGCGCCTCGACCCGGCCCACCACCCCGGCGTCGAAGCCCAGGCCGGCGGTGAAGGTGAACCAGCGGTCCGGTAGCCCGTCGGTCATCGCCTTGCCCAGCCCGATCGGGCGCTCCCGGCCGTGGTCCAGTGCGTCCAGCAGGGCGCCGGTGGCCTCCACCGGGTCGTTGGGCAGGCCCAGCGCGCGGGCGAACACATTGGTCGAACCGCCCGGCACCACGGCCAGTCGCGGGACCTTCTCGCCCGGGCCGTGCGCCAGCAGCCCGTTCACCACCTCGTTGACGGTGCCGTCGCCGCCCAGTGCCACCACCAGGTCGACCGTGCCGTCCTCCGCCGCCTGGCGGGCCAGGTCGCGCGCGTGGCCCCGGTACTGCGTCTCGGCGACGTCCAGCTTGAGGTCGCTGCGCAGGGCGTGGATCAGGACGTCCCTGGTCCGGCCACTGGTGGTGGTGGCCTTGTGGTTCACGACCAGGAGAGCGCGCATGGGGAAAGCCTACGGGGCGGTACGGACCAACCGGCGGCTACCCTGCTGGAGTGACCGCAGAAACCTCCGCACCCGTACCCGCGGCCGGCTCCGGCCGTCCGGCGTCCCTGACCCTGGGCGCCGCCATCACCGCCCTGGAGGGCGCCGCGCTGGCCGTCGTCGGCGTCTGGGACATGGTGGCCGCGCTGTCCGGCCAGTCCAAGCAGCTGGCCCTGAACGAGTTCGGCGGCCTGGTCATCGTGCTGCTCGGCGTGCTGCCGGTGCTGGCCGCCCGTGCCCTGCTGAAGGAGCGGCGCTGGGGCCGCAGCCCGGCGGTGCTGACCAACTCGATCTGCCTGCCGGTCGCGTACTACATGGTCGAGAACGGCGGCCCGATGATCGCCGTCGGCGTGCTGGTCGGCGTGCTCGGGCTGGTGGGCATCGGCGCCCTGCTGAACCCGAGGTCGACGGCGGCCCTGTACGCCCCCGCCGGGGACTGAGCACACCGAACGGACCGAGCACACGGAACGGCCGCCCAGCGGGAAGCTGAGCGGCCGTCAGTGCTCACTCCTCGCTCACTCCTCCACCAGGAGCTTCTCCCGCAGCTGGGCCAAGGTCCGGGCGAGCAGCCGGGACACGTGCATCTGGGAGATCCCCACCTCGGCGGCGATCTGCGACTGGGTCATGTTGCGGAAGAACCGCAGCACCAGGATCTTCTGCTCCCGGGGCGGCAGTTGGGCCAGCAGCGGCTTGAGCGACTCGCGGTACTCGACGCCCTCCAGCGCCTCGTCGGTGGCGCCCAGGGTGTCCGCGACGGCCGGCGACTCGTCGTCGCTGTCCGGCACGTCCAGGGACAGCGTGGAGTACGCGTTGGCGGACTCCAGGCCCTCCAGGACGTCCTCCTCGGAGATCCCCAGGTGCTCGGCCAGCTCGTGCACCGTGGGGGAGCGGCCGTGCCGCTGGGAGAGCTCGCTGGTCGCCGTGGTGAGTGACAGCCGCAGCTCCTGCAGCCGGCGCGGCACGCGCACCGCCCAGCCCTTGTCGCGGAAGTGCCGCTTGATCTCCCCGACGATGGTCGGCGTCGCGTAGGTGGAGAACTCGACCCCGCGCTCGTGGTCGAAGCGGTCCACCGACTTGATCAGGCCGATGGTGGCGACCTGGGTCAGGTCGTCCAGCGGCTCGCCCCGGTTGCGGAAGCGCCGGGCCAGGTGCTCGACCAGCGGGATGTGCATCCGCACCAGCTGGTTGCGCAGCTCGACCCGCTCCGGGGAGCCCTCGGGCAGCGCGGACAGCCGGACGAACAGCGCGCGGGCGGCCTCCCGGTCCGGGGCGCCGGTGCGGTGCGAGACCTGGGCGGGCACGGCGCCGTGCGGTTCCGTGTCGCCGGGCCCGGCCGCCTCGTTCGCCGGCTCCGGCGGGGGCGCGGAGTCGGGCGTCGGCTCGGACGTCGGCTCGGTCGGGTGGCTCATCCGGTGGGCGTCCTTCGGGTGCGCTTCGTCGTTGGCGGCGAGGCCGGGAACGCTCGCCTGGGTCGGTACGGCAGGTCCCGCCGTCGCGAGGCCGGTACGGTCCAGATCACTCACGGCCATTCCCCCGTTCCGTTCCGGGAGCACCGGGGCCGGTGGCCCCGGAATCGTCTCGTTGGTCGTACCGCGCGGGGCGGTACCGGGAGCCGTCCGCCGGGCCCCGGACGGGGAGCGGCGGACGGCCCTTGCGCGGGTGCTGCTCGGTGCTGCGCGGTCCGTGCGGTGGGGTGCGGCGCCCTAGTGGGCGGCGGACCCACCGCGCTTCTTGTGCAGGCTGATCGACACGGTCTTGTCGTCGCCGACCGAGGAGTCGACCTCCCCCGCCAGCGCGGAGAGCACCGTCCAGGCGAAGGTGTCCCGTTCGGGAGCCTTGCCGTCGGTGGTCGGGGCGGCGACGGTGACCTTCAAGGAGTCGCCCACCAGCCGGAATTCGCAGGACAGTACGGAGCCCGGAACCGCCTGCTGGAGCAGGATGGCGCAGGCCTCGTCGACCGCGATCCGCAGGTCCTCGATCTCGTCGAGGGTGAAGTCCAACCGGGCCGCCAACCCGGCCGTCGCTGTTCGCAGGACGGAGAGGTAGGCCCCCGCTGCAGGGAGCCGGACCTCCACGAAATCCTGAACACCGAGATCGCCGTCGATCTGGGACACCCTTGCCTCCTGGGTGGCGCGCTGTGCTTGCTTGGTACCCCGCTGGTTACCGCTCTTGCTGCCCCCGGTTCGGGGTTACTCATGGTAAGGCATTGCGACGCAGGGTGGCAGACCCTTTTGCGGACTCCGTCGGTCCGTTCCGGCCCGCCGGTCGGATTGCCACCGGCGGTCGGGTCGCCCACGTGGTCGCGTCGCCACCGGCGGTCGGTTCAGCTGCCGGCGGCGGTGAGCGCGTCGCCGGTGAGACGGTAGACGGTCCACTCGTCCATCGGCACCGCACCGAGGGACTTGTAGAAGTCGATCGAGGGCTGGTTCCAGTCCAGGACCGACCACTCCACCCGGGAGTAGCCGCGCTCGACGGCGATCCGGGCGAGCTCCAGCAGCAGGGCCTTGCCGTGGCCGCCGCCGCGCGCCTCCGGGCGGACGTACAGGTCCTCCAGGTAGACCCCGTGGGAGCCGCGCCAGGTCGAGAAGTTGAGGAACCAGACCGCGAAGCCGACCGGCTCGCCGGTGGCGTCGTCCTCGGCGATCAGGCCGAACACCGCCGGGGCGGCGCCGAACAGCGCCTCGTGCAGCTGCTCCTCCGTGGCCACCGCCTCGTGCGGGGCCCGCTCGTACTCCGCGAGCTCGCGGATCATGGCGTGGATGACGGGGACGTCGGTGGCGACGGCGGTGCGGATCATGCCTGCGAGCCTACTGCTCGGGCCCGGGCTCGTCCCAGGCCTGGACGGAAGTCTGGTCGACGATCCGCCCGTCCCGCAGGTCGGCCATCGAGGCCGTCAGCACCCGGACGCCGTCCGGGTAGCGACAGGACTCCAGGAAGGCCACGTGCTCGCCCTGGACGACCACCTGTTCCAGCTTGTGGGTCATCTCGCGGCCGTAGACGTCGTCGAGCATGGCGCCGATCTCCTCCAGCCCGTGCATCACCAGGGGGTGGCTGGGCTGGGTCTTGCGGTCGACCACGCGCAGTTCCGCGTCCTCCGCGTAGAGCGCCAGCAGGACCTCGGCGTCGCAGCGCTCGATGCCCTCGCGCAGCGCGCGGGTGTCGAAGGCGACGGGGGCCGCCATGGTGGTCATGATTCGCTCCTCCGGTCGGGTTCCGTCGGCTCGTACCTTGAGCGTACGCCCGGCGCCGCCGACCGGAGGAGGGGCCTGTCCGGGGCCTGTCCGAGCCCGATCCGGGCCGGTCAGCGGGCCGGGACGGTGCGCAGGTAGTCGGCCAGGGCGCCGATCGCGGCGGGGTTGCGCGGGCTCTCCACCAGGTCGACGTAGTCCAGGACGAAGATCCGGTCGTTCCTGATCGCGGAGACGTTCGCCAGCGGCGGGAAGGACCTGAGGAACTTCCGCTTCTCCTCGGCGCCCGGGGTCGCGTAGTCGTTGATCACGATCACCTCGGGGTCGCTCTGCACCACGCTCTCCCAGCCGGCCGTCACCCAGGTGTCGGCCAGCTCGCCCATGATGTTGGTCCCGCCGGCCTTGGCGATGATCTGGTTCGCAGCGGCGAACTTCCCGGCGGTGTACGGCTTGTCCTGCCCGCTGTCGTACAGGAAGACGGACGGGCGGTGCTCGGGCTGCGGGACGGCGGCGATCCGGGCCCTGGAGTCGGCGATCAGCCGGTCGGCGCGGTCCCGGACGTCGAAGATCTCGCCGAGGTTGGCGAGGTCGGTGTAGAGCGCCTCCAGCGGGTCCATCACACCGCGCTCGGTGCCCTTGCCGCTGCGGCAGGACTCGCTCAGCACGTACGAGTCGATGCCGAGCGCCCGGAACGCCTGCGGGGTGACGCCGCTGCCCTCGTCGAAGCCGTAGTGCCAGCCGGCGAAGACCAGGTCGGCCTTGGCGTCCAGCGCGATCTCCTTGGTGAGCCGCTGCTTGGAGAGCCAGGCCGTCTGCTGGTAGCCGTCCTTCCAGGGCACCCGGTCGATCTTGCCCTTGTCGTCGGGCATGACGTACCCGGCCATCCGGTCGGCGAGGCCGAGGGAGAGCATCAGCTCGGTGATGTTGACGTCGTTGGTGACCACCCGGGCGGGCTTCTGCGGGAAGGTCAGCTGCTCGCCGCAGTTCCGCACGGTCACCGGGTAGTGGGCGGAGCCGGCGGCGGCCTCCTTCGG
Organism: Streptomyces sp. 1331.2; assembly: GCF_900199205.1. Lineage (NCBI taxonomy): Bacteria > Bacillati > Actinomycetota > Actinomycetes > Kitasatosporales > Streptomycetaceae > Streptomyces > Streptomyces sp. 1331.2. Next base: position 2,712,291 of record NZ_OBMJ01000001.1, on the reverse strand, counting down.
GGCGATCTCGGCGCCGCAGGCGGTCAGTCCGAGGGTGAGCAGGGCGGCGGTGGCAACGGCCTTGGTGCGCACGTGGGTTCCTTCCGGGGTCAGGTGAGGCGGTCGAACAGCAGCTGGAGGGCGCCGGTCCCCGGGTGCCGGACCGGGGTGGCGCGGACGCCGAACACCTCGGCCAGCAGGGCGGGTTGCAGCACCTCCGCGGGCGGGCCCGAGGCGACGATCCGGCCGGCCCGCAGCACGTACAGCAGGTCGCAGTGGCCGGCCGCCAGGTTGAGGTCGTGCAGCGCGGTGAGCACCGTCGGGCCGGCCTCGCGGGCCAGCGCCAGCACCTCCAACTGGTGGGCGATGTCGAGGTGGTTGGTGGGTTCGTCGAGCACCAGCAGGCGCGGCTCCTGGACGAGGGCACGGGCGAACAGCACCCGCTGCTTCTCGCCCCCGGACAGGCTCAGGAAGCCCCGGTCGGCGAGGTGGCCGGCCCGGACCTTGCGCAGGGCCTCGGCGCAGCGCTCCCGGTCCCGGTCGGTGGGGGCGCCGAACCCGCGCCGGTGCGGCAGCCGGCCCATGGCGACCACCTCGGCCACCGTGAAGTCGAACTCGGCGGAGTGCTCCTGGGTCAGTGCGGCCACCCGCCGGGCCGTCTCGCGGGCGGTGAGGGCGTGCAGGTCGTCGCCGTCCAGCCGGACGGTGCCGCCGGCCGGCCGCAGCACCCGGTAGACGCAGCGCAGCAGGGTCGACTTGCCGCTGCCGTTCGGCCCGATCAGCCCGACCACCCGGCCGGCGGCGGCCCGCAGGCTCACCTCGTGGACCAGCCGGGCGCCGGCCAGCTGCACCGAGACGGCGTCGACGGCGAGCCCCTGGGCCGGCGCCGGGCGGGTCAGGTCGTCCGCGGGGATCGGCCCGGTCATCGTCCGGCTCCGAAGGCCTGGCCGCGGCGGCGCATCATCAGCAGGAAGACGGGCACGCCGAGCACGGCGGTGAACACCCCGACGGGCAATTCGGCGGGTGCCAGCAGGGTGCGGGAGGCGATGTCAACCCAGACCAGCAGCAGCGCCCCGGCGAGCGGCGCGACCAGCAGCACCCGGCGGTGCCCGGCGCCGACCAGCATCCGGGCCAGGTGCGGCACCAGCAGCCCGACGAAGCCGATCGCCCCGCTGACCGCGACCACCGTGCCGGTGACGGCGGCGGTCACCACGAACAGCTCGCGGCGCAGCCGGTCCGGGTCCACGCCGAGCGAGGCGGAGGTCTCGTCGCCCATCGCGAGGGCGTCCAACCGCCCGGCGGCACACGCCAGATGGGCGAGGCCGGCCAGTACGGTGAGGGCGGCGATCGGCACCGAGCCCCAGGTGGCGCCGCCGAGGCTGCCGAGCAGCCACATCATGGCGTCCCGGGCGGCCTCGCCGCGGTCGGCGGCGAAGACCATCAGGGTGGTGGCGGCGGAGAAGCCGTAGGACAGGGCGGTGCCGGTGAGCACCAGGCGCAGCGGGGTGAGCCCGAACGCGGTGCGGGCGGCGAGGTAGACCAGGGCCATGGCGGCCAGCGCCGAGCCGAAGGCGGAGACGGAGACCGCCCACACGCCGAGCGAGGCGAAGGCGCCGAACAGCAGGACGGCGTTGGCGCCGACGGCCCCGCCGGAGGAGATGCCGAGCACGAACGGGTCGGCGAGCGCGTTGCGCACCAGCGCCTGGACGGCGACGCCGCAGGCGGCCAGCCCGGCGCCGACCACGGCGGCCAGCACGGTGCGCGGCAGCCGGATCTCCCAGACGATGGCGTACGCGGCCGCCTCCTCGGCCTCCAGCCGACCGCCCGTCAGCCCGGCGCCGAGCAGCCGCAGGACGCGGGGGAGCCCGATCCCGGAGGAGCCGAAGGCGACCCCGCAGACCAGCGAGAGCAGCAGGGCGGCGGCGAGGCCGACGGCCAGCGGGAGCGTGGGTGTTCGGCGAACAAGCGGGTCGTTCACTGCGGGTCGCGCCTTGCCTCGGGCCGGGGTGCGCCGGGGCGGGCGCCGGCCGCGGGCGTGCCGGGGCGCCGTTCCCCTCGCAGTCCGCGGCGAGTCGTCGGGATTCCGGCGGCCGAGGGCGATCGGGCTGACGGGACCGTACGGCTGGTACGGGCCCCGCTCACCGTTGCGGGTCAGCGCCGGATTCCCACCGGACTTCCCCCTCGGACGCCCTGGCAGCATAACAGGCACTCAGGCCTGGCAACCCTTACCGTGGTCGGGGCGGACGCGACCGGACGTGAACGCACGACCGCCCCCGTCCGGCGGTGCGGACGGGGGCGGTCGGGTGGCGACGCGTCAGGCTCAGGCCTGCTTGGTCTCCCAGAAGATCTTGTCGACCTCGGCGATCAGGTCCAGCAGGGCCTGGCCGGTGGCCGGGTCGGTGGACGCCTTGGCGGCCGAGGCGGCCTTCAGGGTGTCGTTGATCAGCTGGTGCAGCTGCGGGTACTTCTCGAAGTGCGGGGCCTTGAAGTAGTCGCTCCACAGCACCGAGATGTGGTGCTTGACGGCCTCGGCGCGCTGCTCCTTGATGATGATGGCGCGGGCGCGGAAGTGCGGGTCCTCGTTGGCCTGGTACTTCTCCTGGGTGGCCTTGACCGACTCGGCCTCCAGCTTGGCCTGCGCGGGGTCGTAGACGCCGCAGGGCAGGTCGCAGTGGGCGTGAGCGGTGGCACGCGGTGCAAACAGACGAGAGAACATGGGAGTCCTTCCTTAGATCGTCTTCCCGCGCCCGAGATTACCCTTCCACCCCCACGGTTTCGCGATCGGGCGGTGGGCCTAGGGCGAAAGACGGACCGTGAACCGGCCGAATCCGGACATCGAACAGGTGACGGCCCGTACGGCAGACTGGGTGCGGACCGGTGCGGAGGAGGAGTCGTGGCGCGGAGCACGGAACCCGGGGGCGCGGAACAAGCGGGCCGGGGCGGCACGCTGCCGTTCGGGCTGGTCGACGTGGCGGGCCGGTCGATGGTCCCGACCCTGCGCGAGGGCGACCAGCTGCTGGTCCGCTACGGCGCGCCGATCCGGCGGGGCGCGGTGGTGCTCTTCCGTCACCCCTTCCAGCAGGACCTGCTGGTGGTGAAGCGGGCCGCCGAACGCCGGGCCGGCGGCTGGTGGATGCTCTCCGACAACCGCCCGGTGGACAGCGACAGCCGCAGCTTCGGCGCGGTCCCGGACGAGCTGGTGCTCGGCCGGGTGCTGCTGCGGCTGCGTCCGCGCCCGGCCTGGCTGGCGCCGGGCCGCCGGCTGGAGCGGCTGCTGCTCACCCCCCGGCTGGCCCGGATGCCGGGCCTGGCCCGCCGCCTCGGCGCCTGGGTCGAGGAGGTCTAGCCGCTACGCCCCGGCCCCGCCGCCCAGCGCGGCCTCCGCCTCCTGGCGCTTGCGGGCCCGGTAGGCGGCCACGTTGGCCCGGGTCGCGCAGCGGTCCGAGCAGTAGCGGCGGGAGCGGTTGGTCGAGGTGTCCAGGTAGGCGTTGCGGCAGGGCGCGGCCTGGCAGATGCCGAGCCGGTCGGCGCCCAGCTCGGTCAGGTGGACGGCCAGGCCCATGCAGGCGACGGCGCTGAAGTGCGCGGTGGCGGTGGCCGAGTTGTCGGCCAGGTGCAGGTGCCAGCGCGGCCGCCCGGCGGCGTCCAGGTAGTCGTGCCCGGAGACCAGCGGGCTGACGGGGAACTCCATCAGCAGGCTGTTCAGCAGGTCGACGCCCCGGACCTCGTCCCCCTCGGCGGCGGCCTCGAAGACCCCGCGCAGCCTGGTCCGCACGGCCCGCAGCCGGGGCAGGTCGGACTCGTCGGCGAGCGCGGCGGCCCGCGCGGAGTCGGAGAACAGGGCGCGCACCGCGTCCACGGAGGTCAGCGTGTCGGTGCCGCGCTCGGGCTCCTCGGTGTTGACCAGCCGAACGGCGAGGTCGGCGTACGAGGCGAGCTCCACGGCGGTCCTTCCAGAAGATCGGTAACGGGCTGACTGCTTCCAGCCTATTACCCGGACGGGGCAAACGGCGGCGCCCGGCAGGCAGAACCTGCCGGGCGCCGACGGTACGGGGTCAGAGCACCTTGGAGAGGAAGGCCTTGGTGCGCTCGTGCTGGGGGTCGGTGAGCACCTCGCGGGGGTTGCCCGATTCGACGACCACACCGCCGTCCATGAACACCAGCGCGTCGCCGACCTCGCGGGCGAAGCCCATCTCGTGGGTGACGACCACCATGGTCATGCCCTCCTCGGCGAGGCCGCGCATGACGTCGAGGACGTCGCCGACCAGCTCCGGGTCGAGCGCCGAGGTGGGCTCGTCGAAGAGCATCAGCTTGGGCTTCATGGCCAGGGCGCGGGCGATCGCGACGCGCTGCTGCTGGCCGCCGGAGAGCTGGGAGGGGTAGTTCTTCGCCTTGTCGGCGAGGCCGACCCGCTCCAGCAGGGCCATCGCGCGCTCGCGGGCGTCGGCCTTGCTCTCGCCCTTGACCTGGACCGGCGCCTCGATGACGTTCTCCATGGCCGTCATGTGCGGGAACAGGTTGAAGCGCTGGAACACCATGCCGATGTCGCGCCGCTTCAGGGCGACCTCGCGGTCCTTGAGCTCGTGGAGCTTGTCGCCCTTCTGGCGGTAGCCGACCAGCTCGCCGTCCACCCAGAGGCGGCCGCCGTTGATCTTCTCCAGGTGGTTGATGCACCGCAGGAAGGTCGACTTGCCGGAGCCGGACGGGCCGATCAGGCAGAACACCTCGCCCTGCCTGACCTCCAGGTCGATGCCCTTGAGCACCTCGACCAGGCCGTAGGACTTGTGCACGTTCTCGGCGCGGACCATCGGCTCGGCGGAGGCGGCGGAGCCGGCGGGGTCCTTGGTCAGATCGGTCATACGTGACCACCTCCCTCAAGCCCCGGGACCACGTCGTGCTCGGTCTTCGGGGCGGGCTTCCCGGCGAACAGGCCCCGCAGCCGCTGCAGCGGGGTGGGCGGGAGGGTGCGGTTGGAGCCTCGGGCGTAGTGGCGCTCGATGTAGTACTGGCCGATGGTCAGTACCGAGGTGAAGAACAGGTACCAGAGGCTGACCACGATCAGCAGCGGGATGTTCTGGTAGTTCCGAGAGTAGATGACCTGGCCGGCCCGGAAGATCTCCTCCAGGGAGATGACCGAGACCAGCGAGGTGGTCTTCAGCATCGAGATGGTCTCGTTGCCGGTCGGCGGGATGATCACCCGCATGGCCTGCGGCAGGACGATCCGCCGCATGGTCTGGAACCGGCTCATGCCGAGCGCGTGGGCGGCCTCGGTCTGGCCCTCGTCCACCGACTGGATGCCGCCGCGGACGATCTCCGCCATGTAGGCGGCCTCGTTGAGGCCCAGGCCCAGCAGCGCGGCGACGAAGGTCGGGATCAGGACGTTGGTGGACTCGGACCAGAACTCGGGGCCCCAGGGGACGCCGATCGAGAGCTTGGCCCAGATCAGGCCGAGGAAGTTCCAGAACACCAGCTGCACCAGCACCGGGGTGCCGCGGAAGACCCAGATGTAGACCCAGGCGGTGCCGGAGAGCAGCGGGTTCGGGGAGAGCCGCATCACCGCGAGGATGATGCCGCCGACCACACCCATGAGCATGGAGAGCGCGGTCAGCTCCAGCGTCACGACCATGCCGTGCACGATGCTGTCGTGGAACAGGTACTGCCCGACGATGTCCCACTTGAAAGCGGGGTTGGTGAAGAGGGCGCTCAACAGCATGGCTGCGAGCAGGGCGATGACGACGGCGCCCACCCAGCGTCCGGGGTGGCGGACCGGGACGGCCTTGATGGTCTCAGGCCGTCCCTTCTCCGGCGTCCCCTTGTCCAAAGAGTTCACGGTGTGGCCTCGGGGGAGAGATGAAGCAGACGAGGGGTCAGCTGACGGCGCCGTTGACGGTCGACTTGTCGATGGCTCCGGCCTCGACGCCCCACTTGGTGAGGATCTGCTTGTAGGTGCCGTCGTCGATCAGCGACTGGACGGCGGCCTGGACGGCCGGGGTGAGCTTGGAGCCCTTCGCCAGGGCGATGCCGTAGGGGGCCACGCCGTAGGTGTCGCCGACCTTCTCCAGCTGGCCGCCGGATTGCTTGATCGCGTAGTCGACGACCTGGGAGTCGGCCATCATGGCCTGGTCGCGGCCGGAGACGACGGCGTTGGTGACGTCGGTCTGCAGGTCGAACTTGTCGCCGTCGTTCTGGACGCCCGGCTTGCCGGCCTTGGTGCAGTCCGGGTTGCGGGTGTCCTTGATCTCGTCGGCCTGGGTGGTGCCGGTCTGGACGGCGACCTTCTTGCCGCAGAGGTCCTTCGGGTCGATCTTCTCCGGGTTGCCCTTCTTCACGGCGATGGCGCTGCCGGAGTTGAAGTAGGTCACCATGTCGACGATCTGCTCGCGCTCCTTGTTGTCCGTGAAGGACGACATCCCGAGCTGGAACTTGTTCGACTGGATGCCCGGGATGATCGCGGTGAAGCCGGAGTCCTGGACCTCGGCGGTGAGGCCGAGCTTCTTGGCGATGGCGGCGGCCAGGTCGACGTCCATGCCGATGATCTTGCCGCTGTCGTCCTTGAACTCGTCCGGCGCGTACGAGGCGTCCGCGCCGACCACGAGCTTGCCGGCCGACTTGATGTCGTCCGGGACGAGTGCGGTCAGCTTGGGGTCGGCCTTGACCTCGTTGACGGTCGCGGAGGCGTTCGGGGCGCCGCCACCCTCGCTCTTGCTGCTGCTGCAACCGGTCAGCACGAGGGACACGGAGGCGGCGACCACACCGGCCGCGAAGAGCCGGTTGCGCTTGGTACGGGCGGTCATGAGGGGGATCTCCTCCTGGGAGAGAAAGGCCGGGCTCTGCAGTGCCTGGACGCCGGGAACGCCCAGGGTCTTACGAGTACCGCGTTCGCCACCCTCCGCCGAGGTGGACGTGGTCGAACCGCCTCGACCAGTGGCCGGCTCGATCCGAGATGGGGGGAATCCTGCCATCTGAGGACGGTCAGGTGACCCTCATCCAGATCAAAATCGGATAACAAGGGGTCACACTGTCCGCTATTCGGACTGATTCCGGCTCCCTGTCACCCTCCGCATAAGTATCCAGATCCCTCTGTGCTCCGCCCGGAGGCCCGCCGCCCGCCCGCTCAGATGCCCCCGTTGACCACCGCGTTCTGCGCCGCACCGGCGCTCACGTTCCACTTGGCGAGGACCTTGTCGTACTCGCCGCTGCGGATCAGCTGGTCGACCGCCTTGGCCAGGGCGTCCCGCAGCTCGGTGTCGCTCTTGCGCACCGCGATCCCGTACGGGTTGGAGGTGGACTGCCCGCCGGTCACCTCGAAGCGGGTGCCGCCGTCGGTGCTCTTCGCCGCGAAGGCGGCCACCGGGAAGTCGTTCAGGCCGGCCGCGGCGACGCCGGAGGCGACCTCGGCCAGCGCCTTGGCGTCGCTGTCCAGCTTGTGCGTGGTCAACTGGCGGCCGGTGCGGGCGCAGACCGCCACCTGGCGGGTGGCGATCTCGTCCTGGTTGGTGCCCTGCTGGAACGCGATGGTCTTGCCGCACAGGTCGTCCAGGGTCTTGATCCCCTTGGGGTTGCCCTTCGGGACGACGATCGAGGTGCCGGCGATGAAGTAGTCCACGAAGTCCACGCCGGGGACGGCCGGGTTGCCGTCCGCCGCCGGGGTGCCCTCGCGGCGCTGGCGGATGTCGCTGATCGCCGACATGGCCACGTCGTACTGCTTGCCCTGCAGGTTCGGTATCAGCTTGTCGAACGGCGTGTCGACGAACTCCACCCGCACGTCGAGGATCTTGCCCAGGGCGGTGGCGAGGTCCGGGTCGAGGCCGGTCGGCTTGCCGTCCGGGCCGCGGAACTCCACCGGGGCGTAGTTGACGTCCATCCCGATCCGCAGCACCCCGGCCGTGCGCTGGGCCTTCGGCAGCTTGTCGCGGACGTCCTTGACCGGGTCGGTCGGGGCGGCCTGCCCGCCACCGCTGCAGCCGGTCAGCAGCAGGGCTCCGGCGGTGGCCAGGACGGCTCCGGCCAGGGCCGGACGGCGGGCGGGGAGGGGGTGAGGCATGAGGGCTGCTCCTGTTGGGGAGGGACGTGCGGTCGCCACGTGTCGTGCGGGTGTACGCCACATGGCGGACAAGCGATCCTGCCATCCCGCCCTGCCGGGCCCGGCGGCGGGTGTGTCAGAATTCGGTACCGGGTGACCCCCGAACGCTCGAACCAGACCGACGAGCCCCGACAGGCTCGGGTTCTCGGGAACGGAAGTCCTCACGCGGCTCCGTATCCGGAGTGCCGAATCCCCTTCGGGTCTGCGTTCACACCTGCGGGTGCGCGTGCGCTCAAGCCGTTGCCGCCGCCGGAGCCCGGCGCTTCCGACGCCGGGCCCCTGTGACGCGACAGCACGGCGATGAACCGCACGTGACGAGGACGAAAAGGCATAGGTGCGATGCCTTTGTCCGACCTAGGCTCGGCCCGGTAGCACAACGCGGACAACAGAAGACCCCATAAAACCCTCATCCGAGGGCGCCACCCGACGGGCGCCCCGACCCCGACCCCGGGTCCGCTTCGGCGTACCCGGTTTCCGGCTTCCGGACGGGTCGTACCTGTCGGCCGCGCACCTCGCCAGAACAATGACGAAGAGGTCATCGTGGCAGCGGAGATCATCAGCAGCACCCAGGACACCGACGATCCGGTCGACGCGGTTTTCGCGCTCCACCGCGGCGGCAAGATGGAGATCCGGGCGACCGTCCCGGTGCGCGACGCGGACGACCTGTCCCTCGCCTACACCCCCGGTGTCGCCCGCGTCTGCACGGCCATCGCCGAGCAGCCGGAGCTGGTCAACGATTACACCTGGAAGGCCAACACCGTCGCCGTGGTCACCGACGGCACCGCGGTGCTGGGCCTCGGCGACATCGGCCCGCAGGCCTCGCTGCCCGTGATGGAGGGCAAGGCCATCCTGTTCAAGCAGTTCGGCGGCGTGGACGCGGTGCCGATCGCGCTCGACTGCACCGAGGTCGACGAGATCGTCGAGACCGTCGTCCGGCTGGCGCCCTCCTTCGGCGGCGTCAACCTGGAGGACATCTCCGCCCCGCGCTGCTTCGAGATCGAGCGCCGGCTCCAGGACGCCCTCGACATCCCGGTCTTCCACGACGACCAGCACGGCACCGCGATCGTCACCACCGCCGCCCTGTGGAACGCGGCGAAGGTGACCGGCCGCGAGATCGGCTCGCTGCGGGCCGTCATCTCCGGCGCCGGCGCGGCCGGCATCGCCATCGCCAAGATGCTGGTCGCGGCCGGCATCGGCGACGTGGCGGTCTGCGACCGCAAGGGCGTGGTGTACGAGGGCCGCGGCGACCTCACCGACGTCAAGGCCGAGATCGCCGCGCTGACCAACCGCACCGGCGTCAAGGGCTCGCTGGCCGACGCGCTGGCCGGCGCCGACGTGTTCATCGGCGTCTCCGGCGGCACCGTGCCGGAGGAGGTCGTCGCGACCATGGCCGACGGCGCCTTCATCTTCGCGATGGCCAACCCCACCCCGGAGATCCACCCCGAGGTCGCGCACAAGTACGCGGCGGTCGTGGCCACCGGGCGCAGCGACTTCCCGAACCAGATCAACAACGTGCTGGCCTTCCCGGGCATCTTCGCCGGCGCCCTGCAGGTCCGGGCCTCCCGGATCACCGAGGGCATGAAGCTGGCCGCCGCCAAGGCGCTGGCCGGCGTGGTGGCCGACGAGCTGACGCCGCAGAAGGTCATCCCCTCGCCGTTCGACGAGCGGGTCGCCCCGGCGGTCACCAAGGCCGTCGCCGAGGCCGCCCGCGCGGAGGGCGTGGCCCGGATCTGACGATCTGCCGAGATCTGCCCCGGACGGGGCCACGGTCCGAGGCCGGGACACGCGTCACACTCACGCGTGGTTCCCGGCCTCGGCCGTCCCGGCTATCGTCCGGGGCATGTTTGCTGCCTACGCCGCACGTATCGACGCCGACGACCCGCTCGCCGCACTGGAGTTGGGCGAGCTCCCCGAGCCGCAGGTCCGGCCCGGGTGGAGCCTGGTCACGGTCAGGGCCGCCAGCCTGAACCACCACGACCTGTGGTCGCTGCGCGGGGTCGGCCTGCCCGCCGAGAAGCTGCCGATGATCCTCGGCTGCGACGCCGCCGGTGTCGACGAGGACGGCAACGAGGTGGTCATCCACTCGGTGATCGGCCAGAGCGGCCACGGGGTGGGCCCGAACGAGCCGCGCTCCATCCTGACCGAGCGCTACCAGGGCACCTTCGCCCAGCAGGTGGCCGTCCCCACCTGGAACCTGCTGCCCAAGCCCGCCGAGCTGAGTTTCGAACAGGCTGCCTGCCTGCCCACCGCCTGGCTGACGGCCTACCGGATGCTGTTCACCAACGCCGGGGTCAAGCCCGGTGACACCGTCCTGGTGCAGGGTGCGGGCGGCGGCGTGGCGACCGCGCTGATCGTCCTCGGCAAGGCGGCCGGCCTGCGGGTCTGGGTCACCGGACGGGACGAGGCCAAGCGCCGCCGGGCGGTGGAGCTCGGCGCCGACGCCGCCTTCGAGAGCGGCGCCCGGCTGCCCGCGCGGGTGGACGCGGTGATGGAGACGGTCGGCGCGGCGACCTGGTCGCACTCGGTGAAGTCGCTGCGCCCGGGCGGCACCATCGTCATCTCGGGTGCCACCTCCGGGCCCAACCCGAGCGCCACCGAGCTGAACCGGATCTTCTTCCTGGAGCTCAAGGTGGTCGGCTCGACCATGGGCACCAAGGAGGAGCTGGCCGGGCTGCTCGCGTTCTGCGCCAACACCGGCGTCCGCCCGGTGATCGATTCGGTGCTGCCGCTGAGCGAGGCCAGGGACGGCTTCGCCCGGCTCGCCAAGGGCGAGGTCTTCGGCAAGATCGTGCTCAACCCCTGACGCGAGGGGGCCCGGTGCTCCGCGCGGGAGCACCGGGCCGGGTCCTCCAGCCGGCGGCTGAGCAGTCGAGCAGCCGTCAGCCGAGCAGCCGCTTCAGGCGTTCGCCCGCGGCGCCCAGCACCGAGCGCGCCTCGGCGAGCTTGTCCGGGCTCACCCCGCCGTCCCGGGCCGCGTCGCGGACCTGGTCGCGGAAGCGGTCGAGCAGCCGCTCCAGCTCGCGGGACGGGTCCTCGGCCGGGTCTGTGCGCGCCCAGGAGGGCAGGTCGGCCGGGGTGGCGGGCGCGTCCTCGTCCAGGTCGATCCGGGTCACGGTGATCCGCTCGCCGGCGTCGGCGGGCTGGTCCGCCGGCTGGCCCCAGCGGGCCGCGTCGGCGAGGCCGGACAGGCCCTTGGTGAGCTCGGCCAGGCCCTCGGCCAGACCGGTCGGCCAGTCGCCCTTGGCGGCGTGCTCGCGCACCTGCTGCTCGACCCGGCGCTTGATCCGCAGCGCCTCCTGCTGGGCGGCCGTGCGCGAGGCCTTGGCCTGCTCGCGCAGCCGGCGGGCCTCCTCCTCGGCGGCCTTCGCCTTGGCCTTGGCGGCCTTCTCCTGCTCCCGGGCGCGCTTGGCCTGCTCCTTGGCCTGCTGCTTGAACTGGGCGAACTCCTCCTTGGCGCGCTGCCAGGCCTCGTTGTCGCCCCAGGGGCCGGCCCACGGGTCCCCGTCCGGGGCACGGTCCGGGCGGGGAGCCTGCTTCGCGGCCTTCCACAGCTCCTCGCGCAGGTCCTTGGCGCTGTCCCGGACGTCCTCGCGGATCGCCCCGGCGAGCTGCGCCACGGAGTCCCGGATCTCCACCTCCAGCTCGTCCAACTCGCCATGCCGGGCTTCGAGTTCGGCCCGCCCGGCGTCGGTCAGCCGGTAGACCTTGCGGCCGCCCTCGGTGCTGTGGGCGACCAGGCCCTCCTGCTCCAGCTTGGCCAGCCGCGGGTAGACCGTGCCGGCGGAGGGGGCGTACAGGCCCTGGAAGCGCTCCTCCAGCAGGCGGATCACCTCGTAGCCGTGCCGCGGGGCCTCGTCCAGCAGCTTCAGCAGGTAGAGCCGGAGCCGGCCGTGGCCGAACACGGGGGTCATCTCAGGCCTCCTTGGTGAGGTCGGGCTTGCCGGGGGCGGCCGGGAGCTCCTTGGCCGGGCCGTCCTCCTCAGGCTCGGGGCGGCTCAGGACGGTGACCGCGCCGGAGACGGTGGTCACGTTGAGGCTGCCGCGGCCCTCGCCGAGCTGGCCGGACAGCTTCTTGGCACCCCAGGTGCCGCTCAGCTTCAGCTGCTCGAAGCTGCTGGAGATGTCGCCGCTGGTGGAACCGGCCTCGACCTTGGCGTCGGTGCGGGACGGGATCCGGATCGCGACCGGGCCGCTGACGGTGGTGACCTTGACGTCGGTCTCGCCGTCGACGTCCAGGTCCAGGGTGACGGCGCCGGTGACGGCGTTGGCCTGGACCCGCTCGGCGGTGCCGGCGAGGACGGTGAGTCGGCCGGAGACGGTGTTCACCCGCAGCCGGCCGCCGACCGCCTCGGCGTCCACGTCGCCGGTGACGGTGTTGGCGTCGGTGCGGCCGCTGAGCGCGACCAGGGTGGTGTCGCCGTTGGCGCTCTGCACCGAGACGTTCCCGGCGACGCCGGAGACGGTGGCCTGGGCCGAGACGGTGCCGACCTTGACCTCGGCGGCGGCCGGCACGGTCAGGGTCACACCGGCGACCCGCTTGCGCTTGAGGGTGCCGAAGAAGCTCTTGACCGAGCCGACCGACTTGAGCCAGTCGCCGAACTCGCCCCAGCTGTTGATGTCCTTGTAGGTGACCGTCAGGACGCCGTCCACCAGCGTCACGTGCAGCGGCTCGCCCTGGAGCTCGGTGATCTCCAGGCGGGCCGGGCCCTCCGCCGCGACGACGTTCACGGTGCCGTCGATGATCCGCACGTGCAGCGCGCGGACCTCCTCGTCGATGGTGATCCGCTCGGGGCCGTCGACCGTCCACTGGCTCATCTCTGCCGCCTCCCGTTGTCGATCGCGATGTATCGCGTTCTCTTCCAAAGACGATATATCGCGTGCCGGGAGAGTCAAGCGTCCCGGACCCGGAACCGGACCCCGACCCGACCCCGGCCCGTCCCCGACCCGACCCCGACCCGCCCCTCGCGGATTCCCCTGGGGAGCGGTGCGGACATGCGAGGGGCCCGGGAGGCGGTTGCCTCCCGGGCCCCTCGTCGGACCGTCACCGGGTCACTCGTCGTCCTCGTCGTCGAGCCGGGCCAGCCAGGTGGCCAGCCGCTCGACCGGGATCTCGAAGTCCGGGTTGAGGTCGACGAACTCGCGCAGGCGCTCGGCCAGCCACTCGAAGGTGACCTCCTCGTCGCCGCGCCGGTTCTCCAGCTCCTCGATGCCTCGGTCGGTGAAGTACACGGTTCGCTCCGGTCGGATGGGAATTGACCTGGTCAGGATAGACCGGTCAGCTGGCCCGCCAGGTGCTGACGGTGACCTTGGCGGCCCCGGTGGTCGGGTCGGCCTGCTCGATCACCGCGACGGCGATGTTGCGGGTGACCCGGTCGCGGATGCAGAGCAGCCGGCCGGGGGCGACCCGGTTGTACGAGAGGTCGGTGTCCGGCCGGGAGTCGATCGCGGCGGCGCACTGCTCGGCGGTGACGGTCGGCTCGGTGATCACCGCGAAGTCCGACTTGTCGTCGCCGTAGCTGTCGAAGGCGTTGGCCTTGCTGCCGCTGCCGTTGTTGGACACCCCGAGGCCCCACTTGAGCTCGCCGGAGTGCGGGACCACGGTGCCCGCGTTCAGGTCGATCCGGTAGGTGTCGCTGGTGTACTCGGCGCCCGGGATCGAGAGCGACTTCTTGTCCAGGATCGGGGTGTAGCCGGTCGGCCGGGCGGGGGCCGAGACGGCGCTCTGGCCGGACTTGGAGGGTGCGGCCGTCACCGAGTCGCCGGAGGAGCCGGTCGGGCCGGAGTCGGCGGAGGCCGTCTTCTGCGAGGTCGGGGTCGGGCTCGGGCTCTGGGCCGTGGTGACGGGGCCGGCCGCCTTGGAGTCCTTCGTCTTGCCGTCGTCGAGCTTCTTCATCAGCGCCACGCCGCCCGCGGTGCCGCCGACGGCCATCACCAGGGCGACGGTGAGCAGCACCTTCCAGGACACCCCGCCCTTGCGCTTGGGCTCCGGCTGGGGCTCCGGGGTGGCGGTCACCACCGGGCCGGGCGGCGGGGTGTCGAAGGACGGCGGCTCCGGCTGGAGCATGACGGTGGGCGGCGAGGGCAGCAGCGGGGCGGTCGGCGACTCGGTGGGCGGCTGCGGGGCGCCGTACGCGCCGAGCGGCGGCGGGGCGAAGCCGGGCGGGGGCGTGGCGGGCTGCTGCGGGTGGGCGACGGTGGCCGGGTGGGTCGGCGCGGCGACCGGGTGGGTGGGCGCGCCGGCCGGCGGCGGGGGAGTGGCCGGGGCGGCCGGGAACGCCGGGGCCTGGGTCGGCGGGGTGGCGGGAGCGGCCGGCAGCGGCGTGGGGGCGTCTTGGGCAGGTCGGAGCGCCGGGTGATCTCGGTGTTGATCTCGCGCGGCAGCCAGTCGTCGCCGAACCGCAGCTGGCCGCCGACCTCCGGGTGGTTGCGGGCGACCTGGATGATCTCGGCGGGCGTCGGGCGGTCCTCCGGGCTCTTCGCCAGGCAGCGCTGGACCAGCTCGCGCAGGTCCGCGGGCAGGCCGGACAGGTCCGGCTCCTCGTGCACCACCCGGTAGAGCACCGCGGTGTCCGGGCCGTCGCCGAACGGCGGGGTGCCGCCGGCCACGTACGCGGCCAGGGCACCGAGCGCGAAGACGTCGGTGGCCGGCGTGACCGGGCGGCCCTGGGCCTGCTCGGGGGACATGAAGGCGGGGGAGCCGATCCGGTAGCCGGTGCCGGTCAGGGCGGTGGCGTCGGCGGCCCGGGCGATGCCGAAGTCGATCACCCGCGGGCCGTCCCCGGCGACCAGCACGTTGGCGGGCTTGAGGTCGCGGTGGACCACCTCGACGCTGTGGATCGCCTGCAGCGCCTCGGCGATGCCGCCCATCAGCAGCAGTACGGTGCGCACCGGCAGCGCGCCGTTCTCGCGCACCACCTGCTGCAGGGACGGGCCCGGGACGTACGCGGTGACCAGCCAGGGGGCGTCGCCGTCCAGGCCGCCGGAGTCGATCACCTGCGCGGTGTAGAGCCCGTGGATGCGCTGGGCGTTGCTGACCTCCTGGGCGAAGCGGCGGCGGAACTCGCCGTCCTCGGCGAACTCCGGGCGCACCACCTTCAGCGCGACCGGGCGCCCGCCCGGGGTGTACGACAGGTAGACCCGGCCCATGCCGCCGGCGCCTAGCCGGGCGAACAGCCGGTAGCCGCCGACCTCCCGGGGGTCGTCCGGGAGCAGCGGCTGGAAGACCGGCGGGAGCTGGCCGGCGTCGCGAGGCGTGTCGGCGGTCATGTGGTGATCCCCCTGGGAGTGCGGTGAGGCGTACGGCCGAGGCGGCGGGCGCGGTGACGGGCGCCGGCGTCCGACTGGCGAGCCATAACCTATCGATCCGTCAGGAGCTCGTGCACCGCGGCCCCGGATTGGTTGCAGAGCTGCGACCTTGACATGGCTCGGCGGTGAAACGGTTCTCCGGGAAACGACGCGGCCCCCGCCCTCCCGGATGGGAGGACGGGGGCCGGTGAGCCGCACACGCTCAGGCTGTCGCGCGTCAGAGCGAGTAGACCTCTTCGATCAGCGCCTGCTGCTCGGCGGCGTGCCGCTTGGCCGAGCCGACCGCCGGGGACGAGGCCGTCGTGCGGGCGACGCGGCGCAGGCGGGAGTCGCCGGCGGCGCTGCGGCCGATGACGACCTGCAGGTGGTCGACCAGGTTCATCGCGATGAACGGCCAGGCACCCTGGTTGTCCGGCTCCTCCTGCGCCCAGATGAACTGGACGTTGTCGCCGTAGCGGGCCAGCTCCTCCTGGAGCTCGGCCACCGGCAGCGGGTAGAGCCGCTCGACCCGGACGATCGCGGTGTCGGTGACGCCGCGCTCGGTGCGGGCGGCCTCCAGGTCGTAGTAGAACTTGCCGGCGGTGATGACCACCTTGCGGACCTGCGCCGGGTCGACGGTGGTGTCGCCGATGACCGGGCGGAACGAGCCGGACAGGAACTCCTCGGTCGCACTCGCCGCGGCCTTCAGACGCAGCATCGACTTCGGGGTGAAGACGACCAGCGGCTTGTGGTGCGGGTTGTGCGCCTGCCAGCGCAGCAGGTGGAAGTAGTTCGACGGCAGGGTCGGCATCGCGACCGTCATGTTGTTCTGCGCGCACAGCTGGAGGAAGCGCTCCGGGCGGGCGGACGAGTGGTCCGGGCCCTGGCCCTCGTAGCCGTGCGGCAGCAGCAGGGTGACGCCGGAGTGCTGGCCCCACTTCTGCTCGGCGGAGGCGATGTACTCGTCCACCATGGTCTGCGCGCCGTTGACGAAGTCGCCGAACTGCGCCTCCCACATGACCAGCGCGTTCGGGCGGGTCAGCGAGTAGCCGTACTCGAAGCCCATGGCCGCGTACTCCGACAGCAGGCTGTCGTAGACGGTGTAGCGGGCCTGGTCCTCGGTGAGGTACTGCAGCGGGGTGTAGTCCTCGCCGGTCTTGCGGTCGATCAGGACGGCGTGCCGCTGGCCGAAGGTGCCGCGGCGGCTGTCCTGGCCGGCCAGGCGGACCGGGTGGCCCTCCATCAGCAGCGAGCCGATGGCGAGGGTCTCGCCCATCGCCCAGTCGATGGTGTTGTCCTCGACCGAGGCGGCGCGGCGCTGCAGCTGCGGCAGCAGGCGCGGGTGGACGGTCAGCCAGTCCGGGTGGTTGACCTGGGAGGCCGCGATCCGCTTGACCATCTCCTGGGAGATGCCGGTCTGGATGGAGACCGGGAAGTCGGCGACCGGCTTGCCGTTGGTGCCGACGGCCGGCGCCTGGGCCGCGTCGCGGACCTCGGCGAAGACCTTCTCCAGCTGGCCCTGGAAGTCCTGGAGCGCCTGCTCCGCCTCTTCCATGGTGATGTCGCCGCGACCGATCAGGCCCTCGGTGTACAGCTTGCGCACCGAGCGCTTCTTGTCGATCAGGTCGTACATCAGCGGCTGGGTGAACGACGGGTTGTCGGCCTCGTTGTGACCGCGGCGGCGGTAGCAGATGAGGTCGATCACCACGTCCTTGTGGAACTCCTGGCGGAACTCGAAGGCGAGCCGCGCGACGCGGACCACGGCCTCCGGGTCGTCGCCGTTCACGTGGAAGATCGGGGCCTCGATCATGCGGGCCACGTCGGTGCAGTACATCGAGGAGCGCGAGGAGGCCGGGGCGGCGGTGAAGCCGACCTGGTTGTTCACCACGACGTGCACGGTGCCGCCGGTGCGGTAGCCGCGCAGCTGCGACATGTTCAGGGTCTCCGCGACGACGCCCTGGCCGGCGAAGGCCGCGTCGCCGTGGATCTGGATCGGCAGCACCGGGAAGGTGGTGCCGCCCTGGTCCAGGATGTCCTGCTTGGCGCGGGCGATGCCCTCGACGACCGGGTCCACGGCCTCCAGGTGGGAGGGGTTCGCGGCGAGCGAGACCTTGATGGTCTCGCCGTCCAGGCCGGTGAAGGTGCCCTCGGCGCCCAGGTGGTACTTGACGTCGCCGGAGCCGTGCATCGACTTCGGGTCGAGGTTGCCCTCGAACTCGCCGAAGATCTTGCCGTACGGCTTGCCGACGATGTTGGCCAGCACGTTCAGGCGGCCGCGGTGGGCCATGCCGATGACGGCCTCGTCGAGGCGGTGCTCGGCGGCGGCGTCGATGGTCGCGTCCAGCAGCGCGATCAGCGACTCACCGCCCTCCAGCGAGAAGCGCTTCTGGCCGACGTACTTGGTCTGCAGGAAGGTCTCGAAGGCCTCGGCGGAGTTCAGGCGGCGGAGGATCCGCAGCTGCTCCTCGCGCTCGGGCTTCGCGTACGGCTTCTCCAGGCGCTCCTGCAGCCACTTGCGCTGCTTCGGGTCCTGGATGTGCATGTACTCGATGCCGACGGTGCGGCAGTACGTGTTGCGCAGCAGGCCGAGGATGTCGCGGAGCTTCATCATCTTCTGGCCGCCGAAGCCGCCGACCGCGAACTCGCGCTCCAGGTCCCACAGGGTGAGGCCGTGCTGGACGACGTCCAGGTCGGGGTGCTTGCGCTGCTTGTACTCCAGCGGGTCGGTGTCGGCCATCAGGTGGCCGCGGACCCGGTAGGAGTGGATGAGCTCCATGACGCGCGCGGTCTTGTTGACCTCGTCGTCGTGGGTGGTGGCGACGTCGGTGGCCCAGCGGACCGGCTCGTACGGGATCCGCAGCGACTCGAAGATCTCGTCGTAGAAGCCGTTCTCGCCGAGCAGCAGGCGGTGGATCTCGCGCAGGAACTCGCCGGACGCCGCGCCCTGGATGACGCGGTGGTCGTAGGTCGAGGTCAGCGTCATGATCTTGGAGACGCCGAGGCGGGCCAGGGTCTCCGGGGCGGAGCCCTGGAACTCGGCCGGGTACTCCATGGCGCCGACGCCGACGATGGTGCCCTGGTTCTGCATCAGGCGCGGCACGGAGTGCACGGTGCCGATGCCGCCGGGGTTGGTCAGCGAGACCGTGACGCCGGTGAAGTCGTCCATGGTCAGCTTGTTGGCGCGGGCCCGGCGGACGATGTCCTCGTAGGCCTGCCAGAAGCCGAAGAAGTCGAGCGTCTCGGCCTTCTTGATGGCCGCGACGACCAGCTGGCGGTCGCCGTTCGGCTTGACCAGGTCGATGGCCAGGCCGAGGTTGACGTGCTCGGGCTTGACCAGGAAGGCCTTGCCGTCCTCCACCTTGTAGCTGTGGTTCATGCCCGGGGAGGCCTTGATGGCCTGGACCAGGGCGTAACCGATGAGGTGGGTGAAGGAGACCTTGCCGCCGCGGGCGCGCTGCAGGTGGTTGTTGATGACGATGCGGTTGTCGATCAACAGCTTCGCCGGGACGGCGCGGACCGAGGTTGCGGTCGGCACCTCCAGCGAGGCGTCCATGTTGGTGGCGACGGCCTTCGCCGGGCCGCGCAGCTGGACCAGCTCGGGGCCGGCAGCGGCGGCGGGCGCGGCCGGGGCCGGGGCCGCGGCGGCGGCCTTCGGGGCCGGGGGTGCGGCGGGCGCGGCGGCGAGCGGAGCGGCAGCCGGAGCCGGAGCGGCCGGGGCGGCCGGTGCGGCGGGGGCGGGCGCGGCCGGAGCAGCAGCGGCGGGCGCGGGGGCAGCGGCAGGGGTCGGCGTGGGGCCGGCCTGGGTCGCGGCCTGGGTCACTGGGGTCACCTCGGTACCGGGCTTGTAGTCGGCGAAAAAGTCCCACCAGGCTCGGTCGACCGAGTTCGGGTCCTGGAGGTACTGCTGGTAGATCTCGTCGACGAGCCACTCATTGGGGCCGAAGCCAGTGGAGCTTGCCGAGCTGTTGGGGGTTTCAGGGGACTGTGGCGACACGGCGGCAACCGCCCTCTTCCGCTTCCTTTTGGGATGTTTGGACAGCGGGGATTAAGGCTACGCCCCTGACCAGTGATCGCGCAGTCCCCGGGGGCCAGGCGTCGTCCAGATCACAGTCCTGACCTGCAGTTTGGCCGAAAAACTGCGTTAGAAAGCCGTATCTGAGGGGAAGCGATCGGGCTCGAACAGGCCTGATATCCGGAGGAAACCGGACAAACCCCTACGGAAATCCTCTAACGATCTTCGTATGCGTCTGTGTCGGATCTGTGACAAATGTCCCGGCCCTCGTCCCGGCTCCCGTCCTGGCCCTCGTCCTGCCGCTGCCCGGGCAGGCGGACCACGATCCGGCAGCCGCGCGGGGACTCGGCCAC
The DNA here is from genome assembly GCF_900199205.1 of Streptomyces sp. 1331.2. Classification (NCBI taxonomy): domain Bacteria; kingdom Bacillati; phylum Actinomycetota; class Actinomycetes; order Kitasatosporales; family Streptomycetaceae; genus Streptomyces; species Streptomyces sp. 1331.2. The sequence goes on along the minus strand of NZ_OBMJ01000001.1, from coordinate 2,692,580 downwards.
CGCGATCCGACCGCCGTGCAGGTCCACCGCCCAGCGGGCGATGGCCAGGCCCAGGCCGGTGCCGCCGTCCGCGCCCGCCCCGGCGGCGGTCGCGGTGCCGCTGCGGCTGAACCGCTCGAAGACCCGGGTGCGGTCGGCCGGCGGGATGCCGGGGCCCTCGTCCTCGACCTCCAGCAGGAGGGCGCCGTCCTCGCAGTCGGGACGGGCGCGCACCGTCACGGTGCCGCCGGGCGGGGAGTGCTTGCAGGCGTTGTCGACCAGGTTGGCGACCACCTGGTGGAGCCGTTCCGGGTCCGCGACGCCGGTCAGGCCGGCCGGGCTGACCTCCAGGGCGAGCCGGACGTCGCCGCGGCGGGAGAAGGCCCCGCCGGCCGTCGCGCCGTCCACGGTGACCCCGCGCAGCACACCGTCCAGGAACTCGCGCACCTCGAAGGGACGGGCGTCCAGGTCGACCACGCCGTCGTCGATCTTGGAGAGGTCGAGCAGGTGGGTGACCAGGCGGCCGAGCCGCTCGGTCTGCTCCAGCGCCGCCCCCAGCGTCGCCGGATTGGGCTGGACGACCCCGTCCACCACGTTCTCCAGCACGGCGCGCAGCGCGGCGATCGGCGTGCGCAGCTCGTGCGAGACGTTGGCGACCAGCTCGCGCCGGTGCTGGTCGGCGGCTTCCAGGTCGGCGGCCATGGCGTTGAAGGCGGCCGCCAGCTCGCCGATCTCGTCGCGCGAGTTCACCTCGACCCGGCGGCTGTAGTCGCCGGAGGCCATCGCGCGGGCGGCGGCCGTCATCTCGCGCAGGGGGGCGGTCAGCCCGTGCGCGAGGAACTGCATGAAGAGCAGCGAGGCGATCATGGAGAAGACCATGATGATCCGGATCTGGGTCTCGGACCGGATCGCCACGACCACCATCCCGGTGGCCAGGAACACGGAGACGATCACGAGCAGGGCGAGCTTGCCCTTGATCGAGCGCACCGGGTCGAGCGGCCGGATGTCGGTCCAGACCCGGTGGGCTGCACGGGCGGCCAGCGTCTGCGGCCGTGCGCCCTCGGAGTCCCCGTTGCGTTGCTGTGGAAAGGTCATTGGTCCCCTGTGGTCCCCGCGTGTGTCCCCCCGCGTGGTGGTGCGGCGTCCCTGCGGACACGGGCCCCCCGGTGGCCCGTCGCCCGCGGCTCGCCGCGGGACTCGTCGGTGACGAGTCCTAGGAGAGCGGGGCCTCCAGTGCGTACCCGACACCGTGCACGGTGCGGATCCAGCTGGCGCCGATCTTGCGGCGCAGTGCCTTGACGTGGCTGTCCACGGTGCGGGTGCCGGACGCGTCGGTCCAGTCCCAGACCTCGGCCAGCAGCTGCTCGCGGGTGAGCACGGCGCGCGGCTGGGCGGCCAGGCAGGCGAGCAGGTCGAACTCGGTCGGCGTCAGGTGGACGTCGCCCGAGGCCAGCCGGACCCGGCGCTGCACGTGGTCGATCTCCAGCTCGCCGAAGCGCAGCGAGCCGAGCGCGGGCGTCCGGGCGGCCTGCTGGGCGCGCTCGACGCGGCGCAGCAGCACGTTGACCCGGGCGGCCAGTTCGCGCATCGAGAACGGCTTGGTCATGTAGTCGTCCGCGCCCACGCCGAGGCCGACCAGCAGGTCCGTCTCGTCGTCGCGCGCGGTCAGCATCAGTACCGGCACCGGGCGTTGGGCCTGGATCCGGCGGCACACCTCCAGGCCGTCGAAGCCGGGCAGCATGATGTCGAGGACGACCAGGTCGGGCTGCCAGGTGTGGAAGCCGTCGACCGCGCCCGGCCCGTCGTGGGCCACGGCGACCTTGAAGCCCTCCGCGCCCAGCCGGGCCGCGATCGACTCGGCGATCGTGGGCTCGTCCTCCACCACCAGCACTCTGCGCTGGCTGCTCACTGTGCCGCCGGTGTTGTGGTTGTCCTGCTGAATTTCTGTCACGGTCACGCCACCGCCCCCAGGGCTGCGGGCCGGCCACCTGTGGGGATGGCGGGGCTCCGCTCGTAGTCTTGTTCCGTCGTGGACTGTGCCGGGTCCGCCGTCCCGTCGCGATCGGGAACGAGGACGGATTGTCGCCCGTCCGCGTTTCCGCGCACATCGCAGCGTACGGACAGCGGGTGCTTCCCGGCAGGTGGACCGGACGTTTCCGGCCCGTGGGCCGGCTGTTCGGGCCGCCCTCGGACCCACTGCACGAGTGGGCACGGGCCGATACCTTACCCGGCGATTTTTCACTGCGTAACGGTACGTATGCAGCCGAGTTGACGCCAAGTCCCCGGTCAGAGGCCCTACTGACGCGTCAATCGAAAGAAGGTCTGGACCAATACCAGGAATCCGGGAGTCCGTTACGGCGACGGTCTTCACCGGGTTTTCCCAGGTGCCTCCCAGAACCTCGACGTACCGTGGCCACGACAACACCCGTCCGGGCGGAATCCGCGGCGCGCGCCGGTGCGTTGGACACCGGGCGGGAGCCGGTGGGCCACGGACGTCGGGCGGAGGCGGCATGGCGGTAGTGCGGACCGGGCCCGGCGGGAACGCGCCCACGGGAGCGCCGTACGGAATGCTCCGGCTCGGGCTGCGCGCCGGCGTCGCGCCATGGGTGCTGGACCGCGTTCCGACGCCCCGACGCACCCCCTTCACCCTCGGGTACCTCGCCGTCGTCGGCGCCACCACGACCTTCGCCCGGCTCGCCGATCCGGACCTCGTCCAGCGGCTGCAGGAAGCCTCCAGCTCGGACGGGCACAACCTGCTGCAGCACCCGCTGCGGGCCCTGGTGCTGAGCGGTTTCTGGGTGGCCGGCGAGGTCTGGATGCCCTACCTGTGGGGATTCGCCTTCACCCTCGCCCCGCTGGAGCGCAGGGTCGGATCCGCCCGGGCGGCCGCCGTCTTCGGGATCGGGCACGTCGCGGCGACGCTGCTCTCCCAGGGCGTGGTGATCACCGCGGTGGGGGCCGGGCGGATGGCGCCCGAGGTGCTGGACCACCTGGACATCGGGGTCAGCTACGGCGTGCTCGCCTGCCTGGGCGCGGTGGCCGGACTGCTCTCCTGGCGCGGGCGGCTGCTGGCCCTGGGCGGCGCCGGACTGATGATCGCCGAGCAGATCGCCTCCGACCGGGACGTGGTCACCGCGGTGGGGCACCCGGCGGCGGTGCTCGCCGGAGTGGCGCTCTGGCGCTGGCTGCGCCGGGCCGAGCGGCGCCCGCCCCGGCCGCGGGCCGAAGTGGCGCCCGGCGTTCCCTTTGCGGACGTTCCCGACATCCTGAGGATTTCTTGAGAACTTCCCGGGGTTCTCCCGGGACGTCCTCGTGGGTGCTTTTGACGGCCGCCTCCGCCGGGCCTCCCCGGCCGGATCGTGTTCGCTCGCAGCGAACAAGCGGCGGGGAACATCCGGCGCCCGCCAAGCCTTAGTCAGGTCGACTCAAGTTCACTGACTGGGGAGAGATCATGGCATCGACGTCCACACCGCTCACCCTGCCCGTCCTGCCGCTCGACGACGAGGTCGTGCTGCCGGGCATGGTCGTTCCGCTGGACCTGAAGGACACCGAGGTGCGCGCCGCCGTCGAGGCCGCCCGCTCCGCGGCCGGCGGCCCCGGCAAGCCGCAGGTCCTGCTGGTCCCGCGGGTGGACGGCTCGTACGCGGCGGTCGGCACGCTGGCCACCGTGGAGCAGGTCGGACGGCTGGCCGACGGCGATCCGGCGGCGCTGGTGCGCGCCGTGCGCCGGGTCCGCATCGGGGTCGGCACCACCGGCCCCGGCGCCGCCCTCTGGGTGGAGACCACGCCGTTCAAGGAATCCTCGGTCGGCATGCCGGTGGCCGGCCGGGCCGCCGAGCTGGTCAAGGAGTACAAGGCGCTGTCCACCCAGTGGCTGCGCAAGCGCGGCGCCTGGCAGATCGTCGACCGGGTGGCGCAGATCGAGGGCGTCGGCGAGCTCGCCGACAACATCGGCTACGCGCCCTTCGCCACCGCCGAGCAGAAGCTCAAGGTGCTGCTGGAGGCCGACCAGGTCGCCCGCCTGGAGTACGCGCTGACCCTGCTGCGCGACCACCTCGCCGAGGAGGAGGTCAACGACACCATCCGCAAGGACGTCGAGGAGGGCGTGGCCAAGCAGCAGAAGGAGTTCCTGCTCCGCCGCCAGCTGGAGGCCGTCCGCAAGGAACTGGCCGAGCTGAACGGCGACCCGGCCGACGAGGAGGGCGACTACCGCGCCCGGGTCGAGTCCGCCGACCTGCCCGAGAAGGTCCGCGAGGCCGCGCTCAAGGAGGTCGACAAGCTGGAGCGCAGCTCCGACCAGTCCCCCGAGGGCTCCTGGATCCGCACCTGGCTGGACACCGTCCTGGAGCTGCCCTGGAACGAGCGCAGCGAGGACGCGTACGACATCGCCGGCGCCCGCGCGGTGCTGGACGCCGACCACGCCGGCCTGGCCGACGTGAAGGACCGCATCGTCGAGTACCTCGCGGTGCGCAAGCGCCGGGCCGACCAGGGGCTCGGGCTGGTCGGCGGGCGCCGGGGCGGCGCGGTGCTGGCCCTGGTCGGCCCGCCCGGCGTCGGCAAGACCTCGCTCGGCGAGTCGGTGGCCCGCGCCATGGGTCGCAGCTTCGTCCGGGTCGCGCTCGGCGGCGTCCGGGACGAGGCCGAGATCCGCGGCCACCGGCGCACCTACGTCGGCGCGCAGCCCGGCCGGCTGGTGCGGGCGATCAAGGAGGCCGGCTCGATGAACCCGGTCGTCCTGCTCGACGAGATCGACAAGGTCGGCTCCGACTACCGGGGAGACCCGGCCGCCGCCCTGCTGGAGGTGCTGGACCCGGCGCAGAACCACACCTTCCGGGACCACTACCTGGAGGTCGAGCTCGACCTCTCCGACGTCGTCTTCCTCGCCACCGCCAACGTGCTGGAGGCCATCCCCGAGCCGCTGCTCGACCGGATGGAGCTGGTCAGGCTCGACGGCTACACCGAGGACGAGAAGGTCGTCATCGCCCGCGACCACCTGCTCCCGCGCCAGCTGGAGAAGGCCGGCCTCGGCGGCGAGCAGGTCAGCGTGGACGAGGAGGCGCTGCGCAGGCTCGCGGGGGAGTACACCCGGGAGGCGGGCGTACGGAACCTGGAGCGCTCGATCGCCCGGGTGCTGCGCAAGATCGCCGCACAGGCCGAGCTGGGCGAGCGCGAGCTGCCCGCCGCGGTCGGCGCGGCGGACCTGCGCGCCCTGATCGGCCGGCCGCACCACGTGCCGGAGTCCGCCCAGGAGCCGGCCGAGCGCCGCACCGCCGTCCCCGGCGTGGCCACCGGCCTCGCGGTGACCGGCGCCGGCGGCGACGTCCTCTACATCGAGGCCTCGCTGGCCGACGCCGAGACCGGCGGCACCGGGCTGACCCTCACCGGCCAGCTGGGCGACGTGATGAAGGAGTCCGCGCACATCGCGCTCTCCTACCTGCGTTCGCGCGGTGCCGAGCTGGAGCTGCCGGTCACCTCGCTGCGCGACCGCGGCGTGCACCTGCACGTCCCGGCCGGGGCCGTCCCCAAGGACGGCCCGAGCGCCGGCATCACCATGACCACGGCGCTGGCCTCGCTGCTCTCCGGCCGCAAGGTGCGCACCGACGTGGCGATGACCGGCGAGGTGTCGCTGACCGGGCGGGTGCTGCCGATCGGCGGGGTGAAGCAGAAGCTGCTCGCCGCCGACCGGGCCGGGGTCACCACGGTGATCATCCCCAAGCGCAACGAGGCCGACCTGGACGACGTCCCGGCCGAGGTGCTGGAGCGGCTCACCGTCCACCCGGTGGCGGACGTGCGGGAGGTGCTGACGCTGGCCCTGGAGCCGGCCGAGGTGCTGGTCGCCGCCTGACCGGGAGCCGGTCCGACCGGGAGCCGGTCCGACCGGGACCCGTCCGAGGGGCCGACGGCATCTCCGCGTGCCAGACTGCGGAGATGCCGTCCCCCACGCAGCGCGCGCTGGCCCGGGTGCCGGACCGGCTGCGCCCCTTCCTGCTGCGGCACCGCCGACTGGTGAAGTTCCTGCTGGTCGGCGGCACCTGCTTCGCGCTCACCATGGTGATCAACCTCCAACTCAAGTTCACCGTGCTGCAGCACAAGCCGGTGGTCGCACTGACCGTCGCCACGGTGATCGCCACCGTCGTCTCGTACGTGCTGAACCGCCGCTGGGCCTTCCGGGCCGGCGGCCGGCAGCGCGAGGCCCTGCTGTTCTTCGTGGTCAGCGCGGTGGCGGTCGGGGTCAACGTCGTACCACTGGTGATCTCCCGGTACGTCCTGGACCTGCGCGAGCCGTACATCAGCTCCTTCGCCCAGGAAGCCGCGGACTTCCTCAGCGGCATGGTCGTCGGCACCTTCGTCGCGATGCTGTTCCGTTTCTGGGCGATGCAGCGGTGGGTCTTCACCCGGCTCGCCGAGCCCGCGTCCACCCGGCCCGCCCTGGTCGCGACGGCGCCCCCGGAACCCGGTTACGCTGCACCCGAGATGCCACGGGACGTGCCGTAAGGGGCGAGGTGAGCCTGATGCGCGAGCCGGACGCCGTCCGGACCGGGCCTGCCAGCCAGCAGGGGATGCGCCGGGCCAATCTGGCCCTGGTGCTCGGGGTGATCGCGAGCGGCCCGCGCTCGCGCGCCGAGGTGGCCGCCGAGACCGGGCTGACCAGGGCCGCGGTCTCCTCCCTCGCCGAACAGCTGATCGCCGGCGGCCTGCTGGTCGAGGAGGGCCCCGCCGCACCCAGCGGCAAGGTCGGCCGCCCCGGTACCGCGCTCGGCCTCAACCCGCTCGGGCCCGGCGGCCTCGGCGCCGAGATCGGCGTCCGGCACCTGGGCGCCTGCGTGGTCGACCTGCGCGGCGAGGTCCGCGCCTGGCGGCGCGAGGAGAGCGCCAACCACGGCCGGGAGCCCGCCGCCGTCATGGCCGACCTCGCCCGGCTGCTGCGCTCGGCCGTCGCCGAAGCCGGCCTGCGCCCGGCCGGGCTGGCCCTGGCCGTCCCCGGACTGGTCGGTTCCTCCGGCGCGGTGCTGCAGCGGGCCGCCAACCTGGGCTGGCGGGACGTCCCGCTGGCCGCCGAAATGCGTGCGGCGCTGCGGCCGGCCGCGGACGGCCTGGCCGAGCTGCCGGTCGAGGCCGACAACGAGGCCAACCTGGGCGGCCTGGCCGAACGCTGGCTGGGCGACGGCGCCGAGGACTTCCTGTACGTCTCCGCCGAGGCCGGGGTCGGCGCGGCGATCGTGGTCGGCGGCCGGCTGCTGCGCGGGGCGCGCGGTTACGCGGGCGAGTTCGGCCACGTGCCGGTCCACCCCGACGGGCCGCGCTGCGCCTGCGGGGCGCACGGCTGCCTGGAGCAGTACGCGGGCGAGGCGGCCGTGTTGCGGGCGGCCGGACTGACCGGTGCCCGGGGCGACTGGGTGGCACTGCTCGCCGACCGCGCCGCGGCCGGCGACGAACCGGCCCGCGCGGCCCTGGCCGGGGCCGGCACCGCCCTCGGCATCGCGGCGAGCGGCGCGGTCAACCTGCTGGACCCGGCCGAGGTGGTGCTGGGCGGCGGCTTCGCCCGGCTGGCGCCCTGGCTGCTGCCCGCCATGCGGGCCGAGCTGGCCGCCCGGGTGACCGTCCGGCCGTGGGCCGACGACCGGCTGACCGTCTCCCGGCTGGGCCGCCGCGGCCCGCTGCTGGGTGCGGCGGTGGGCGTCGTGCGCGCCGTGGTCGCCGACCCGGGCTCGATCGCGGGCGGCTGAGCTGTCCGACGTCTTGTACGGCCCGGAACGCACCGAGCCCCCGGCCGGTGGGGCCGGGAGCTCAGGTGGTCGGGCTCAGGACCTGTCGGACACGCCCTGAGCCTCGACGGCGGCGGGCTCGCGCTGCTCGGCGCGGGGGCCGCGCAGGACGGCGAGGAAGGCGATGCCGATGCCGACCAGCGCCCAGATCACCAGGACCAGGATCGGCATCCCCAGGTTGGTCGAGCCGAAGTAGGCGATCGACTTGCTCGCGCTGGTGCCGGCGCCGTTCGGGATGACCGAGCCGATGGCCCGCCAGAACGGCGGCATCATCGGCGCCGGGTAGACCCCGCCCGCGCTGGGGTTGCCCAGGACGACGAAGACCAGCACCGCGAGGCCGATGCCGATGATCCCGAACAGACACTGCAGCGCCATGGTGAAGGCGCCGACCGAGAAGACCACCAGCGCGCCGAGGGCGGACTGGCCGAGGACCGAGCCGGGCAGCGCGTCCAGTACCGGCCCGGCGATGACCGCGCCGCCGATGCCGGCCACGACCGAATAGAGCGCCAGGGCGCCCAGCCGGATCAGCAGGCGGTGGGCGTTGGCCGGCTTGGAGCCGGCGCTGATGCCGAGGATCGAGGCGACCAGGTAGCCGCCGACGCACCAGCCGATCACCAGGTAGAAGGCGGAGAGGCCGTTGGTGTCGCCCTTGGCGAGCGGCACGACGTCCTCGACCTTGACCGTACGGCCCTGGTTCTTGTCGATCGCGGTGGTGATCGTCTCGGCGGCCTTGGCGGCGGATGGGCCGCGGGCGCCGCCTACCAGCAGGGTGTCCTCGGTGCCGGACGGGTTCACGACCCAGGCGGCGTAGATCTTCTGGTCCTTGATCTGCGCGGTCGCGGTCTCGGCGTCCGGCGCGGTGACGGCCCTGACGGCGTCGTTCGGGACCGCCTCCAGCGCCCCGACCAGCTTGGGGGCGACCTGCGGCGGGGCGACCACTGCGATGGAGAGGTTGTGCGGGGCGGGCTTGTGCAGCGCCCCGACGTAGGAGGTGATGAAGCCGAGTTGGAGCAGCAGCACTCCGATCACGAGCAGTGCCGCGCGCGGGGTGACCGCGCTCTTCAGTTCGGCGATGAAACCCTGCCCAGGCGCTGCCATCCACATCTCCTTGCGTATGGGGGGAAACCGGATCATCAGGAGCCGATACTTCATACCATGAAGTAGTTGGCTTGTCGCACCCTCCGCACCGCGGGCGGGCCGGTGCCGCTGCGCGATACTGGCGCGGTGAGCGACGAGGAAGCCCTGGTGGCGGTGGAGCGCGAGGTCGCGCTGATGTTCCGGCGGGGCCGGGCCAGAGTGGCGGAACTCTCACGCCGGGTGCACCCCGGCCTGGAGGGCATGGCGTACAGCATGCTCGGCTACATCGAGCAGGCCGGGCGGGTCCGGGTGACGGACGTCGGCGTGCACTTCGCGGTGGGCAAGGCGACGGTGAGCCGGCAGATCCGGGCGCTGGAGGAGCTGGGCCTGGTCGCCCGGGAGACGGACCCGCTGGACCGGCGGGCCGCGCTGGTCTCGCTGACCGAGGAGGGGCGGCGGCGCTACCTGGCCGCCCGGGACGTCCGGATGGGGCGGGTGCGGGAGATGATCGGCGGCTGGGTGGCGGAGGACGTGGTCCGCTTCGGGGAACTGCTGCGCCGCTTCAATGACGTCCTGGGGGAGGCGCCGGCCGAGTGAGCCGGGCGGCCTCGGCGGTGAGCAGGGCGTCTTCGGTGCGGTGACCGGGTCCGCGGTGCGGGCCCTTTACTTGCCCTTGAGGAAAGTTGCGTTATTCAACCATCCCGTCTTATGGTTGCTTAAGGCAACGAAATTTCATGATGCGCGTATCCCGCACGCCGGCGCCGAAGGACCCAGATGACCGTGACCACAGAGACTGCGAGCGGCACCTCCGCCGCCGCCGACGACACCCGGCAGATGACCCACCGGCAGGTGATGGAGGCGCTCTCCGGCCTGCTGCTCGGCCTGTTCGTGGCCGTGCTCTCCTCGACCGTCGTCTCCAACGCCCTACCGCACATCCTGGCCGACCTGCACGGCGGCCAGTCCGCCTACACCTGGGTGATCACCGCGGCCCTGCTCACCCTGACCGCCTCCACCCCGATCTGGGGCAAGCTCTCCGACCTCGCCAGCAAGAAGCTGCTGCTGCAGATAGCCCTGCTGATCTACATCGCCACCTCCGCACTGGCCGGCCTCTCGCAGAACACCGGTGAGCTCATCGCCTGCCGCGCGCTCCAGGGCGTCGGCGCCGGCGGTGTCGTCGCGCTCGGCCAGATCTGCCTGGCCGCGATGGTCCCGCCGCGCGAGCGCGGCCGGTACAGCGGCTACTTCGGCGCGGTCTTCGCGCTCGCCACCATCGGCGGCCCGCTGATCGGCGGCGTCATCGTGGACACCTCCTGGCTGGGCTGGCGCTGGTGCTTCTACGTCGGCATCCCGTTCGCGCTGGCCGCGATCGTCGTGGTGCAGCGCACCCTCAAGCTGCCGGTGGTCAAGCGCAAGGCGAAGATCGACTACCTGGGCGCGCTGGTCATCACCGCCGCGGTCAGCCTGCTGATGATCTGGATCACGCTGGCCGGCAAGAACTACGCCTGGCTGTCCTGGCAGACCACGGCCATGGTCGGCGGCGGCCTGCTGCTGGGTGCGCTGGCCGTCGTGGTCGAGCGCCGCGCCGCCGAGCCGATCATCCCGCCGGACCTCTTCAGGTACCGCACCGTCACCCTGGCCGCCATCGCCAGCGTGCTGGTCGGCGTCGGGATGTACGGCGCGACCACCTTCCTCAGCCAGTACTTCCAGCTGGCCCGCGCCAAGTCCCCGACCATGGCCGGCCTGATGACCCTGCCGATGATCCTCGGCCTGGCCGTCTCCTCCGCGGTGGCCGGCCGGCTGATCACCAAGTACGGCAAGTGGAAGGCCTACCTGGTCGCCGGCACCGCGCTGCTCGCGGTCGGCTTCGGCCTGCTCGGCACCGCCCGGGCCGACACCGACTACGTGCTGCTCTCCGTCTACATGGCGATCACCGGCGTCGGCCTCGGCCTGACCAGCCAGAACCTGGTGCTCGCGGTGCAGAACACGGTGCCCCGGCACGAGCTCGGCGCGGCCAGCTCGGTGGTCACCTTCTTCCGCACCATGGGCGGCGCGATGGGCGTCTCCGCGCTCGGCGCACTGATGACCAACAAGGTCGGCCACTACCTGGCGGAGAACCTGACCGCCGCGCACATTCCCGCCGGACACGCGGCGGCCGGCGGCGGCATCCCGGACCTGCACAAGCTGCCCGCCCCGATCGTGCCGCTGGTGACGGACGCCTTCGGCCACGGCGTGGGCACCGTCTTCCTCTGGGCCGCCCCGTTCGCGGCGCTGGCCTTCGTCACCGTGCTGTTCATCCGGGAGACCGCGCTGAAGACCACCCAGGAGAACTGACCGCCGGGACGTCGCGACCGGCGACGGGATACGCGAACGGGCCGGGGAGTGTGCAGACACTCCCCGGCCCGTTGCGTCGTGCGCGGGCGGTGCGGGCGGCAGAGCCGGACCGGCCCTACTTGCCGGCGATCAGCGACAGGCCGTAGACGACGGCCGCGGCGCAGAGCGCGAAGCAGGTGTACGCGCCGGCCAGGGCCAGCTTCCCGCCGGCCGAGGGCTGGGCGCCCTCGCCCTCACGGGCGGTCAGCGCGGCCTCGCGGCGGGACAGCGCCAGGATGCCGAGTGCGAAGACGGCGACCACGGCGACGGTGACGCCGAAGCTGACACCGGCGGTCTGGGCCAGGGCGTTCCACTTGATGTGCATGGTGAGTGCTCCTCAGTCGGCGGCGCTCAGGCCGCGACCGTGGTCGAGGCGGGGGTGGGGGCGTTCACGGCGGCGGCCGGAGCGACCTCGACCGGGGTGACGTCGTGGATGTCGTTGACGTTGTCCGCACCGACCGGCTGGCGGCGGGACATTAGCCACATCGCGCCGGAGCCGGCGACCAGCACGGCACCGACCAGGACGATGCCCCAGGTGCCCTGCTCGGCCAGCAGGGCCGCACCGCCGGAGACCAGGGCGGCGGCCGGCAGGGTCAGGCCCCAGGTGTAGACCATGCGGCGGACCAGGCTCCAGCGCAGCTCGCCCTTCGGGCCGCCGAGGCCGGCGCCCATGATGCCGCCGGAGCAGACCTGGGTGGTGGAGAGGCCGAAGCCCATGTGCGAGGAGGTCAGGATGACGGTCGCGGCGGCCGACTCGGAGGCGAAGCCCTGGCGCGGACCGATGTCCGCCAGGCCCTTGCCCATCGAGCGGATGATCCGCCAGCCGCCCATGTAGGTGCCGAGCGCGATCGCGCCGCCCGCGGAGACGATGACCCAGGTGGGGGGCAGCGCGCCGTGCGGCAGGGCGCCGACCGAGACCAGGGTCAGGGTGATGATGCCCATCGTCTTCTGGGCGTCGTTGGTGCCGTGCGCCAGCGAGATCAGCGAGGAGGAGAAGATCTGGCCGGTCTTGAAGCCCTTCTCGGTGCTCGCCTCGCGGCCCTTGCGGGTGATCGCGTAGGCCAGCTTGGTGGCGCCCCAGGAGGCCAGGCCGGCCACGAGCGGGGAGGCGACCGCCGGGATGATGATCTTGGTGACCACGGTGTCGAAGTTGACGCCGTTCATGCCGACACCGACGATCGTGGCGCCGATCAGGCCGCCGTACAGGGCGTGCGAGGAGCTGGACGGCAGGCCGCGCAGCCAGGTCAGCAGGTTCCAGAGGATCGCGCCCGCCAGGGCGGCGAAGATGATCTCGGGATGGACTCCGGCCTTCTCGTTGACGATGCCGCCGGAGATGGTGGTGGCGACCTTCACGGAGAGGAACGCGCCCGCGAAGTTGAGGACGGCCGCGATGGTGACCGCGACCTTCGGACGAAGGGCCCCGGTCGCGATCGCGGTGGCGGCCGCGTTGGCGGTGTCGTGGAACCCGTTGGTGAAGTCGAAGGCGAGCGCCGTGATGATCACAACGGCTACCAGGAACGAGATGTGTTCCATACCCAAACAATCGTCGTAGTTGTCGCACGGACGTTGGTGTCGTTCGCGACCGTAGGTCTGCTTGGTAAACGGAAGGTGAACTGAGCCGGGAATCGTGGTTCCGATGGTTGACTGGCGGTGACCATCAGCTTTCCTCAGGGTGACCTTGATCGCGCTGAGCTGGGCATTGGTGAAGAACGCCCCGCTTCGGTCCGGTTTGCTGAGACCTGTCTCACAGATCAATCGAGAATTAACCTCCCGGTCCGCACGCGCTCTGTTTCCGCCGAGTAACCCGTGGGAGGATCTGCGGGATCCGGGAGACCGGGACAGGGCACGGGCGGGGAGGACCAACCCATGGGCGGGGCTGCACAGCGAGCGGAGACGGCAGGCGTACGCCCCTGGGTACGGGCGGCCCTGCGCTGCGGAGCCGTCCTGGCGGCCGCCGCACTCGCCCTGCCGGCCGCGGCCCAGGCCGCCTGGGCGGCACCCGACCCGGGCACCGGCACGGCCGTCGCCGGCTCGGACCCGCTCGCCGCCGCCAAGGCCACCCTCGGCCCGCTCCTCGACCAGCTGCACGCGCTCTACCAGGGCGCCGAGGCCGCCACCGAGCAGTACAACGGGACGGTGGCCAAGGTCGCCGAGCAGCAGAGCGCGCTCACCGACCTGCAGGGCCGGCTGGAACGCCAGCAGAAGCAGGTCGACGCCGGCACCGACATCGCCTCGCAGCTCGCCGCCGCCCAGTACCGCAACGGCGCCGCCTCCGCCTACGCCGAGCTGCTGCTCTCCAAGGACCCGTACGAGGCGGTCACCATCGCCGAACTGCTCGCCGCGGCCAGCCGCTCGCAGTCGGAGTTCCTGGACAAGCTGAAGGCCGACCGGGACGCGCTCGACGGGCTGAAGAAGCAGACCGAGGAAGTGCTGAAGACCACCCAGACCCTGGTCGCCCAGCAGGACGCGGCCAAGGCCAAGGCCGCCGCCGACCTCGCTTCCGTCGAACAGATGGTGGCCTCGCTGACCGGCGCCCAGCGCACCGAACTGGAGCAGCTGGAGAAGGCCAAGGCCGACGAGGCCCAGCTCGCCTTCCTCGCCTCCGGTGCGCTGGGCAAGGGCGAGCGCACCCCCTCGCTGCAGGGGCGCGCGGCGGTCGCCTTCGCGCTGGCCCAGCTGGGCAAGCCGTACCTGTGGGGCGGCATCGGGCCGGACTCCTACGACTGCTCCGGCCTCACCTCGCAGGCCTGGCTGCACGCCGGGAAGCCGATCCCGCGCACCAGTCAGGAGCAGTGGGCGCAGCTGCCGCACGTCCCGCTGAACCAGCTGCGGCCCGGCGACCTGGTCATCTACTTCCAGGACGCCTCGCACGTCGGGATGTACATCGGCGGCGGGCTGATCGTGCAGGCGCCGCGTCCCGGGGCGTTCATCAAGGTGTCGCCGATCGGCTCGATGGCGATCCTCGGCGCCGTCCGGCCCGACCCGTCCGGCACGGCCGACGACGCGGGCGGCGCCTGGAAGGTGCCCGACCTGCCGTCCGGCTGGGACACCGTCACGCCGATCGCCCCGAGCCCGGCCGGCCAGGTGCCGGCCCCGCCGGCCGCAGGCACCCCGGCGACGCCGACCCCCGACCCGGGCACGCCGACCGGCACGCCCAGCACGCCCGGCGGCACCGGCACCCCGACCGACCCGGGCACGCCGACGGGCACTCCCTCGGGCACCGGCACGCCGACGCAGACGCCGACGCAGACCCCGACCGGCACGCCCACCGGGACCCCGACCGGCACGCCGACCGGCACACCTGCCGGGACTCCGACCGGCACCGGTACGGGGAGCCCGGCCGGCACCCCGAGCGGGACCCGCTCGACCGGCGCCACGGCCCCGGGCAGCGCCACCGCGACGCTGCCGCTGGGTTCGCTGCTGCACTGACGCCTCTGGCGCGGTACGCGACGAAGGCCGCCCGACGTCCTCGGACGTGGGGCGGCCTTCGTGCGTTCGGAGCCGGGGTGCCTACTCGCCGCTGTCGGGGGCGAAGCGGATGACGACCGCCTTGGAGGTGGGCGTGTTGCTGATGTCGGCGGTGGAGTCCAGCGGGACCAGGACGTTGGTCTCGGGGTAGTAGGCCGCCGCCCCGCCGCGGGCCACCGGGTAGTGGACGACCCGGAAGTGCGGGGCGCGGCGTTCGACGCCGTCCTTCCACTCGCCGACCAGGTCCACGTACTGGCCCTCGGCCAGGCCCAGTTCGGCGGCGTCGGCCGGGTTGACCAGGACGACGCGTCGGCCGCCCTTGATGCCGCGGTAGCGGTCGTCGAGGCCGTAGATGGTGGTGTTGTACTGGTCGTGGGAGCGCAGCGTCTGCAGCAGGAGGCGGCCCGGCGGGACCTCGGGGGCGGTCAGCGGGTTGACGGTGAAGTTCGCCTTGCCGGTCGCGGTGGGGAAGGTGCGCGAGTCGCGGGGGCCGTGCGGGAGGGTGAAGCCGCCGGGGCGGCGGACCTTCTCGTTGAAGTCGGCGAAGCCCGGGACGACCCGGGAGATCCGGTCGCGCAGGGTGTCGTAGTCGGTGGCGAAGTCCTCCCACGGGATGGTGTCCCGGGGGCCGAGGACGGCGCGGGCGAGGCGGCAGACGATCGCGGTCTCGGAGAGCAGGCCGGGCGCGGGCGGGCGCAGGCCGCCGCGGGAGGCGTGGACCTGGCCCATCGAGTCCTCGACGCTGACGAACTGGGCGCCGGCGCCGGTGACGTCCCGGTCGGTGCGGCCGAGGGTGGGCAGGATCAGGGCGCGGGCACCGGTGACCACGTGCGAGCGGTTGAGCTTGGTGGAGACGTGCACGGTCAGCCGGCAGCGCCGCATCGCGGCCTCGGTGACCTCGGTGTCCGGGGTGGCCGCGACGAAGTTGCCGCCCATCGCGAAGAACACCCTGACCTTGCCGTCGCGCATCGCGCGGATGGTGTCCACCGAGTCCAGGCCGTGCTCGCGCGGCGGCTCGAAGCCGAACTCGTTCTCCAGCGCGTCGAGGAAGGCCTTGGCGGGGCGCTCGAAGATGCCCATCGTCCGGTCGCCCTGGACGTTGCTGTGTCCGCGAACCGGGCAGACCCCGGCGCCCGGGCGGCCGACGTTGCCGCGCAGCAGCAGGAAGTTGACCACCTCGCGGATGGTCGGGACGGCGTGCTTGTGCTGGGTGAGGCCCATCGCCCAGCACACGATGATCTTCTTCGAGGCCAGCACCAGCCGGCCGAGCTCCTCGATCTGCTCCCAGGGCAGGCCGGTCGCGGCGAGCACCTCGTCCCGCTCGGTCTTGCGGGCCTGCGCCTCGAACTCCTCGAAGCCGTGACAGTGTGCGGCGACGAAGTCGTGGTCGACGCCGTCCTGCTCCAGGACGATCCGGTTGAGCGCACGGAACAGCGCGAGGTCGCCACCCAGGCGGATCTGCAGGAACAGGTCGGTCAGCTTGGTGCCGTGGCCGACGAGGCCGCGGGCGTTCTGCGGGTTCTTGAACCGCTCCAGGCCCGCCTCCGGCAGCGGGTTGACGCTGACGATGGTGGCGCCGGCCCGCTTGGCGCGCTCCAGGGCGGAGAGCATCCGGGGGTGGTTGGTGCCCGGGTTCTGGCCGGCCACGATGATCAGGTCGGCCTGGTAGAGGTCCTTGAGGCTGACACTGCCCTTGCCGACGCCCAGCGTCTCGGTGAGGGCCGAGCCGGAGGACTCGTGGCACATGTTGGAGCAGTCCGGCAGGTTGTTGGTGCCGAGCCGGCGGGCGAACAGCTGGTAGGCGAAGGCGGCCTCGTTGCTGGTGCGGCCCGAGGTGTAGAAGGCGGCGGCGTCCGGGGTGTCCAGGGCGCGCAGCTCCTCGGCGATCAGCGCGAAGGCGTCGTCCCAGGAGACCGGGGCGTAGTGGGTGGCGCCCTCGTCGAGGAGCATCGGCTGGGTGAGCCGGCCCTGCTGGCCGAGCCAGTAGCCCGAGCGCTCGGCCAGCTCGGCGACCGGGTGGGCGGCGAAGAACTCGGCGCGGATCCGGCGCTCGGTGGCTTCCTCGGCGACGGCCTTGGCGCCGTTCTCGCAGAACTCGGCGGTGTGCGTCTTGTCCGGCTCCGGCCAGGCGCAGCCCGGGCAGTCGAAGCCGTTCGGCTGGTTGACCTTGAGCAGGGTGGCGAGGGTACGGCGGGGGCCCATCTGCTCGGCGGCCATCCGCAGGCTGTGGCCGACGGCGGGCAGCCCGGCGGCAGCGTGCTGGGGCGCGGACACCTCGGGGGCGTCCTGCGCCGGATCGCTCTGCGGGGCCTGCTTGGCCATGACTGCGCTCCTCGGGCTCTGCCTTTGCGGGCCGCCCGCACCGTCGCGGGGCCCGGTGCCCATCCTTCCACCTGGCCGCAGGCGGGGGGAGGGGCGGAGGGGGCCGCTGCGCGGGGGCGGTGGGAGGTGACGAGAGGAGCGCGGGGCGGGGACGGGCGGAGGGGGCCGCTGTGCGGGGGCGGCGGGGCGGCAGGCGGGGGGAGGGGGAGGTGGGGTCGTCGGTAGAGTCTGGGCGTTCATCAGGGGAGGGGAGGGCGCGTGCGAGTCGGTGACGTCCTGGACGGCCGGTACGAGCTGGTGGAGAAGCTCGGCCAGGGCGGCTTCGGAGTGGTGTGGCGGGCCCAGGACACCCGGATGCGCCGGCCGGTGGCGGTCAAGGTCATCGGGCACCACGGCGGCGACCAGGCGAAGGCGGCCCTGCGGTTCGTCCGGGAGGCCTGCGCGGCCGGCAACCTGTCGCACCCGCACATCGTCACCGTGCACGACCTCGGCCAGTGCGAGGTGGCCGACCGCGAGGTCACCTTCCTGGTGATGGAACTGCTCACCGGACGCACCCTGACCGAGGTGCTGCGCGAGGGGCTGCCCGGGCCCGCGCTCAGCCTGCGCTGGGGGCGGCAGATCAGCGGCGCGCTGGCCGCCGCGCACGACGCGGGCATGGTGCACCGGGACATCAAGCTGGACAACGTGATGATCACCGACGCCGGGCACCTGAAGGTGCTGGACTTCGGCATCGCCCAGCTGGACACCGGCGTGGGCGGGCTGACCACCACCGGCACGATCGTCGGCAGCCCGGCGTACATGGCGCCCGAGCGGTGGACCGGCGGCCGGGTGGACGGCCGGGCGGACCTCTACGCGCTCGGCTGCGTGCTGGTCGAACTCTTCACCGGGGCACGGCCGTTCGGCGGGGACTCGACCCCGGTGCTGATGTACCAGCACCTCAACGAGCCGCCCCCGGCGCTGGATCCGGCGCAGTTCGGGCTGCCGCCGCAGGTGGCCGGGCTGGTGGCGGAGCTGCTGGCGAAGGACCCGGCGAACCGGCCGGTGGACGCCCGTACGGTCGAGCGCCGGCTCGGGGAGCTGGCGGGGTGGCCCGCGGGCGGGGCGGGGGTCGTGGCGGCGCCGACGGTGGTGGAGCAGGCCGCGCCGGTGGTACCGCCGGTGCCGCCCGCTCCGCCGACCGTTCCGCCCGTCGCTCCGCCCGCTCCGCCGACCGTTCCGCCCGTCGCTCCGCCCGCTCCGCCGACCGTTCCTCCCGCTCCGCCGGCTGCCCCGCCGGCTGCCGCGGCGGTGTTGTCGCCGCTGACCACGCCGCCGGTGGTCGCCACGGCGCCCGCCGACGCCGGCCGGGCCGCGCTGCGCGAGCGCCGCTCGGCCGCCTACCGGGCGGCGACCGCGGGCGAGTCGGCGATCCGGCTCCAGACGATCGCCCAGGAGTGCGTCACCGTGCTCGGCGCCACCGACCGGGACACCCTGTGCACCTGGCGGGACTTCACGTGGTACCTCAGCCGGGCCGGGGACCTGGACGGCGCGATCCGGCTGCTGTCCACCGTGGTGGAGGACATGCGCTCGGCGCTCGGCCCGGCGGACGAGGACACCCTCGGCGCCCGGTACCACCTGGTGTGGTGCATCGGCGAGAGCGGTTCGGCGGTCACCGCGATCCGGCTGATGACCGAGCTGCTGCCCGATCTGCACGCCGTCTGGGGCCCGTACGACGCCCGCGTCCTGAAGGCCCGGCACGACCTCGCCCTGCACCACGCCAACCGGGGCGACCTGCAGGGTGCCGTGGTCCAGCTGCACGGGCTGCTGCCGGACCTCGCCCGGGCGCTCGGGGACCGCCACCCCAGCACCGTCCAGGCCTGGCAGGACCTGACCGGCTACCAGCAGCAGCTCGCGCAGGCCGGCCGCAAGGGGTCGGGCGGCGCGCGCCGGGGCCGCTCGCCGCGGATGAACCCGATCCAGGCGCTGGTGCTGGTCCGGCGGCTGCGGGTCTGGGACTTCGCCAACGAGCAGGAGGCGCGGGCCTGCATGGACGCGCTGGACCGGGGGGTCGGCCTCAAGGGCGTCGCGGACCTCGTGTTCGAGGCGCCGGACCACGTCTCGGACGAGGACCTGGTGGCGGAGATCTTCGGCCCGTAGCCGTAGCCGTAGCCGTAGCCGTGGCCGTGGCCGCAGCCCTGAACGCGGCCACCACGCTCACGCCGCCAGCGCCGGTGCCGTCGGCAGCGCGGCCAGCGCCCGCAGCAGGGCCCGGGCGACCGCGTCGTTCTGCCGGAAGACCGGGGCGTTGGTGCGCGGGCGGGCGAAGGCGGCGGCCGTGCGCACGCTGGTGTGCGGGCCGAGCGCGGTGCGCCGCGGGTGCGGGGTGCCGCCGAGGGCCGGGTCCAGCAGCCGGCCGTCGGCCGGGGCGGTGGTGACCAGGCCGGAGCGGTGGGTGTAGTCCGGGTCGTCCACCACCTCCTCCACGATCCGCCCGGTGCGGTGCAGTTCGCGCAGGACGGGGTCGAGGGTGCGGGCCAGCGCGTGCTTGGGCAGGTACGCCTCGACCAGCGCCGTCGCGGTGACGGTGTGGCCGGGCACGGTGGTGCCGGAGGCACGCCAGGTGCCGGTGGCCTCGTCCCGGTCGACCCGGACCCCGGCGCCGAGGAAGCGCACCACCCCGGCCTCGGAGAGCGCCAGCAGCTGGCGCAGCCGGAAGCCGGGCGGGCCGGAGGCGAGGAAGCTGAAGTAGCCGAAGAACCACTGGTCCAGCTCCTCGGCGGTCGAGCGGGCGGTGAGCCGGCCGCTCGCCGCCACCCGGGGGAGCTGGCCGAACAGTGAGAGCAGGGCGAGGAAGGCGCCGAGGTCGGCGCTGTGCGCGGGGTCGGCGCGGCGGTCGGCGTCGGCGGTGACGTAGGCGCGTAGGTGGGCCTGGAGCTCCTCGGCGGAGTCGAGTTCGAGGCCGGCCAGCGGGTGGTCGAGGCGTTCGAAGTCGATCCGGTCGGCCGGGTCGGGGACGGCTTCGGCGACCAGGGCGGCCAGTTCGGGGCTGTACCAGTCGTGTCGGTCGTAGCGGGCCAGGAACGCGGGCCAGGGCAGGGTGGTGCGCCCCGGGTGGGCGTGGAACAGCTCGTGGTAGTGCCCGTAGGCGATCTCCTTGGCCATCAACGGCCAGAAGTCGCGGCGCAGTTGCAGTGGTCCTTCGGTGGCGAGCACGGCGTCCACGGCGGCGGCGTCGAAGTACCGGGGGAGCGGGGGTGGCGGCCCCTGGAGCCGGTAGCCGGTCTTGGAGTGGTACGGGACGCCGCGCCGGGAGCCGAGGTGGAGCACGGGCTCCCGGCCGGAGGGGTGGTAACGCAGGGCGTCGCCCGCGCCGGCGGGTTCGAAGCGGCCGCCGCGGCCCTCGGTGAGCAGGGCGACCAGGTCGACCGAGGCGAGGCCCAGGCCGCGCAGCACCACGTGCTCGCCGGGGGCGATGCGCGCCAGTTCGGCGGCCACGTCGGCGGAGTAGGCGGGCGGGAGGTGGAAGCGGCCGTGCCGGGCGGCGAAGTCGGCGTCGGCGGCGTGCCGGGGGTGCGGGGCGGAGTCGAGGTGGCCGAGGGCGAGGGTGACGTGGTCGGCGGTGAGGGTCCGGTTGCCGAGGTGGACGGTCTGCGGGCCGTCGGCGGGGCCGTCGATCCGCCGGACGGTGTCCCGGTGGACGGAGACCTCGACATGGGGCGGCAGGTCGGCGACGGCGCGGCGGAACACCCAGTCCAGGTAGGCGTTCTGGGCCCGGCGGGTGGGGAAGTCGGTGGGAGCGAGGGTGCGCAGTTCGGCCCGGACGGCCGGGTCGGCGACCTCCCGGTAGGGCGCGAACTCCTCCTGCCGGACGGCCCATTCGGCGAGCGAGGGGCCGGGGCGGACCGGCCCGTCGAGGGTGGAGCGCTCGTCGGTGAACATGGTGACGTCCTCGGCCATCGAGTTCATCCGCAGCAGCGGGGGCTGGTCGTGGCGCCAGATCCGGCCCGCGCCCGGCGGGTACGGGTCGACCAGGTGGATCGCCAAGGGGCGTTCGGCGGGCAGGAGTTCGGCGGCGTTGGCGGCGATCCGCTCCAGCAGTCCGGTCGCGCGGGGGCCGGCGCCGACGATCACGAGGGTCGTCGTCATGCTCCCACCACCCGGCGGTAGGCCGCGCGGGCGCGTTGCAGCGGGGTGGGCGGCAGGCCGTCGCGGGTGGCGCCCTTGGCGAAGTGCCGTTCCACGTAGTACTGGCCGATGGACAGCAGGGTGGTGACCACCAGGTACCAGAGGGTGGCGACCATCAGCATCGGGATCACCCGGTACGACTGCAGGTAGACCAGCTGCACCGAGTAGAGCAGGTCGGAGACGGCCAGCACGCTGACGATGCTGGTGCCCTTGAGTGCGCCGATCAGCATGTTCCCGGCGCTCGGCACGATGGCGCGCATCGCCTGCGGCACGATGATCCGGCGCAGCACCCGCCACCGCCCGATCCCGAGCGCGGCCGCCGCCTCCAGCTGGCCGCGGTCCACGGACAGGATGCCGCCGCGGATCACCTCGGCGGCGTACGCGGTCTCCAGCAGGGTGAGGCCGATGACGGCGGTCAGCGTGGGGCCGATCAGGTTGACCGTCCGGACCGTGACGAACTCGGGGCCGAAGGGGATGCCGAGGCCGAGTGTCGGGTAGAGCGCGCCGATGTTGAAGAAGAACAGCAGCTGCACCAGCGGCGGGGTGGAGCGGAAGATCCAGATGTAGCCCCAACTGAGCGTGCGCAGCACGGGGTTGGTGGACAGCCGCATGGTGGCGAGGACGGTGCCGAGCAGGAAGCCGAGCGCGAGGGTGACGGCCGTCAGCCACAGGGTCAGGGTGAGGCCGTTCAGCACGGACCGGGCGGTGAACCAGTCGGCGACCACGTTCCACTGGAAGGCCCGGTTGCGGATCAGCGAGTTGACCGCCATCGCCGCCAGCAGCAGCGCGACGGCGGCGGCGATCCACTGGCCGGGCTTGCGGCGGGCGACGATCCGGGCCTCGGGGCCGGGCGGCGGGGCGGAGCGGTCGAGGGCGGAGGGATCGGGAGCGGACGGGTCGGGAGTGGAGGGGGAGGGCAGGACGTCCTGCGGGGTGGCCATGGCGGAGGCTCCTGGCGGAAGTGCGGACGGGAGTGCGGCGGGCGGGTACGGCGGTGGTCACGTACGAGGGGGCCGGGCCGCGTCCCTCAACGCGTCCGGCACGGTTGCACTGCACTCCGCGGCGATCGTACGCATGCACGATCAATGGCTGTCAAGGGTGGCCCGAGGGGCGGAAGCGTTCGTTCGACGGCTGTCGGAAAAGTGACAGGAGATCGCAACAGTGCGGCAATGAGGGGTGGTTGACGGACGGCTCGGGCGGCTGCTCAACTTGAGGCCATGTACGCCGAGCAGCCCCTGGTCACCCGCGACCACATCGACTTCGGTCGGGTGTGGTCCGCGGCGTGTCGCGGCTGACCCGACAGCGGCCGTCCGTCCGGCCCTGACCTTCCTCGGCCCTTCGCCCTTCGGGGAGTCCTCCCTCGGTTTGCCCCGCCGCGGGCCGGGATCCGCCGTCCGTACCCGACGGCACGTCAGGCTTCGCTGTCATCGCCGGCTCCGCACTGCTCCGCAACTGCGCTCCAGCAGCTCCCGCCCGCCCTGCACCCGCTCCGCGTCACCCTCATGCCCGGCGGCCGCGCCCCACCGCGGCCGCCGCCCCGGTCTGCCCGCCCGCAGCCCGCCGGATCCCGCTCACCCGAAAGGTCCCGCCATGCCCGTCGAATTCCTCGGCATCGCCGCCACCGGCGATGGCTCGGAGACCACCGCCCGCACCACCGCCGCCTTCGACCGCGACTACACCCTGCGGCTGGCCAGGGCGCACGAGGACCACGGCTGGGACCGGGTGCTCTTCGCGTACGGCGCCGGCGCCCCGGAGCCGGCGGCCGCGGCGGCCTTCCTCGCCTCGCACCTCGACCGGCTGCAGATCCTGCTGGCGCACCGGCCCAACGTCTCCTACCCGACCTTCGCGGCCAAGACCTTCGCGACTCTGGACCGGATCAGCGACGGCCGGCTGACCGTGCACTTCATCACCGGCGGCAACGACCACGAGCAGCAGCGCGAGGGCGACTTCCTCACCAAGGACCAGCGCTACGAGCGCACCCGCGAGTACATCGGCATCGTGAAGCGGGCCTGGACCAGCCACGAGCCCTTCGACCACGAGGGCCCGCACTACCGCTTCAACGACTTCGTCTCGGACGTCTTCCCGGTGCAGCAGCCGCGCCCGGCGGTCTCCTTCGGCGGCTCCTCGGACGCGGCCTACGCGGCCGGCGGCGCCGAGGCGGACATCTACTGCCTCTGGGGCGAGCCGCTGGCCCGCACCGCCGAGCAGATCGAGCGGGTGAAGGAGGCGGCGCGGGCCGCCGGACGGACCGACGTGCCGCGGATCCAGGTGGCGTTCCGGCCGATCATCGCGCCGACCGAGGAGCTGGCCTGGGAGAAGGCGCACCGGACGGTGGCCGCGATCCGGGCCCGCCGGGGCGCCGACCGCCCGGAGACCCCCGAGACTGTGACACCCGAAAACACCGGCTCCCGGCGGCTGATCGAGATCGCCGAGGCCGGCGAGCGCTACGACCGCGCGCTGTGGACCCCGACCGCCGCGGCCACCGGCGGGGCGGGCAACTCCAACGCCCTGGTCGGCACCCCGGAGACGGTCGCCCAGGCGCTGCTCGACTACTACGACCTGGGCGTGGACATCCTCTCCGCGCGCGGCTACCACCTGTTGGACGACGCCATCGACTTCGGCCGGTACGTCATCCCGATCGTCCGCGAGGAGGTCGCCAAGCGGGACGCCGCCAAGGCCGAGGCCGAGCGCGCGGCCCGGGAGGAGCGGGCCGAGCGCGACCGCCACCAGCTGATCGCGGTGCAGGCGTGAGCGCAGCACCGCTGACCGGGTTCCGCCGGGTGGCCATCGACGACCCGCTGGTCGAACCGCTGCTGCGCGAGCTCACCCACGAGTACGTCACCCGGTACGGCCCGAAGGGGTACCGGGAGATGACCCGCTACCCGGCCGAGGCCTTCGCCGAGCCGCACGGCGTGCTGCTGCTCCTGCTGGAGGACGGCGAGCCGGTGGCCGGCGGTGCGTACAAGCGGTACGACGAGCGCACCGCCGAGGTGAAGCGGGTCTGGACGCACTCGGCCCACCGCCGCCGCGGCCTGGCCCGCCGGGTGCTGGCCGAGCTGGAGCGGACGGCGGCCGCGGCCGGCTACACCCGCTTCCACCTCACCACCGGCCCGCGCCAGCCCGAGGCCAGGGGCCTCTACCTGGCGGCCGGCTACACGCCGCTGTTCGACCTCACCGCCGACCCCCTGACCATCGGCTCGCTGCCCTTCGAGAAGCGACTGCCCGCCCTCGTCCCCTGAAGCTCCCTGAAGTCCTGCTCCCTGAAGTCCCGCTCCCTGAAAGCCGTCCGAAAGGCACCCCGTGAGAGCCACCACCGTCCGCCGCCGCCTGCTCGCGGCCACCGCCCTGCTGCCGGTCCTGGCGCTGGCCGCCTGCGGCTCGGACCCGAAGATCGCGGGTGCGGCGGGGGCGGGCGGCCCGGCCGCCACCGCCACCGAGGACGTCGTCTCCGGCCTGGCGAAGTCGGAGACCGCCGCCGCCCTGCTGCCGGAGGAGGTCCGCAAGGCCGGCACGCTCACGTTCGGTTCGTCCTTCGGCGCGCCGCCCAGCGCGTTCTACGCCGACCAGGTCAGCAAGAAGCCCGCCGGGATCGACGTGGACTTCTCCGACGCGGTGGCCAAGGTGCTCGGCCTGACCGTGCAGCGCCAGGAGGCCGCGTTCGAGACCATCCTCCCGGCCCTGGACAGCGGGAAGTTCGACGTCGGCACCGGCAACTTCGGGGTCACCACGGCCCGGCTGAAGACCATCGACTTCGTCACCTACATCGACGACGGCCAGGGCTTCGCGGTGAAGAAGGACAACACCGCGATCCAGCCGATCACCGACCTGGTCCAGCTGTGCGGCCTGACGGTCGGCACCGGGGCCGGCACCACCTTCGAGACCACCCTCAACAGCCGCCGGAACGTCTGCACCGACGCGGGGAAGAAGCCGTACGAGGTCAAGGCGTTCAGTGAGAGCGGCGCGCTGCTGACCGGCCTCCAGCAGGGGCGGGTGGACATCGAGATGTCCACCATCAACGGCCTGCGCCACCAGGCCGCGCAGGAGGCCTCCGGCACCCGCTTCCTCGGCGAGTTCCACCGCCTGGACGTCGGCTTCGCCTTCAAGAAGGGCTCGAAGCTCACCCCGGCCTTCCAGGCGGCGGTCAACCAGCTGATCAAGGACGGGACGTACGAGCGGATCCTGCGCAAGTGGGGGGTCGCCGACTCGGCGATCAAGGAGTCGCAGATCAGCCCGCCCGAGCACGCGTGAAGGAGTTCCGATGACCGTCAGCACCCACGTACCGTCCGCCCCCGCCCGTCCGAGACCCGAGGCCACGGCCGCCGGCGCGGCCGCCGTCGACCTCGACGCCCTGGACGGCCTGCGGACCGTCCCCGCCCGGCACCCCTGGCGCTGGGCGGCCGGGGCCGCCGCCCTGGTCGTCCTCGCCCAGTTCGCCCACGGCCTGGCCACCAACCCCGGCTGGGACTGGGCCACCTTCCGGGTCTACTTCACCGCCGAGACGATCCTCCGGGCGATCGGCCGGACCCTCGAACTCACCGCCTACGGCACGGTGCTGGGCTTCCTGCTCGGCGCCGGGGTGGCCGCGATGCGGCTGTCCCGCAGTGCGATCCTGCGCGCCATCGCCTGGGCGTACGTCTGGGTGTTCCGCTCGATCCCGCTGATCGTCCAGCTGGTGTTCTGGTTCAACCTCTCCTACCTGTACAAGCGGTTCGGGATCGGCATCCCGTTCGGCCCGACCTTCGGCGACGTCGAGACCGTCGGCGTGCTCAGCGCACTCGGCGCCGCGGTGCTCGGCCTCGGGCTGCACCAGGCCGCGTTCGCCGCCGAGATCATCCGCGGCGGGATCATCGCGGTGGACGCCGGCCAGCGCGAGGCCGCCGCCGCGCTCGGCATCCCGCGGTGGCGGCAGGCCTGGCGGATCGTGCTGCCGCAGGCCATGCGGGGCATCCTGCCGGCCGCCGCCAACGAGGTGATCTCGCTGCTCAAGGGCACCTCGGTGGTCTACGTGATGGCCATCGGCGAGCTCTTCTACCAGGCCCAGGTCATCTACGGCCGGACCGGCCGGGTGGTGCCGCTGCTGATGGTCGCCACCGTCTGGTACGTGGTGCTGACCACCGTGCTGTCGATCGGCCAGTACTACGTCGAGCGCTACTTCGCCCGCGGCGCGCAGCACACCCCGCCGCCCACCCCGCTGCAGCGGCTGCGGGCCTTCGCCCGTACCGCCGCCGCCCGCACCACCGGAGGACAACCGTGACCACGACCCTGACCGAGGCCGCCCCGATGGTGCAGGTCCGCGGCCTGCACAAGAGCTTCGGCCGGCTGGAGGTGCTGCGCGGGGTCGACCTCGACGTGCCGGCCGGCTCGGTGACCGTGGTGCTCGGCCCGTCCGGCTCCGGCAAGTCCACCCTGCTGCGTGCCATCAACCACCTGGAGAAGCTGGACCGCGGCCACGTCGCCATCGACGGCGAGCTGATCGGCTACCGGCGCTCCGGGGACCGGCTGCACGAGCTCAAGGAGCGCGAGGTGCTGCGCCAGCGCACCCACATCGGCTTCGTGTTCCAGAACTTCAACCTGTTCCCGCACCTCACCGTGCTGGAGAACCTGGTCGAGGCGCCGGTCTCCGCGCTGCGCCGGTCCCGGGCCGAGGCCAGGGCGACGGCGCTGGCGCTGCTGGAGCGGGTCGGGCTGGCCGACAAGGCGGACGCCTACCCCCGGCAGCTGTCCGGCGGGCAGCAGCAGCGGGTGGCGATCGCCCGGGCGCTGGCGCTGGAGCCCAAGGTGCTGCTGTTCGACGAGCCCACCTCGGCGCTCGACCCGGAGCTGGTCGGCGAGGTGCTGGACGTCATCAAGGACCTGGCCCGCAGCGGCACCACGATGATCGTCGTCACCCACGAGATCGGCTTCGCCCGCGAGGTCGCCGACACCGTGGTCTTCATGGACGGCGGCGTGGTGGTCGAGCAGGGCCCGCCGGTCGAGGTCCTGGACCGTCCGCAGCAGGAGCGCACCCGGGCCTTCCTGGCCAAGGTCCTCTGAGCCCCGTCCCCCCAGCCCCCAGCCCCAGCCCCCTTCAAGTCCCCTTCACCGAGCAGGAGTTCCGCCATGTCCCTACCCCGTCGCGCCTTCGTGACCGCCGCCGCCGCGTTCGCCGCCGCCCTCACCCTGGCCGGCTGCGGCAGCGGCACCACGGGCGCCGCGGCGGAACTCGCCCCGGCCAAGGGCAGCACCGCGCCGAACGGCACGGTGGTGAACCTGTCGCCGAACCAGAACCGGGTCAGCACGCCCAAAGTCGACGCGATCGCGGCGCTCGTCCCGGAGGAGATCAGAAAGAAGGGGACGCTGACCGTCGTCGACTCCCTCGGCACCACCCCGCCGCTGGACTTCTACGCCAACGACGACAAGACCATCATCGGCGTCGAGCCGGACATCGCCACGCTGATCGGCAACGTGCTCGGCCTCAAGGTCGAGTTCAACCCGGTCTCCTGGGAGAACATCTTCGTCGGCCTGGACAGCGGCAAGTACGACGTGGGCCTGTCCAACATCACCGTCACCGAGGCGCGCAAGGAGAAGTACGACTTCGCCACCTACCGGCTGGACATCCTCGGCTTCGAGGCGAAGAAGGGCAGCGGCCTCAAGGTCGCCGGCGCCAAGGACCTCGCGGGCCGGAGCGTCGGCGTCGCCAGCGGCACCAACCAGGAGAAGCTGCTGATCTCCTGGAGCGAGGAGAACGTCCGCAACGGCCTCAAGTCGATCGACATCAAGTACTTCCAGGGCCCCGAGTTCTACCTGGCGCTCTCCTCCGGCCGGATCGACGTCTACGTCGGCCCCAACCCGAGCCTCGCCTTCCACGTCGTGCAGAGCGGCGAGACCGAGATCGCGGGCACCTACTCGGGCGGCGGCGCCGACGTCCTCGGCAAGATCGCGGCGACCACCAGGAAGGACAACGGGCTGGTCAAGGCGCTCAACGCGGCGGTCGAGGAGACGATCAGGAACGGCACGTACGCGCAGGTGCTCAAGCGCTGGGGCCTGGAGGGCGAGGCCGTGCAGTCCTCCGAGATCAACCCGCCCGGCCTGCCCAAGCCCAAGCCGTAGTCGCAGCCGCGGTTGCCCGTGGCCGTGGCGAAGTCCGCAAGCCCCGGCCCGGGCCCGTTCACCCGTTCGTCCCCGACCGCCGCTAAGGTGACCCCTCCGACGGCGAACGCCGGGCGGGCGCGGTCGAGTTGGGGGACGGCATGGAAGAGGGCGACGTGCTCGGCGGTCGCTTCCGACTGGAGGAGCGACTGGGCCGGGGCGGCTTCGGCGTGGTCTGGCGGGCGACCGACCAGGAGATGCGCCGGCAGGTCGCCGTGAAGGTCCTGCTCGCCGAGCACGCCACCGACCGGGAGGCCGTCGCCCGGTTCGTCCGCGAGGCCCGGACGGCCGGCGGCCTCAGCAACCCGCACATCGTGACGGTGTACGACTACGGGCGGACGGCCGCCGGCTCCGGGGAGATCCCGTACCTGGTGATGGAGCTGGTCCGCGGCCGGGCGCTGTCCGAGGTGCTCAGGGGCGGGCCGCCGGACCACGCCAAGGCGCTGCGCTGGATGCGCCACGTGTGCAAGGCGCTGGACGCCGCGCACCGCTCGGGCATCGTCCACCGGGACATCAAGCCCGAGAACGTGATGATCGCGGACGAGGGGGAGCGGGCCAAGGTCCTGGACTTCGGCATCGCCCGACTGGTCACCCAGACCGTCCGGCTCACCTCCACCGGCAACGTGGTCGGCACCGTCCCCTACCTGGCGCCCGAGTGCTGGTCCGGCGGTACGGTGGACGGCCGGGCCGACCTCTACGCGCTCGGCGTCATGCTGTACGAGGTCTGCACCGGCGGGCGCCCGTTCCGCGCCGCCTCCGTCGCCGAGTACATCCACAAGCACCTGGACGAGGTCCCGGCCCGGGTGCGCAGCAAGGACCCGGCACTGGCCGACCTGGTCGCCGCGCTGCTCGCCAAGGAGCCCGGGGACCGCCCGGCCGACGCCGCCGAGGTGCTGGAGCGGCTGCGCGCCGTCCGGCCGGGGATGCTCGGCCCCGGCGACCCGACCGCGGAGCAGCTGCGCCGGCGGGCCGACCGGGCCTGGCAGTACGGCGCGGCGGGCGAACCGGCGCAGGCGGTGGAGATCCTCGCCGCGCTCGTCCCCGAATTCGCCCGGATCTGCGGCCCGGCCGACCCTCGCACCCTGCGCACCTGCCACGACCTGGCGCTCTGGCTGGCCCGGGACGGCAGCCCGGGCGCGGCCGTCGCCCTGCTGGACGAGCTGACGCAGGCGCCGGGCGCCGACCGGCAGGCCCGGGCGGACGCGCGGCGCGACCTCGGGCACTGGCAGCGGGAGGTAGCCCGGCTCGGCCCGGGCCGGCCGCGCGCCCTGAGCCTGGCGGCGCTGCTCGACGTCGGCGCGCAGGCCGGCTGAGCGGCCGCGCCGGAACGCTTGTCAACCGTGCAGCCACCCGAGCCGGGGCCCGGCCCCTGGTGGGAATCGGGAGGATTTCGCCCATCGGGACGGTCTGGTCGGCTCACCCGGGGCGTTGGTATACCTCGTTGCCGGACCCGGGAGCGGTCGCGTACCGCCCCCGTGAGCTGCGACGAAAGGCTGGTGAAGGATCGATGAAGCTCCTGCGCGTCGGACCCGAGGGCGCCGAACGCCCGGTCGTCCTCGGCGAGGACGGCACCGCGTACGACCTCTCCGGGCGGGCCCGCGACCTCGACGGGGAGTTCCTGGCCGGGCTGGACCCGGTCGCGCTGGCCCGGGACGTGGCCGCCGGCGTCCTGCCGGTGGTGGACCTGGCCGGGCAGCGGGTGGGCGCGCCGGTGGCCCGCCCGGGCAAGGTGGTCGGCATCGGGCTCAACTACCGCGACCACGCGGCCGAGGCCGGGGCGGCGATCCCGGACGAGCCGGTGATCTTCCTCAAGCCGAGCAGCACCGTGGTCGGCCCGTACGACGAGGTGCTGGTGCCGCGCGGCGGCGAGAAGACCGACTACGAGGCCGAGCTGGCCGTGGTGATCGGCCGGACGGCCCGCTACCTGGAGGGGCCGGAGCAGGCCGCCGCGGTGATCGCCGGCTACACGATCGCCAACGACGTCACCGAGCGGGCCTTCCAGTTCGAGCGCGGCGGCCAGTGGGACAAGGGCAAGTCGGCGGAGACCTTCACCCCGCTCGGGCCCTGGCTGGTCACCGCCGACGAGGTGGCGGACCCGCAGGCCCTGTCGCTGCGGCTCTGGGTCAACGGCGAGCAGCGGCAGCACGGCAGCACCGCGGAGATGATCTTCCCGGTGTTCGAACTGGTCCGCTACGCCAGCCAGTTCATGGTGCTGGAGCCCGGCGACGTGATCGTCACCGGCACCCCGGCCGGGGTCACCCTGGGCCGCCCCGGCACGCCGTACCTCGTCCCGGGCGACGTGGTCGAGATCGAGATCGACGGCCTCGGCCGCCAGCGCCAGGTGCTCGGCAAGGCGTGACCGGCTGAGCCCCGACCCTTGGCACGGGGGTCGGGAGCCTCACCACCGCTCGTCGGGAGCCTCACCGCGGCTCCAGGACCTCCCGCAGCCGCGCGGCCCGCGGCGCGTCCGGGCCCTCCAGCGCGAGCAGCCCGGCCAGCACCTGCGCCGTCTGCGGATCGTGCAGCGCCGTCGCCGCCGCCATCGCGGTGAACTGGTCCACCAGCCAGTCGCGCAGCTCGCTCACGGGCAGCGCGCGCCCCTCGTCCAGCCAGCTCAGCGAGGCGCCCTCGACCACCGCGATCCACGAGCGCACCAGCAGCGTCAGCCGCGGCCCGGCCTCCCGCACGCCCAGGTGCCGCAGCGTCCGGCGCAGCGCCGCCCGCCGGACGTCGTCCACGATCGCCGAGGTGCGGGCCGTCTCCACCACCGAACCGCCGCGCAGCAGCGCCGAGTAGCCCGCGTCGTGCTCGGCCACGAACGCGAAGTAGCCGTCCAGCACGGCCGCCAGCTGCTCGGACGGCGTCCCGGTCAGCGGGACGGCGAAGCGGCCGGTCAGCTCCTCGGCCGCGGTGCGCAGCGCGGCCTCGTACAACTGCTGCTTGCCGCCCGCGAAGTAGCGGTAGACCAGCGGGCGGGAGGCCCCGGCGGCCTCGGCGACGTCGTCCAGGCTCACCTCCTCGGGCGGCCGGGACGCGAACAGCTCCAGGGCGACCGCGATCAGCTGCTCGCGCCGCTGCTGGACCGGCAGCCGCCGGTAGCCGGTGCGGCGCGGGCGCAGGTCCGGTACGGCCGGGGCGGGCACCTGGTCGGCTGCCGGGGTGGGGCGGTCTTCCATGGCGGTCAGCGTAATGGGCGTCGGACGGATCGGATCCTGTCGCGTCCGAACGGATTTCCGCGGGTCGGTGCGCAGGTGTGCGGGCACGGAGCGGCGGCCGCAGCGGGCACGGACCGGGTCGGCAAGGGGGTTGCAAACCGGCCGCACCACGCCATGATGTCCGGATGGTTGAAGAACTGATCACCACCGATGGCACCACCCCGCGCCGCATCGCCGACGGCTACGTCCGCGCGCTCGCCGAACTCGACCCGCTGACCGCGGTCTACCTCGGCCTGAACCCCGAGGACGACCGACTGCCCGACCTCTCCCCGGCCGGTGCCCGGGCGATCGCCGAGCTCGGCCGCCGCACCCTGGCACAGCTCGACGAGGCCGAGCGGGCCGGCGCCGCCGACGACGAGGCCGAGCGCCGCTGCGCCCGGCTGCTGCGCGAGCGGCTGACCGCCGAACTCGCCGTCCACGACGCGGGGGAGCACCTGCGCGCGGTGCGCAACCTGGCCTCCCCGGTGCACGACCTGCGGGAGTCCTTCACCCTGATGGCCACCGGCACCGGGGCAGAGTGGCAGATCGTCGGCCGCCGCCTGGCGAAGGTCCCGGTCGCGCTGGAGCAGTACCGGCAGACCCTGGCCGAGGGCATCGAGCGCGGCCTGCTGGCCGGCCCGCGCCAGGTGACCACGATGGTCGGGCAGATCGCCGAGTGGTTGGAAGGCGAGGTGCCGGGCGGCTGGTTCGGGCAGTTCGTCCAGGACGCGCCGGAGGACCTGCGCGCCGAGCTGTCCGGGCACGCGGTCGCGGCCACCGCGGCGCTGGCCGAGCTGCGCGAGTGGCTGCGCGACGTGTACGGCCCGGCCGCGGCCGACACCCCCGACGCGGTGGGCCGTGAGCGCTACCGCCGCTGGGTGCGCTACTGGTCCGGCGCCGACCTGGACCTGGACGAGGCGTACGCCTGGGGCTGGGCCGAGTTCCACGACCTGCTCGCCCAGATGCGGGCCGAGGCCGAGAAGGTCCGCCCGGGCGCCGACCCGATGGCGGCGATGGCCTGGCTGGGGACCGACGGCCCCGCCGTCGAGGGCGCCGAGGGCATCCGGGAGCACCTGCAGGGCCTGATGGACCAGGCGATCCGCGACCTCCAGGGCACCCACTTCGACCTGGCCGAGCCGGTCACCCGGGTCGAGTCGAAGATCGCCCCGGCCGGCAGCGCCGCCGCGCCGTACTACACCCCGCCGTCGCTGGACTTCAACCGTCCCGGGCGGACCTGGCTGCCGCTGCTGGGCCGGGAGCGCTTCCCGCTCTGGGACCTGGTCTCGATCTGGTACCACGAGGGCGTCCCGGGCCACCACCTCCAGCTCGCGCAGTGGAACTACGTCGCCGACCGGCTCTCCACCTACCAGGTGAGCCTCGGCGGGGTCAGCGCCAACCTGGAGGGCTGGGCGCT
Organism: Streptomyces sp. 1331.2; assembly: GCF_900199205.1. Taxonomy (NCBI): domain Bacteria; kingdom Bacillati; phylum Actinomycetota; class Actinomycetes; order Kitasatosporales; family Streptomycetaceae; genus Streptomyces; species Streptomyces sp. 1331.2. The sequence goes on along the minus strand of NZ_OBMJ01000001.1, from coordinate 2,659,698 downwards.
GTACGCGGAGCGCCTGATGGACGAGCTGGGTTACCTCACCGACCCGGGCCACCGCCTCGGCTACCTCAACGCGCAGATGATGCGGGCGCTGCGGGTCATCGTCGACATCGGCATGCACGCCGGCCTGGACTTCCCGGCGGACTCCCCGTACAAGCCGGGCGAGCCGGTCAGCCCGGAGCACGCCCGCGAGTTCTTCGGGCAGTACTGCGGTCTGACCGACGACTTCCTGGACAGCGAGCTGGTCCGCTACCTGGGCATGCCCGGCCAGGCGATCGGCTACAAGCTCGGCGAACGCGCCTGGCTGCGCGGCCGGGCGGCGGCAAAGGCGGCGCACGAGGCGCGCGGCGAGGAGTTCGACCTCAAGGCCTGGCACATGGCGGCGCTCTCGCAGGGCTCGCTGGGCCTGGACGACCTGGTCGAGGAGCTGTCGGCGCTCTGATCCGCGGGTGCCGGACCGGGGTCCTGGGGGGCTCGTCCCGAAGTCCCAGGACCCCGGTTCTTTTGTCCCGATAGTTCGATTTGGTGAGGTTTTTCCTTGCCATGCGATCGGGCCCGGGTATTGGCTGGAATGCGACTGCGTGACCTCTCCGTACCACTCCGGAAGGCTCGACCAGTGACCTCGCAACCCGCCACCGGTCATGAGGGCGCCGACCGCCGCCGCTGGTGGGCCCTGGCGGTCATCGCCATCGCCCAGCTCATGATCGTCCTCGACATCACCATCGTGAACATCGCTCTGCCGTCGGCCCAGAAGGACCTGGGGATCTCCGACGCCGACCGGCAGTGGATGATCACCGCCTACACGCTCGCCTTCGGCGGCCTGCTGCTGCTCGGCGGCCGTCTGGGCGACCTCTTCGGCCGAAAGCGCGTCTTCACCATCGGCCTCCTGGGCTTCGCCCTGGCCTCCGCCGTCGGCGGCGCGGCCGTCACCCCGGCCATGCTGTTCGGCGCCCGAGCCCTGCAGGGCGCGTTCGGCGCACTGCTCGCCCCCTCCGCGCTGGGGCTGCTCTCCACGACCTTCTCCAACCCCAGGGAACGCAGCACGGCCTTCGGCATCTTCGGCGCGATCGCCGGCAGCGGCGCCGCGATCGGCTTCATCACCGGCGGCGTGCTGACCGAGTACCTGAACTGGCGCTGGTGCCTGTTCGTCAACACCCCGATCGCGATCGCCACCGCCTTCGCCGCCCGCTGGGTACTGGCCCGCGACCACGTCGCCAAGGGCCGGCGGATCAAACTCGACCTGCCGGGCGCGGTGCTCGGCTGCTCCGGTCTGCTCGCCATCGTCTTCGGCACCTCCGAGGCCGTGACCAGGGGCTGGGGCGACTGGCTGGTGCTGGGATCACTGGCGCTCGGCGTCGCGCTGCTGGCCTGCTTCGTCCTGGTCGAGAAGCACACCGACCACGCGCTGCTGCCGCTGCACATCGTCGGCGAGCGCAACCGCGGCGGCGCCGCGCTCTCGGTCGGCCTGGCCATGGTCGGCATGTTCGGCCTGTTCCTGTTCCTGACCTACTACCTCCAGGTGATCAAGCACTTCTCGCCGGTGATGTCCGGCGTCTCGTTCCTGCCGATGACCGCCGCGATCATCACCAGTTCGACGGGCTTCGCGGCCCGGCTGATGAACCGGGTGCCCTCCCGCAACCTGATCACCCCGGGCCTGCTGCTCGCCGCGGGCGGCATGGCCTGGCTGACCCAGATGAAGGTGGACAGCCCGTGGGCCGCCATGGTGCTGCCGGCCCAGCTGCTGCTCGGCTTCGGCATGGGCCTGGTGTTCATGCCGTCGATGAGCCTGGCCACCCTGGGGGTCGCCCCGAACGAGGCGGGGGCCGCGTCCGCCACCATCAACTCGGCCCAGCAGGTGGGCGGTTCCTTCGGTACGGCGCTGCTGAACACCATCGCGGCCAGCGCCACCGCGACCTACCTGTCCACCCGGCTCGCCTCCGATCCGGGGGTACAGGCCCAGGGCGCGGTGCACGGCTACGCGGTCGCCACCTGGGTCGCGATGGGCGTGCTGATCGTCGCCGCACTGGTCGCCTTCGTGATGATCGACCACCGTCCGGCGCCCGGTGAGGCCACCGCCGTCGAGGGTGGCGCTGAGGCGGCCGCGGTACGGGCCGTGGACGGCCGACCGAGCCCGCGCGCGGCCGCCATGGCCGACGTCAAGGCCAACGTCCGGGCGGGCGGCGAAGTCCGTACGGAAGCGGGGACGGAGGGCCGCCGGCCACCGGCCGACTGACATCCGTCCCGAGGTCCCGCAGTCGACTCCGGCGCCCGCTCGACCCCTGGCTACCAGGGACCGGGCGGGCGCCGCCGTGCTGTCCGGACACACCCGGGTGACGGATTTCTCATCGACCTCCAAGCCTTCGGTAACGACCTTTCCAGGCGGAGGCGGCATAGTCGTTGACCGGACACCGCCACCGAACCCCGGCAGGAGAGACAGGCATGGGTCAGCACCGCCGCAAGAAGTCCGGCCCCCGCCGGCTGCTGGCCCCGTCACTGTTCACCGCGCTGTCCGCCGTCGTCGTGGCCGCCGTGGTCACCGGAACGCACGGGCTGGACCTGAGCGATGCGACGGCCGCCGGGAAGGCCGCCCGCAGCACCCGGGCCGCCGTCGCCCCCGGCTCGGGCCCGACCACGGCGGAACCGGCCTCGCCCGCCCCGGTGGTGGCCCCCACGCCGAGCGAGATCCCGACCGCGGCGGACACTCCGACCGACAGCCCGGCGCCGACAGCCTCCGCGGCCCCCGACACCCGCCGCGCGGCCCTCGGCACCACCGCGCCCGCTCCGGCCGGCGATCCCGAAACCGCCACCGTCGGCGCGCTGTTCACCGGCTCGGTGGGGGCGGGCAACCACTTCTGCACCGCCAGCGTGCTGCACAGCGCCACCGGCAACCTGCTGTTGACCGCCGCGCACTGCCTCAACAGCACCGACGGCGTCACCTTCGCCCCCGGCTACCGGGACGGCTCCGCCCCGTACGGCACCTGGCAGGTGACCGCGATCCACACCACCGCCGGCTGGTCCCAGAAGGGCGACGTGGACGAGGACTTCGCGATCCTGGAGACCGCCCCCAACAACGGCCGCAAGGTCGAGGACGTGGTCGGCGGCAACCGGCTGGGCGCCGACGAGCCCTTCGACGCCACCGTGCGCCTCTACGGCTACCCCGCCGACTCCGAGACGCCCAACCTCTGCACCAACACCACCGGCAGGCAGGGCTCGTACCAGCGGGTCATCGAGTGCCCCTCGTACCCGGGCGGGACCAGCGGCGGCCCCTGGATCAGCACCGCCACCGGCGACGTGGTCGGCGCCATCGGCGGCTACCAGCAGGGCGGGGACACCGACGACGTCTCCTACAGCGCCTACTTCGACCACACCATCGCGACGCTCTACATCCAGGCCGAGGCGTCCGCCTCCTGAACCCGCGGGGGCCGGAACCTCCGGGGCCGGCCCCGAACCCGCCCCCGGACATGACGAAGGCCCAGATCCGTGGATCAACTCCACTGATCTGGGCCCTGGTTACACTCTCGCAATCACTGCGTGAGTGCCCCCGGTAGGATTCGAACCTACGCACCCGCCTCCGGAGGGCGGTGCTCTATCCCCTGAGCTACGGGGGCCTGTCGGCCTGTCGGTCGCTCGCGCTTCCGACGTGAGAACACTATCAGGCTTCGGCCATGGTCCGTGCACGGGTTTCGCGCAGGGGCGTCGGGGCGCCGTGTCGGGCGGGGGAGCGGAAGTGCCCAAAGGCCGGACGGGGTGGCGGGGCCGCGGATACCCTCGGTGAGGTGTCGGGAGTGTCCGGGCGGGTCCTCGTGGTGGACGACAGCGAGGTGATCCGCCAGCTGATCAGGGTCAACCTGGAGCTCGAAGGCTTCGAGGTGGTGACCGCCGCCGACGGCGCCGAGTGCCTGGAGGTCATCCGCCGGGTGAAGCCCGACGTGGTGACGCTGGACGTGGTGATGCCGCGGCTGGACGGCCTGCGGACGGCGGCCCGGCTGCGCGCGACCCCGGACACCAGCCGGCTGCCGATCGCGATCGTGAGTGCCTGCACCCCGGCCGACCTCGACCTGGGGGACACCGTGGGGGTGGACGGCTACCTCGGCAAGCCCTTCGATCCGGCGGACCTGGTGGCCCTGGTCCGCCGGCTGATGCTGCTCGGCGGACCGTCCGCCGGATTTCGCCCTGAGCGAACAGACCGGTCCGATCGCGGCTGAGACCCCCGCCGAGCACGGCGTGGCGGCCCCCGCGGGCGTCTCAACCGGTAAACCGGGTGGCGGGCGGGCACCCCGTCTCGCCTACGCTTGGCGTCGTGACCCCCGCAGACCTTTCCCAGGCAATCCAGGCCGCAGTGAGCTCCGCCGTCGAGGCGGGCGAGCTGGCCGTCGCCGTGCCCGAGCACGTGACGGTCGAGCGGCCCAAGAACAGGGACCACGGCGACTACGCGACCAACGTGGCCCTCCAGCTCGCCAAGGCGGCCGGCAAGCCGCCGCGAGCCGTTGCCGAGGTCCTGACGGAGCGCCTGCGAGGGATCACCGGTGTCGCCAAGGTCGACATCGCCGGCCCGGGCTTCCTGAACATCACCCTGGACACCGCCACTGCCGGCGCGCTGGCGCGCACCATCGTCGAGGCGGGCGAGGCCTACGGCCGCAACGAGGCGCTCAAGGGCCTGAAGATCAACCTGGAGTTCGTCTCCGCCAACCCGACCGGCCCGATCCACATCGGCGGCGTCCGCTGGGCGGCCGTCGGCGACTCGCTGGCGCGCGTGCTGCGGGCCTCCGGCGCCGACGTCACCACCGAGTACTACCTCAACGACGCCGGCGTGCAGATCACCAAGTTCGCCGCCTCGCTGCAGGCCGCCGCGAACGGCCGCGAGGTGCCCGAGGGCGGCTACGTCGGCGAGTACATCGTCGACATCGCCAAGGCGCTCACCGACGCGGTCCCGGGCGTGCTCGACCTGCCCGAGGAGGAGCAGCTGCAGGTCTTCCGCACCGAGGGCCTCAAGCTCATGGTCGGCGAGATCCAGCGCTCGATGGACGAGTTCGGCACCCACTTCGACGTGTGGTTCTCGGAGAAGTCGCTGCACGACTCCGGCGCGGTCGAGAACGCCATCGACCGGCTGCGCGAGCAGGGCCACGTCTTCGAGGACGACGGCGCGGTCTTCCTGCGCACCACCGACTTCGGCGACGACAAGGACCGCGTCCTGATCAAGGCCGACGGCGACAAGACCTACTTCGCCGCCGACGCCGCGTACTACCTCTCCAAGCGGGACCGCGGCGCCGAGGTCGCGCTCTACATGCTGGGCGCCGACCACCACGGCTACGTCAACCGCCTCAAGGCCATCGCGGCCTGCGCGGGCGACGACCTGGACCACAACATCGAGGTCAAGATCGGCCAGTTCGTGAAGATGCTTCGCGACGGCGAAGAGGTCCGCATGTCCAAGCGGGCCGGCAACATCATCACGATCGACGACGTGGTCGAGTGGATCGGCGTGGACGCGGCCCGCTACACCCTGGCGCGCTCCTCCACGGACTCGACGATCACGCTGGACATCAACCTGCTGACCAGCCAGAGCAACGAGAACCCGGTGTTCTACGTGCAGTACGCGCACACCCGGATGTGCGGCGTGGCGCGCAAGGCCGCCGAGCTGGGCGTGGACAAGGGCACGGCCGAGCAGTTCAAACCCGAGCTGCTCGCCACCGAGTGGGAGAACGACATCCTCGGCGCCCTCGGCGAGTTCCCGCGCATCCTGGCCACGGCCGGCGAGCTGCGCGAGCCGCACCGGGTCGCGCGCTACCTGGAGGACCTCGCGGGCAAGTACCACCGCCTGTACGAGAACTGCATGTTCCTGCCCAAGGGCGACGAGGAGATGACGGACACGCACCGTGCCCGGCTGTGGCTGGTCGAGGCCACGCGCACGGTCATGGCCAACGGCCTGACGCTCCTGGGCGTGACGGCGCCCGAGCGGATGTAGGTACCACCCCCAAGCGCACCAGCAGGGGGCGGCTGACGGTCAACGGTGACCGTCGCCGCCCCTCGCCATAGGTCTCGAAGGACGAACCGGACATGAGTCGTTCCGCACACCCCGCAGGTCCCCGGCACGGGGACGTCCTGCCCGAGGGCCACTACCAGGCCCCGCCCGCCGACCTGAACGCGCTCGACCCCAAGGTCTGGTCCCGTACCGTCACCCGCGACGCCGAGGGTGTGGCCACCGTCGGCGGGATCGACGTCAAGCGCCTGGCGGCCGAGTTCGGCACCCCGGCGTACCTGCTGGACGAGGAGGACTTCCGGGCCCGGGCGCGCGCCTGGCGGGACGCCTTCGGCACCGAGGCGGACGTCTACTACGCCGGCAAGGCGTTCCTCTCCAAGGCGGTCGTGCGCTGGCTGCACGAGGAGGGCCTGAACCTCGACGTGTGCAGCACCGGCGAGTTGGCGGTGGCGCTGGCCGCCGGGATGCCGCCGGAGCGGATCGCGCTGCACGGCAACAACAAGTCGGTGGACGAGCTGGAGCACGCCGTGAAGACCGGCGTCGGGCGCATCGTGGTCGACTCGTACGAGGAGATCGAGCGCCTGGCGGCGATCGCCGCCCGTCAGGGCGTCCGCCAGCAGGTGCTGATCCGGATCACCGTCGGCGTCGAGGCGCACACCCACGAGTTCATCGCCACCGCGCACGAGGACCAGAAGTTCGGCCTGTCGCTGACCGGCGGCGCGGCCGCCGAGGCGGTGCGCCGGGTGCTCGGCCACGGCAGCCTGGAGCTGCGCGGCATCCACTCGCACATCGGCTCGCAGATCTTCGACACCGCCGGCTTCGAGGTGGCCGCCCGCCGGGTGGTCGGCCTGCTGGCGCAGATTCGGGACGAGTACGGCGTCGAGCTGCCCGAGATCGACCTCGGCGGCGGCCTCGGCATCGCGTACACCAGCGAGGACGACCCGCGCGAGCCGGCCGAGATCTCGGCCGCGCTGGCCGACATCGTCCGCCGCGAGTGCGCCGCCGCGAACCTGAACGCCCCCCGGCTGAGCGTGGAGCCGGGCCGGGCGATCGTCGGCCCGACGGCGTTCACCCTGTACGAGGTCGGCACCGTCAAGCCGCTGGAGGGCCTGCGCACCTACGTCAGCGTGGACGGCGGGATGTCCGACAACATCCGCACCGCGCTGTACGACGCCGAGTACTCGGTGGCCCTGGTGTCGCGCACCAGCGAGGCCGAGCCGATGCTGGTCAGGGTGGTCGGCAAGCACTGCGAGTCCGGCGACATCGTCGTCCGGGACGCCTTCCTGCCGGCCGACCTGGCCCCCGGCGACCTGGTCGCGGTGCCTGCCACCGGCGCCTACTGCCGCTCGATGGCGAGCAACTACAACCACGCCCTCAAGCCCCCGGTGGTCGCCGTCAAGGACGGTGCCGCGCGGGTGATCGTCCGGCGCGAGACGGAGGAGGATCTCCTGCGTCTCGATATCGGATGACGAAATTCTTGTCTCAGATCATGGAACGACCGGAGATCCGTACGGAAAGTCCCGGAGACTGGTACGGACCGAAGTTCCCGGCGGACCCGGAAAAACCCGCCGGAAACAACGAATCACGATGAATGCAGAGCGGAGTCGGATGATGCGTACGCGCCCGCTGAAGGTGGCGTTGCTGGGCTGTGGTGTGGTGGGCTCCGAGGTGGCGCGCATCATGACGACGACGGCCGACGACCTCGCCGCGCGCATCGGTGCCCCGGTGGAGCTGGCCGGGATCGCGGTACGCCGGGCCGGGCGGGTGCGCCCGGGCGTGCCCGAGCACCTGATCACGACCGACGCCGAGGCCCTGGTCACCCGGGGCGACATCGACGTGGTGGTCGAGGTCGTGGGCGGCATCGAGCCGTCCAAGTCCCTGCTCCTGTCGGCCTTCAAGCAGGGCGCCTCGGTGGTCAGCGCCAACAAGGCGCTGCTCGCCAAGGACGGCACCGAGCTGCACGCGGCGGCGGCCGAGGCCGGGGTGGACCTGTACTACGAGGCCGCGGTGGCGGGCGCCATCCCGCTGCTGCGCCCGCTGCGCGAGTCGCTGGCCGGCGACAAGGTCAACCGGGTGCTGGGCATCGTCAACGGCACCACCAACTTCATCCTCGACAAGATGGACACCACCGGCGCCGGCTACTCGGAGGCGCTGGAGGAGGCCACCGCGCTGGGCTACGCCGAGGCCGACCCGACGGCCGACGTCGAGGGCTTCGACGCCGCCGCCAAGGCCGCGATCCTGGCCGGCATCGCCTTCCACACCGAGGTGACCGCGGCGGACGTCTACCGCGAGGGCATCACCGAGGTGACGGCGGCCGACATCGCCTCCGCCAAGGAGATGGGCTGCGTGGTCAAGCTGCTCGCGATCTGCGAGCGGGCGGCCGACGGCGAGTCCGTCACCGCGCGGGTCCACCCGGCGATGATCCCGCTCTCGCACCCGCTGGCCTCCGTCCGCGAGGCGTACAACGCGGTGTTCGTCGAGGCCGAGGCGGCCGGCCGGCTGATGTTCTACGGCCCGGGCGCGGGCGGCTCGCCGACCGCCTCCGCGGTGCTCGGCGACCTGGTCGCGGTCTGCCGCAACAAACTGGCCGGCGCCACCGGCCCCGGCGACTCGGTCTACACGCAGCTGCCCGCCAAGCCGATGGACGAGGTGGTCACCCGCTACCACGTCAGCCTCGACGTGGACGACCGCGCGGGTGTGCTCGCCCAGGTCGCGTCCGTCTTCGCCGAGCACGGCGTCTCCATCGACACCGTGCGCCAGCAGGGCCGCGACGGCGACGCCTCGCTCGTCGTGGTCACCCACCGTGCCACCGACGCCGCGCTGTCGGCGACGGTCGACAAGCTCCGCGCGCTGGACAGCGTGCGGGACGTGGCCAGCATCATGCGGGTCGAAGGGGAATAAGGAACTGCCATGAACGCCGTTGCCGAGAACGTCGTCCGAGGCGCGCACACCCACCAGTGGCGCGGCCTGATCGAGGAGTACCGGGACCGCCTGCCGGTCACCGCGGCCACCCCGGTGGTCACCCTGCTGGAGGGCGGCACGCCGCTGGTCCCCGCCCAGGTGCTCTCCGAGCGCACCGGCTGCGAGGTCTACCTCAAGGTCGAGGGCGCCAACCCGACCGGTTCCTTCAAGGACCGCGGGATGACGATGGCCATTTCCAAGGCCAAGGAGGAGGGCGCCCAGGCGGTCATCTGCGCGTCCACCGGCAACACTTCGGCCTCCGCCGCGGCGTACGCGGTGCGGGCCGGGATGGTCTCCGCGGTGCTCGTCCCGCAGGGCAAGATCGCCCTCGGCAAGATGGGCCAGGCGCTGGTGCACGGCGCCCGGATCCTGCAGGTCGACGGGAACTTCGACGACTGCCTCACCCTTGCGCGTGAACTGTCCGAGAAGTACCCGGTGGCCCTGGTCAACTCGGTGAACCCGGTGCGCATCGAGGGCCAGAAGACCGCCGCCTTCGAGATCGTCGACATGCTCGGCGACGCCCCGGACATCCACGTCCTGCCGGTGGGCAACGCGGGCAACATCACCGCGTACTGGAAGGGCTACCGCGAGTATGCCGCGGACGGCCTCGCCACCCGTACCCCGCGGATGTGGGGCTTCCAGGCGTCCGGTTCGGCCCCGATCGTGGACGGCGCCCCGGTGCTCAAGCCGCAGACCATCGCCACCGCGATCCGGATCGGCAACCCGGCCTCCTGGGACTTCGCGCTCGCCGCGCGGGACGAGTCAGGCGGCCTCATCGACAAGGTGACGGACCGTCAGATCCTCGCCGCCTACCGGCTGTTGGCCTCACAGGAGGGCGTCTTCGTGGAGCCCGCCTCGGCCGCCTCGGTGGCCGGTCTGCTGGCCAAGGCGGAGGCCGGACTGGTCGACCCGGGCCAGCGGATCGTCTGCACCGTGACCGGCAACGGCCTCAAGGACCCGGACTGGGCGGTGGCCGGTGCGCCGCAGCCGCAGATCGTCCCGATCGACCCCCAGGCGGCGGCCCGCAGCCTCGGACTGCTCGACTGACGACGGGGCCTGACGCACCGACGGGCCGACCCTTTCGGGGGTCGGCCCGTCGAAGTTCTCCGGTGACACTTTTGTGTCAATTCCGCTGTGCATTCCGATCCGCTTTCACCCCTCCCTTTGACAGAGCGGGGTGTGCATTCCGGCCAGAACCGGCAACACACCAGATCGAAGGCCCGCGGGGTGTACCGCTCGGGAACCTCTCTTCGATACTCTGGCTCCGGCCGTGTGGCACATGCCCCGGGCCCGGGACCATCCGGGCCGCGCCGACGATCGTGGCAGCCCGCCCCCGACGGGGCCTGCGGCCCTTTCCCCCACCCTCGCACCGACGACGCGCTCCGCGCCGCCCGATTTCCCCAGGAGAGTCCACCGCATGGCCGGTCCTGCGTTCCGTGCCGCCGCCGTCCGCGTGCGGGTTCCCGCGACCAGCGCCAACCTCGGCCCCGGTTTCGACGCCTTCGGCCTGGCGCTCGGTCTGTACGACGACGTGGTCGTCCGGGTCGCCGACGCGGGCCTGACCGTCGACATCGCCGGCGAGGGCGCCGAGACGCTGCCGCGTGACGAGCGCCACCTGCTGGTCCGCTCGATGCGCGCCGCCTTCGACCGGCTCGGCGGCCAGCCCCGCGGCCTCGAAGTGGTCTGCGCCAACCGGATACCGCACGGCCGCGGCCTCGGCTCCTCCTCCGCCGCCATCTGCGCCGGCATCGTGGCCGCCCGTGCGGTCACCATCGGCGGCCCGTCGGCGCTGGACGACGACGCACTGCTGGCCCTCGCCTCCGAGCTGGAGGGCCACCCGGACAACGTCGCGGCCTGCCTGCGCGGCAACTTCACCATCGCGTGGACCGACGAGGAGTCGGCCAAGGCGGTCGCCCTGGAGCCCTCCGAGCAGGTCGTCCCGGTGGTGTTCGTCCCGGCCGGCGAGGTGCTCACCGAGACCGCCCGCGGCCTGCTGCCCAAGACCGTCCCGCTGGCCGACGCCGCCGTCAACGCCGGCCGCTCCGCACTGCTGGTCGAGGCGCTGACCCGGCGGCCCGAACTGCTCTTCGCCGCCACCGAGGACCGCCTGCACCAGGACTACCGCGCCGCCGCGATGCCGGAGAGCGCCGGCCTGGTCGGCGCGCTGCGCGCGGAGGGCATCCCCGCGGTCATCTCCGGGGCCGGCCCGACCGTCCTGGCCCTCACCGACGAGGCGGGCGCCGACAAGGTGCTCTCCTTCGCCGGGCACCACGGCCACGGCGGCGACCCGGCGTTCGCCGCGCACCGGCTGGACGTCGACCGCACCGGGGCCGTCGTGCTCCCGCTGGACGCCTGACCAGCCCGTACGGGCCGCCCGTCCGGGCCCGGCGCCGGCACCACGCCGACCCGGGCCCGCCGGACACGATTGGCAAGCACAAGGCTGGGGAATGTCTCAGGGGGTCGGTAGTGTTAATCTCATTGCTGCACCAGGTGCCCTCCGGGGCTCGGTGCGCCGCGTCCCGATCCCAGCACTTCACTGTCGTGGAGTCCCGGCGATGCACGGGGCGACGATTCTCCGGGAGCCCACCGCAGCGCGTACGCAGCCTGCCTGCGCGACATGCGGCCGCATCCCGAAGCCGTGACGGCACCTGACTCCCACCCGCGGCCTCCCACCTTGAGGCCAGGACGGGCGGAGCGCGGGCCACCGTCACGCGACGGGGGCCCGGGATTCGCAGGCAGCGTGGGGGTTACGCCCTCAGGGGAGGTCGACACACGACCGGCCCACGCGCCAACTCAGCACCACCGTGCGTCAAGCACCGCACCTCGCAGCTCTCCCTCGACGGGCTCCCGCCATTCGAGGGATCACCGCCTCGGGCCGACGCAGTCGAGCGTTGGTCAGGACAGCACAACCGGTCGCCGAGCCAGACAGGCCGACGTCCGCTCCAGGGAAGGACCCTTAGTGAGCGACTCCACCGATCTGATGGGCGCGCGCCCGGACGCCGAAGCGTCGGACGCAGCCGCCGCCCCCGCTGCCCCGGCGCGGCGCCGCCGCAGCGCCGCCGCGGGCCTGGACGGCATGGTCCTGGCCGAGCTGCAGAAGCTCGCCGCGGACCTTGGCATCACCGGTACCGGACGCATGCGCAAGAGCCAGCTGATCGAGACCATCAAGGAGAAGAGCGGCGGGGACCCGCTGCTCGCCGCCGGTGGCGCCCCGGCCGCCAAGCGCACCGCCGCCAAGGCGGAGGCCGAGGCCCCGGCCGAGAAGCCGGCCCGCCGCACCAAGGCCGCCGCCGCTGCCGCGCAGGTCCCGGCCGCCGCCGAGCCGCAGGCCCAGATCGAGATCCCGGTCCAGGCCGCCGCCGAGACCGCCGCGCCCGCCCGTGCCGAGCGCACCCGCCGCCGGGCCACCTCGGCGGCCGGCGCCCCCACCGCCCCGGCCGCCGCCGAGGCCGTGGCCGAGGCCGCCACCGTGACCGTCGCCGAGCCGAAGCAGGCCGAGGCCCGCCCGGCCGAGACCCGCGGCTTCGAGGGCCGCGAGGACGGCCGCGAGTCGCGCCGCGACCGCCGTGACCGTCGCGAGCGCCGCGACGGCGGCGAGCGCACCGAGCGCACCGAGCGCCCGGAGGGCGGCGAGGGCCAGGACGGCGAGAGCCGCGAGTCGCGCCGCGACCGCCGCAACCGTCGCGAGCGCACCGAGCGCCAGACCCAGCAGGGCCAGCAGCAGGGCGGCCAGGGCGACCAGCAGGGCCGCCAGGCCCCGCAGGCCCAGCAGCCGCAGGCGCAGCAGGGCGGCTACGACGACGACGAGTTCGGCGAGGGCCGTCGGGGCCGTCGCGGCCGCTACCGCGACCGCCGGGGCCGTCGCGGCCGTGACGGTTTCGAGGCCGCGCCCGGTGCCGCCGAGCCGCAGATCGGCGAGGACGACGTCCTGATCCCGGTCGCGGGCATCCTCGACATCCTCGACAACTACGCGTTCGTGCGCACCTCCGGCTACCTGCCGGGCCAGAACGACGTCTACGTCTCGCTCGCCCAGGTCCGCAAGAACGGCCTGCGCAAGGGTGACGCCATCACCGGTGCGGTGCGCCAGCCGCGCGAGGGCGAGCGCCGCGAGAAGTTCAACGCCATGGTGCGGCTGGACTCCGTCAACGGCATGGACCCGGAGAGCGGCCGCGGCCGCCCCGAGTTCAACAAGCTCACCCCGCTCTACCCGCAGGAGCGGCTGCGCCTGGAGACCGACCCGGGCGTGCTGACCACCCGGATCATCGACCTGGTGTCGCCGATCGGCAAGGGCCAGCGCGGTCTGATCGTCGCGCCGCCGAAGACCGGCAAGACGATGGTGCTGCAGGCGGTCGCCAACGCGATCACCCACAACAACCCCGAGTGCCACCTGATGGTCGTCCTGGTCGACGAGCGTCCGGAAGAGGTCACCGACATGCAGCGGTCGGTGAAGGGCGAGGTCATCTCCTCGACCTTCGACCGCCCGGCCGAGGACCACACCACCGTCGCCGAGCTGGCCATCGAGCGCGCCAAGCGCCTGGTGGAGCTGGGCCACGACGTGGTCATCCTGCTGGACTCGATCACCCGCCTGGGCCGCGCCTACAACCTGGCGGCGCCGGCCTCCGGCCGCATCCTGTCCGGTGGTGTCGACTCGACCGCGCTGTACCCGCCGAAGAAGTTCTTCGGTGCCGCGCGCAACATCGAGAACGGCGGCTCGCTGACCATCCTGGCCACCGCGCTGGTCGAGACCGGCTCGCGCATGGACGAGGTGATCTTCGAGGAGTTCAAGGGCACCGGCAACATGGAGCTCAAGCTCGACCGGAAGCTCTCGGACAAGCGCATCTTCCCGGCCGTCGACGTGGACGCCTCCAGCACCCGCAAGGAGGAGATCCTGCTCGGCAGCGAGGAGTTGGCCATCGTCTGGAAGCTGCGCCGGGTGCTGCACGCGCTCGACTCGCAGCAGGCGATCGAGCTGCTGCTGGACAAGATGAAGCAGACCAAGAGCAACGCCGAGTTCCTGATGCAGATCGCCAAGACCACCCCCGGCTCCGGCGACTGACCGTAGCCGGACGGCTGTCGAAGCACGGAACCCCGGATCGCGCGAGCGGTCCGGGGTTCCGTGCGTCCGGGCGGCTTTGTTCCAGAGTCGGGACATCTTGCGGGCGTTTGGATCATCTTGTCCGATTTACTCTGGACCGTATGGCCGAGCACAAGAGGGTTCCGAGTCGCCGCCGCAGGGTCCTGTGGACGGCCGCCTGCGCGTTCGTCGCGCTCGTCGTCCTCGGCGCCGGCGCAGCCGTCTACGCGTACGTCAGGCTCAACGGCAACATCAAGAGCGTCGACATCGACAACCGCCTCGGCGACGCCCGGCCGCCGGCCGCCACCGACGGGTCCTTCAACCTCCTGGTGCTGGGCTCCGACTCGCGGAACGGCGAGAACGGCGACCTGGCCGGCGGGAACACCGGCGACACCGCCCGCTCGGACACCGCGATGGTGGTGCACGTCAACCAGGACCACTCGCGCGCGCAGATCGTCTCGATACCGCGGGACACCCTGGTCACCCGCCCCGACTGCACCGACGCGAGCGGCAAGACCGTGCCCGGTGCCAAGCGCGCGATGTACAACAGCGCCTTCGAGAGCGGCGGCGCGGCCTGCGCGGTCAAGACCACCGAACAGCTCACCGGGCTGCGGATGGACCACTACCTGCAGATCGACTTCGCCGGCTTCGCCCGGGTCGTGGACGCGATAGGCGGGGCCACCGTGACCACCACGGTGGCCATCCACGACAAGGACAGCGGGCTCGACCTGCCGGCCGGGCAGCACCACCTGGACGGGCAGCAGGCGCTGGCCTTCGTCCGCACCCGGCACGGCGTCGGCGACGGCAGCGACCTGGGCCGGATCGAGCTGCAGAAGCAGATGGTGAAGTCGCTGCTCCAGCAGGCCGGCGGGGCGGGACTGCTCACCGACCCGGTCGAGCTGTGGTCGATCGGCGACACCATGACCAAGAGCGTCACCACCGACTCCGCGCTCGGCTCGGTGAACGCGCTGGTGGGGCTCGTCCAGGAGCTCAGGGGGATCGGGCCGGACCAGCTGAGCATGGTCACCCTGCCCGTGGAGACGGCCCCCAGCGACCCGAACCGGGTTGTCGCGCAGCAGCCGCAGGCCGACCAGGTCTGGGCCGCGCTCAAGGCCGACCAGGCCTTCCCGCAGACGGTCGTCTCGGCGCAGCCGGAGAATCCCGCCCAGGCCGCCCCCACGGCCTCCCCTGCGGCCGCGCCGGGCGCCTCCGGGGCGACTTCCGGGAAGACCGCGGGCAAGCCCACCCCGAGGGCCACTCCCAAGGCCACCCCGAGCGCCGGCACCGTGCGCTGAGCGGGCCCGGAATATCCCGGAACGGGACCCGGTTTGGGAAGATGCGGCCGGTCCTGGCAGACTGGTACGTCGGTCCCGGTTCACGTGCGGCACTCCAGCCGCCGACCCGGTGCCCTCCCGAAACCTAGGAGAACCCCTTGAAGCCCAACGTTCACCCCGAGTACGTGGTCACCCGCGTGACCTGCACCTGCGGCGCCGAGTTCACCACCCGGTCCACCGAGACCAGCGGCGAGATCCGCGCCGAGGTCTGCTCGCAGTGCCACCCGTTCTACACCGGCAAGCAGAAGATCCTCGACACCGGTGGCCGCGTGGCCCGCTTCGAGGCCCGCTTCGGCAAGCAGCACAGCGCGAAGGCCTAGCGCTCACTCGGCGCCGGTTCCCGGTGCCCCCGTACTCGTTGTCGGGGGCGCTCGGGGGCCGGCGCCGTTCGCGTCCCCCCGCACGGTCCCGCGCCGTACGCCTCCCAGCCCCGTACGTCCCCTCCTCCGCACGATCCGAGCCCCCGGGAAGAAGGCCACCCCATGTTCGAGGCAGTCGAAGAGCTCCTCGTCGAGCACGCCGACCTCGAAACGAGGCTGGCCGACCCGTCCGTCCACGCCGACCAGAACAACGCCCGCAAGCTGGCCAAGCGCTACGCCGAGCTGACCCCGATCACCCGGGTCTACCGGCAGTGGCGGCAGGCCGGCGAGGACATCGAGGCCGCGCGCGAACTCGCCGCCGAGGACCCGGAGTTCCTCGCCGAGGTGAAGGACTCCGAGGCGCGCCGGGACGAGCTCACCGAGCAGCTGCGGCTGCTGCTGGTCCCGCGCGACCCGAGCGACGACAAGGACGTCATCCTGGAGATCAAGGCGGGTGAGGGCGGCGAGGAGTCCGCGCTGTTCGCCGGCGACCTGCTCCGGATGTACCTGCGCTTCGCGGAGCGGATCGGCTGGAAGACCGAGCTGATCGACTCCAACGAGTCCGACCTCGGCGGCTACAAGGACGTCTCGGTCGCGGTCAAGACCAAGGGCAACGCCGAGCCCGGCCAGGGCGTCTGGGCCCGGCTGAAGTACGAGGGCGGCGTGCACCGCGTGCAGCGCGTCCCCGCCACCGAGTCCCAGGGCCGCATCCACACCTCCGCGGCGGGCGTGCTGGTCACCCCCGAGGCGGAGGAGGTCGAGGTCGAGATCCTGGCCAACGACCTGCGGATCGACGTCTACCGCTCCTCCGGCCCCGGCGGCCAGTCGGTCAACACCACCGACTCCGCGGTCCGGATCACCCACCTGCCGACCGGTATCGTGGCGTCCTGCCAGAACGAGAAGAGCCAGCTGCAGAACAAGGAGCAGGCGATGCGCATCCTGCGTTCGCGGCTGCTGGCCGCCGCGCAGGAGGAGGCCGAGCGCGAGGCCTCGGACGCGCGCCGCAGCCAGGTCCGCACGGTGGACCGCTCCGAGCGGATCCGGACGTACAACTACCCCGAGAACCGCATCTCGGACCACCGCACGGGCTTCAAGGCGTACAACCTGGACCAGGTCCTGGACGGCGACCTGAACGCGGTGATCCAGTCTTGTGTCGACAAGGACGCGGCGGCCAAGCTCGCCGCGGCCCAAGAGAACTGAGACCGGCGCGCACCAGCCCACGGGCAGTCCCGAGCCGGAGCGCAGAAAACGAGGTCGTACGGATGAACCTGCTGCTCGCCGAGGTGGCCCAGGCCACCCAGCGGTTGGCCGCGGCCGGCGTGCCGTCGCCGCGCTTCGACGCGGAGGAACTCGCCGCCTACGTCCACAACGTCAAGCGCAGCCAGCTGCACACGGTGAAGGACGCCGACTTCGACGCCCGCTACTGGGAGGCCGTCTCCCGCCGCGAGGCGCGCGAACCGCTCCAGCACATCACCGGGCGGGCGTTCTTCCGCTACCTCGAACTGGCGGTCGGCCCCGGGGTGTTCGTGCCCCGGCCGGAGACCGAGACGGTCGTCGAGTGGGCCATAGACGCGGTGCGCGACATGGACGTGGCCGAGCCGCTGGTGGTGGACCTGTGCTCCGGCTCCGGCGCCATTGCCCTCGCCCTGGCGCAGGAGCTGCCGCGCTCCACCGTGCACGCCTTCGAACTGGACGAGGGCGCGCTGCAGTACACCCGGCGCAACATCGAGGCCAGCCCGGACCGCGCCCGCGTCACCCTGCACGCCGGCGACGCCACCAAGGCCTTCGAGGACGACCGCTCCTGGGACGGCCGCTTCGACCTGGTCATCTCCAACCCGCCGTACATCCCGCTCACCGAGTGGGAGTACGTCGCGCCGGAGGCCCGCGACCACGACCCGCAGATGTCGCTGTTCTCCGGCGAGGACGGCCTGGACACCATCCGCGGCATCGAGCGGGTCGCCGCGCGGCTGCTGCGCCCGGGCGGCGCGGTGGTCATCGAGCACGCCGACCAGCAGGGCGGCCAGGTGCCGTGGATCTTCAACGAGGAACGCGGCTGGACGGACACCGCCGACCACCGCGACCTGAACAACCGGCCGCGCTTCACCACGGCCCGCAGGGTCGGGTCGTGAAGACCGTCGTGACCGCCGTGAGCCACTTCGGAAGGGGACCGAACCGATGAGCCGCCGCTACGACTGTGCCGATTCCGGGGACCGCGCCACCGGCCTGCGCGAGGCCGCCTCGGCCGTCCGCCGCGGCGAACTCGTCGTGCTGCCCACCGACACCCTGTACGGGGTCGGCGCGGACGCCTTCTCCCCGGAGGCCGTCGGCGAGCTGATGGGCGCCCGCGGCCGCGGCCGCAACACGCCCTCGCCCGTCCTGGTCGGCTCGCCGACCACCCTGCACGGCCTGGTCACCGACTTCTCCGAGCAGGCCTGGGAGCTGGTCGACGCCTTCTGGCCCGGCGGGCTCACCCTGGTCGCCCGGCACCAGCCCTCGCTGCGCTGGGACCTCGGCGAGACCCGCGGCACCGTCGCCGTCCGGATGCCGCTGCACCCGGTCGCCATCGAGTTGCTGAACGCCACCGGCCCGATGGCCGTCTCCAGCGCCAACCGGATCGGCGGGGCGTCCCCGCTGACCTGCGACGAGGCGCAGAACCAGCTCGGCGACGCGGTCTCGGTCTACCTGGACGGCGGGGCGGCCGACCACAGCGCGGCCTCGTCCATCGTCGACGTCACCGGCAAGGTCCCGATCCTGCTGCGGGCCGGCGCGATCAGCGTCGAGCAGCTGAGGGAGGTCGTACCCGACCTGGAGGCCGGCAGTTGACGCCCACCGCCTCGCTCCATGCCGGGCCCGGCATAGCGCCGTACCTGAGCGTGGGCCCCAGGCCGCTGGACCACTTCCGGATCCTGTTCGTCTGCACCGGGAACATCTGCCGCTCGCCGATCGCCGAGCGGCTCACCCGGCGTGAGCTGGACACCCGGCTGAGCCCCCGGGTGGCCGGGCGGATCCTGGTCGAGAGCGCCGGCACCTGGGGCCACGTCGGCGCGCCGATGGAGGACCACGCGGCGACCGTGCTCGACGAGTACGGCGCCGACAGCGGCGGCTTCACCGGCCGCGAGCTGCTGGACGAGCACGTGGTCGAGGCCGACCTGGTGCTCACCGCGACGCTGGACCACCGCGCCCAGGTGATCTCGATGGGCCACGAGGCGGGGCTGCGCACCTTCACGCTGAAGGAGTTCACCCGGCTGGTGCGGACGATAGACCCGGGCACGCTGCCCGACCCCCGGCGCGGCGCCGACGTCACCGAGCGGGCCCGCGCCCTGGTCCGGGCGGCCGCCGCGCTGCGCGGCTGGCTGCTGGCGGCCACCCCGGAGTCGGACGAGGTGGACGACCCGTACGGGGCCCCGATCGGCATGTTCCGCAACTGCGGCGAGGAGATATTCCACGCGGTCGACCCGGTGGTCACCGCGCTCACGGGCGTCCCCGCCCACCGCTGACGCACGCGAACGGCCTGTTCGGCGGGCCGGGCGGCGGTGGCGGTCCTAGGCTGGATCCACCCCACCCGCAGCGCCCGGGAGTCCCGCCATGACCGTCACCGATGCCGCGACCGGCCCGACCGCGACCAGGGGGCGCCCCTGGGCGTCCGAGGCCCTGCACCGGGCCGATCCGCAGCTCGCCGACCTGCTGGCCGCGGAGGCCGAGCGGCGGGCCGAGACGATCCAGCTGCTGGCGGGGGAGAACCTCACCACCCCCGCCGTGCTGGCGGCCCTCACCGGCCCGCTGATCGACAAGTACGCCGAGGGCTACCCGGGCCGCCGGCACCACACCGGCTGCTCGCTGGCGGACGCCGCCGAGCTGCTGGCGATCGACCGGGCCCGCGAGCTGTTCGCCGCCCCGCACGCCAACGTCCAGCCCCGGTCGGTGACTTCGGCGATGCTGGCGGCGTACGCGGCGGTGCTGCGGCCTGGCGACGGGGTGCTGGCGATGTCGCTGGAGCACGGCGGCCACCTCAGCTGTGGCTCGCGTGCCAACTTCTCCGGCCGCTGGTTCGCCTTCACCGGTTACGGCGTGCGTGAGGCCGACGGGCTGATCGACCTGGACCAGGTGCGCGAACTGGCCCGGCTGCACCGGCCGAAGGCCATCGTGGCGGGCTCGATCTCCTACCCCCGGCACCCGGACTGGGCGGCCTTCCGGGAGATCGCCGACGAGGTGGACGCCTATCTGATCGCCTCCGCCGCGCAGACCACCGGCCTGGTCGCGGCCGGTGTGGCGCCCTCGCCGGTGCCGTACGCGGACGTGACGGTGGCGGCCACCCACAAGCTGCTGCGCGGGCCGCGCGGCGGTCTGCTGCTGTGCACCGCGGAGCTGGCCGAGCGGATCGACCGGGCGGTGTTCCCGTTCAGCCAGGGCGGCGCGGCGATGAACGAGGTGGCCGGCAAGGCGGTCGCCCTCGCGGAGGCCTCGACGCCCGCCTACCGGGCGTACGCGCAGCGGACGGTGTCCGGGGCGCAGGTACTGGCCGAGGGGCTTGCAGAGGCCGGAATGCGCCCCCTGACGGGTGGTACCGACACCCACCTGGTGACGGCCGACGTGAGCCCGCTGGGCGTCAGCGGCGCGGAGGCCGAGCGGCGCTGCGCGGCGGCCGGGCTGCTGCTCGGCAAGTGCGCGCTGCCGTACGACCCGGCGCCGCCCTCCGAGGCCTCCGGGATCCGGCTGGGCACGGGCACGGTGACCAGCCAGGGGATGGGCGCGGCGGAGCTGTCCGAGATCGCCGGACTGATCGCGCGGGTGCTCGACGGCGGCGCCGTGGCCCCGGCGGCGGCGCGGGTGCGGGAGCTGGCGCAGGCCTTCGCCGACCGGGCCTGAGCGGCGCCCGTCCACGGCCATCCCGATCTCCTACCCGGGAGTGCGAACCGCGATGCACGTCCCCGGCGTCCGACTCAATAAGGTGTGTGCCGTGGCGACGCACCTCGAACCCCGGGAAGGCAGGGGAGTACCTTCGGTACTTCCCCGTTCGACAGTGATGCAGGAGGCCAGTGGTGCGTGAGTATCTGCTGGTGCTGTTCTGCACCGCCGCGGTCACCTACCTGCTGACCGGCCCGGTCCGGAAGTTCGCCATCGCGGCCGGCGCCATGCCGCCGGTGCGCGCCCGCGACGTGCACCGCGAGCCCACGCCGCGGCTCGGCGGCATCGCGATGTTCGGCGGACTGTGCGCGGGCATCCTGGTCGCCTCGCAACTCGACAACCTGAGCAAGGTGTTCACCCAGGGCACCGACATCCGCGCGCTGCTGTCCGGCGCCGGGATCATGTTCCTGCTGGGGGTGCTCGACGACAAGTGGGGCGTGGACGCGCTGGTGAAGCTCGGCGGCCAGATGATCGCCGCCGGTGTGATGGTCTGGCAGGGCGTCACGGTGATCACCCTCCCGGTGCCCGGCGTCGGCGCGGTCGCGGTGAGCCCGACCCAGGGCATGGTCATCTCGGTCACCCTGGTCGTCGTCATGGTCAACGCGGTGAACTTCATCGACGGTCTGGACGGCCTGGCCGGCGGCATGGTCTGCATCGCCGCGATGGCGTTCTTCCTGTACAGCTACCGGCTCTGGTACGGCTACGCGATCACCGACGCGGCCCCCGCCGTGCTGTTCAGCGTGCTGCTGATCGGCATGTGCCTGGGCTTCCTGGCGCACAACATGCACCCCGCGCGGATCTTCATGGGCGACTCCGGCTCGATGATGCTGGGCCTGATGCTGGCCGTGGCCGCGATCTCCATCACCGGCCGCGTCGACCCGGACCTGATCAACAACGAGACCGGTTCGCAGACCGCCACCGTGCACGCCCTGGTGCCGATCTACATCCCGCTGCTGCTGCCGCTGACGGTCATCGCGCTGCCGCTGGCCGACCTGCTGCTCGCGGTGGTGCGCCGCACCTGGGCCGGCCAGTCGCCGTTCGCCGCCGACAAGCGGCACCTGCACCACCGGCTGCTGCAGGTCGGGCACTCCCACAGCCGGGCCGTGCTGATCATGTACTTCTGGGCCGCGCTGATCGCCTTCGGCACGGTGGCCTTCTCGGTGACCAACACCGGCCGCACCGTGGTCCTGACGCTCGCCGGGCTCTGCCTGGTCGGCCTGGTGGTGCTGCTCACCCCGCGGTTCCGGCCGCGCGCCCCGCGGGCGGTGCAGTCCTTCGTCCCGCCGCGCTACCGCCGTCAGTCCTCCGGCCCGATGGCTGAACTCTCGGCGAAGGACAAGCAACTCCTGGGTGAAGCCAGCCGGGAGGGTTCCACCGACCGGGCCGACCACGGACCGACCGGCGGCCGTCGCTGACGGGTGAGTTGACGATCCGTCAGGTGGCTTCACCCGTACGGCGGATCCGCTGCGCCGTCGGTGTGACAGGTGCCACACATTCATGGTAAAGCTCTCATCAAATAGTTTGTGATACCGTTCACGAGTACCGAGAACACGCCGAAAGAACCTGACAGGTGGATGACTTCCGTCCCTGTCGGTCTCCCTCGACGGGCTCGTCGCTCCTGCGGACGGCCCCAACGGCGATGCCTCGGTCCGGTGTCACCCGCCACCGCCCGTGCCCGTCCCCCGCCACATCGACATGCCGCCGGAGCTGCCGACATGCCGTCCAACGACGCCCGGATCCTCCGAGGCGCCGCGATTCCCACTGCGGTCGCCGGGATCATCGCCATGGCGATCTCCTATGCCGTCGCCCAGGGGAAGGGGCTGCTCGGCGCCCTGTTCGGCGCGGTGCTCGTGATGGCCTTCTTCAGCTTCGGCCAGATCGCGCTCGACCGGCTGACCAGGTCGAACCCGCAGATGATGATGGCCGCGGGGCTGCTCGTCTACACCACGCAGATCCTGCTGGTCGGCATCGTGCTCGCGGTGTTCAAGAACACCGAACTGTTCAACCGACAGGCGTTCGCCTTCACGCTGCTCGGCTGCGCCCTGATCTGGACGGGCTTCCAGGTGCGCGGCGCGCTCAAGGCCAAGACCTTCTACGTCGACACCGACGCCTCGGAAAACAAGGACGACAAGCCCTCCGACAAGGGGCGTCAACAGTGACGAGGCCTCACTGTCCCCCCAACGAGGGGGGCGGTGTTTATGCCGCACTGACGGGCTGCTATCGTCCGTCGCAACAACGGAGTACGGGAAGAGGCCTGGTCTGTCCGAGTAGCGGACGGATCGCCCCCCGGATCCGCGCAGTCTTCGATGATCCCGCTGTGGTGCAGTCCACTGCCGCGCGGGGTCGGCGAGAAACCCATCAAGTTCCAGTGCCGCTCCGTGGCCTCAGGCCACGCCGACACACCGAGGTTGCCGTATCCATGCGTCACGACGAAGGAGTCCGTGGTGAGTTCTGACCTCACGTCCCTCGCCTCAGGCAGTTGCCACTTCGGGGATGCTGGCTGCGGCTTCCCGGCCCCGGGTCTGAACGAGTTCGACTTCAAGCCGATCTTCCAGATCGGCAGCTTCTACTTCAACAAGCCGATGCTGCTGTCGATGATCGTCGCAGTGCTGGTGGTCGTCTTCTTCTGGGCCTCGTTCGCCAAGCCCCGCCTGGTCCCCGGCAAGCTCCAGCTGGTCGGCGAGATCGGCTACGACTTCGTCAAGCGCTCCATCGTGCTGGAGACGATCGGCAAGAAGGGCGAGAAGTACGTCCCGATGCTGGTCTCGATGTTCTTCTTCATCTGGTTGATGAACATCATGTCGATCATCCCGTTCGCGCAGTTCCCCGTGACGGCGGCGATCGCGTTCCCGGCCGGCCTCGCCGGCGTCGTGTGGATCACCTACATGACGCTGACCTTCAAGAAGCACGGCTTCGTCGGCGGTCTGAAGAACCTCTGCTGGCCGTCGGGCATCCCCGGCTGGGTCATGTTCATCCTGGTGCCGATCGAGTTCTTCTCGAACATCTTCGTGCGCCCCTTCACGCTCGCGGTCCGAGCCTTCGCGAACATGTTCGCCGGCCACCTGCTGATCGTGATGTTCTCCATCGCCTCCTGGTACCTGCTCAGCCCGACCCTGGGCGCGCTCTACGGCTCGGCCTCGTTCATCGTCGCCGTCGGCCTGACCGCCTTCGAGCTGCTGGTCCAGTTCCTGCAGGCCTACATCTTCGTGATGCTGGCCAGCAGCTACATCGCCGGTGCCCTGGAAGAGGCGCACTGAGCCCCGAGGCCCTGGCCTCCCGTGAACCACCATCCGGATCGCCCGGTGGCCAATCACCACCGGTTCACCACCCCTTGCAAAGGACACAACTGCAATGACCATGATCGCTGAGGGCGTCGTCGGTTCCATCGCTTCCGTCGGTTACGGCCTTGCCGCCATCGGCCCCGGCATCGGCGTCGGTCTGATCTTCGGTAACGGTGTCCAGGCCATGGCCCGTCAGCCCGAGGCTGCCGGCCTGATCCGCTCGAACATGTTCATCGGCTTCGCGCTGACCGAGGCGCTCGCGCTCATCGGCATCGTCATGCCGTTCGTGTTCGGCACCGGCAAGTAATTCCGGCGTAGCCCCTTTCTGAGGAAGGTCCAGATATGACCATCGCGGCTTCGCTCGCGGCCGAGGAGCAGATGAACCCGCTCCTCCCCGCGTGGCCCGAGATCATCATCGGCCTGCTCTGCTTCTTCATCGTCTTCGGGCTGCTCGGCAAGAAGCTCCTCCCCAGCATCGAGAAGGTGCTGTCGGAGCGCCGGGACGCCATCGAGGGCGGCATGGAGCGCGCCGAGGCCGCTCAGGCCGAGGCCCAGGCCCTGCTTGAGCAGTACCGCGCCGAGCTCGCCGAGGCGCGCCACGAGGCTGCCCGCATCGTCGAGCAGGCTCGCGAGCAGGGTGCCGCCCAGCTCGCCGAGATGCGCGAGGAGGGCCAGCGTCAGCGCGAGGCCATCGTCGCGGCCGGTCACGCCCAGATCGAGGCGGACAAGAAGCAGGCGACTGCCGCCCTGCGCCAGGACGTGGGCTCGCTGGCCACCCAGCTGGCGTCCCGCATCGTGGGTGAGTCCCTTGAGGAGCACACCCGCCAGAGCGGCGTCGTCGACCGCTTCCTGGACGAGCTGGAGGCCAAGGCCGCCGTTGCTCAGGGTGCGGCCAAGTGATCGGCGCCAGCCGCGAAGCGCTCGCCGCCGGCCGGCAGAACCTGGAGAGCCTGACCGACTCCACCTCGGTGGACGCGGCCAAGCTCGCCGAGGAGCTCACCGCCGTCACGGCCGTCCTGGACCGTGAGGTGTCGCTGCGCCGCGTCCTGACCGACCCCTCGCGGTCGGGCCAGGACAAGGCCCAGCTGGTCACCTCGCTGCTGACCGGTCAGGTCTCCGGCGAGGCCGTCGACCTGGTCTCCGGGCTGGTCCGCTCCCGCTGGTCGGGCTCGCGCGACCTGGTGGACGCGACCGAGGAGCTCGCCGCGTACGCCGAGATCATCGCCGCGGACAAGGCCGGCGCCCTGGACGACGTCGAGGACGAGCTGTTCCGCTTCGGCCGGGTGGTGAGCGGCTCGCACGAGCTGCGCTCCGCGCTGACCGAGCCGAAGGCCGGCGCCGTCGCCAAGGCGGAGCTGATCAAGAAGCTGCTCGGCGGCCGCGCCAACGCGGGCACCGTCCGGCTGGTCACCGCCCTCGTGAACGCGCCGCGTGGCCGTAGCCTTGAGCAGGGCCTGGAGTCCTACTCCAAGCTCGCCGCCGCGCGCCGCGGCCGGGTAGTGGCCCTGGTCACCACCGCGGTTCCGCTGTCGGACACCCAGAAGGAGCGCCTGACCGGTGCTCTGGGCCGGATGTACGGCCGCCAGGTCCACCTGAACATCGACGTCGACCCCGAGGTCGTCGGCGGCGTGCGGGTGCAGATCGGCGACGAGATCATCGACGGCACCGTGTCGAGCCGCCTCGAAGGCGCTCGCCAGTCGCTCGAAGGCTGAGCAACCGAGCAGCACATCCGACCCTCGGTCGGGAAACCGGCTCCCCAAGGAGCCGGCAAAACGTACGGCCGGTTCATACGACCCGGCCGAGAGTCGAGTACTTGCGGCCCTCAATGGCGGGCCGAGGATCGCAAACTAGGAGAGCAGGGAAGCCTGATGGCGGAGCTTACGATCCGTCCGGAGGAGATCCGGGACGCGCTGGCCGACTTTGTCCAGTCGTACCAGCCGGACGCCGCTTCTGTGGAAGAGGTCGGCACGGTCACTGACGCGGCGGACGGTATCGCGCATGTCGAGGGCCTGCCCTCGGTCATGGCGAACGAGCTGCTGAAGTTCGAGGACGGGACGCTCGGCCTCGCGCTGAACCTCGACACCCGCGAGATCGGTGTCGTCGTCCTGGGTGAGTTCGGCGGCATCGAAGAGGGCCAGACCGTGCGCCGCACCGGCGAGGTCCTCTCGGTTCCGGTCGGCGACGGCTACCTCGGCCGCGTCGTGGACCCGCTGGGCAACCCGATCGACGGCCTCGGCGAGATCGCGGCCACCGGCCGTCGCGCCCTGGAGCTGCAGGCCCCCGGCGTCATGGCCCGCAAGTCGGTCAAGCAGCCGCTGCAGACCGGCATCAAGGCCATCGACGCGATGACCCCGATCGGCCGCGGCCAGCGCCAGCTGATCATCGGTGACCGCCAGACCGGCAAGACCGCGGTGGCCGTCGACACGATCATCAACCAGCGCGACAACTGGCGCTCGGGCGACCCGGAGAAGCAGGTCCGCTGCATCTACGTCGCCGTGGGCCAGAAGGGCTCCACCATCGCGTCCGTCCGCGGCGCCCTGGAGGAGGCCGGCGCGCTGGAGTACACCACCATCGTGGCCGCTCCCGCCTCCGACCCGGCCGGCTTCAAGTACCTCGCCCCGTACACCGGTTCGGCCATCGGCCAGGAGTGGATGTACGACGGCAAGCACGTCCTGATCATCTTCGACGACCTGTCGAAGCAGGCCGAGGCCTACCGCTCCGTCTCCCTGCTGCTGCGCCGCCCGCCGGGCCGCGAGGCGTACCCGGGTGACGTCTTCTACCTGCACTCCCGTCTGCTGGAGCGCTGCGCCAAGCTGAACGACGCCCTGGGCGGCGGCTCGATGACCGGTCTGCCGATCATCGAGACCAAGGCCAACGACGTCTCGGCGTACATCCCGACCAACGTCATCTCCATCACCGACGGCCAGTGCTTCCTGGAGTCCGACCTGTTCAACGCCGGCATCCGCCCGGCCGTGAACGTCGGTATCTCGGTCTCCCGCGTCGGTGGCTCCGCCCAGATCAAGGCCATGCGCTCGGTCGCCGGCCGTCTGCGCCTGGACCTCGCCCAGTACCGTGAGCTGGAGGCCTTCGCCGCCTTCGGTTCCGACCTGGACGCGGCCTCCAAGGCCCAGCTGGAGCGCGGTGCGCGCATGGTCGAGCTGCTGAAGCAGGGCCAGTACCAGCCGTTCCCGGTCGAGGAGCAGGTCGTCTCCATCTGGGCCGGCACCACCGGCAAGATGGACGACGTCCCGGTCGCCGAGATCCGCCGCTTCGAGCGCGAGTTCCTGGACCACGTCCGCCTGCAGCACAAGGACCTGCTGGCCGGCATCGTCGAGACCGGTCTGCTGGCCGACGGCACCGTCGACGCGCTGACCACCGCGATCGAGGCCTTCAAGCAGGGTTACCAGACCGCTGACGGCAAGCTGCTCTCCGAGCAGGCCTGAGTCCGGTAGCGAGGGAAAGGACGTAACGACCCATGGGAGCACAGCTTCGGGTCTACAAGCGCCGGATCCGCTCTGTCACCGCGACGAAGAAGATCACCAAGGCGATGGAGATGATCTCCGCGTCGCGCATCGTCAAGGCGCAGCGCGCGGTGGCCGCCTCCACTCCGTACGCCGATGAGCTCACCCGGGCGGTGACGGCGGTGGCCACCCGGTCCAACGCCAAGCACCCGCTCACCACCGAGAACCCGAACGCCTCGCGCGCCGCCGTGCTTCTGATCACGGCGGACCGCGGCCTGGCGGGCGGCTACTCGACCAACGCCATCAAGGCCGCGCTGACGCTCACCGAGCGCCTGCGCGCCGAGGGCAAGGACGTGGTGACGTACATCATCGGCCGCAAGGGTGTCTCGTACTACACCTTCCGCAACCTCGCGATCACCGCGTCGTGGACGGGCTTCTCGGACAAGCCCACCTACGGCGACGCGAAGACCGTGGCGGCCGACCTGATCGAGGCCTTCACGGCCGAGACCGGCGGTGTGGACGAGCTCCACCTGATCTCGACCGAGTTCGTGTCGATGCTGACGCAGAACGCGGTGGAGGCCCGGCTGCTGCCGCTGAAGCTGGACGAGGTCCAGCTCAGCGACCAGACGCCGGCCAAGGCGGAGATCTTCCCGCTCTACGACTTCGAGCCGTCGGCGGAGGGCGTCCTGGACGCGCTGCTGCCGCGGTACGTCGAGAGCCGGATCTACAACGCGCTGCTGCAGTCGGCCGCTTCCGAGCACGCCGCCCGCCGCCGCGCGATGAAGAGCGCGACGGACAACGCCGGCGAGCTCATCAAGTCGCTCACGCGGCTTGCCAACTCGGCCCGTCAGGCCGAGATCACCCAGGAAATCAGCGAGATCGTCGGCGGCGCCAACGCCCTCGCCGACGCTAGCCGCGGGAGCGAATGAGTATGACCACCACTGTTGAGCCGACCACGGCGACGGGCCGCGTCGCGCGGGTCATCGGCCCGGTCGTCGACGTGGAGTTCCCCGTCGACGCGATTCCGGAGATGTTCAACGCCCTTCACGTCGAGGTGGACAACCCCGACGGCTCGGGCAAGAAGACCCTGACCCTTGAGGTCGCCCAGCACCTCGGCGACGGCATGGTCCGCGGCATCTCGATGCAGCCGACCGACGGCCTGGTCCGCGGTTCGCAGGTCACCGACACCGGTGCCGCGATCTCCGTGCCGGTCGGCCAGATCACCAAGGGCAAGGTGTTCAACGCCCTCGGTGACGTGCTGAACGTCGACCAGAAGGAGTTCGACCAGCAGGTCGAGGTCCGCTGGCCGATCCACCGCAAGGCCCCCGAGTTCAAGGACCTTGAGTCCAAGACCGAGATGTTCGAGACCGGCATCAAGGTCATCGACCTGCTCACCCCGTACGTCCAGGGTGGCAAGATCGGTCTGTTCGGTGGTGCCGGTGTCGGCAAGACCGTTCTGATCCAGGAGATGATCTACCGCGTCGCCGAGAACTTCGGTGGTGTGTCGGTGTTCGCCGGTGTCGGCGAGCGCACCCGTGAGGGCAACGACCTCATCGACGAGATGGTCGACTCGGGCGTTCTGGACAAGACCGCGCTGGTCTTCGGCCAGATGGACGAGCCGCCGGGCACCCGTCTGCGCGTCGCGCTCTCCGCGCTGACCATGGCGGAGTACTTCCGTGACGTCGAGAAGCAGGACGTGCTCCTCTTCATCGACAACATCTTCCGGTTCACCCAGGCCGGTTCCGAGGTGTCGACCCTGCTCGGCCGCATGCCCTCCGCAGTGGGCTACCAGCCGAACCTGGCTGACGAGATGGGCCTCCTGCAGGAGCGCATCACCTCGACCCGCGGTCACTCGATCACCTCGATGCAGGCGATCTACGTCCCCGCGGACGACCTGACCGACCCGGCGCCGGCCACCACCTTCGCCCACCTGGACGCGACCACCGTTCTGTCGCGCCCGATCTCGGAGAAGGGCATCTACCCGGCCGTCGACCCGCTGGACTCCACGTCCCGCATCCTCGACCCGCGGTACATCGCGCAGACCCACTACGACACGGCCATCCGTATCAAGGGGATCCTGCAGAAGTACAAGGACCTCCAGGACATCATCGCGATCCTCGGTATCGACGAGCTGTCCGAAGAGGACAAGATCACGGTTCACCGTGCCCGTCGCATCGAGCGCTTCCTCTCGCAGAACACCTACGTGGCGAAGCAGTTCACCGGTGTCGAGGGTTCGACCGTGCCGCTGTCGGAGACCATCGAGGCCTTCAACGCGATCGCGGACGGCAAGTACGACTCCGTCCCGGAGCAGGCCTTCTTCATGTGCGGTGGCATCGAGGACCTGGAGAAGAACGCCGCCGAGCTGGCGAAGAAGTAGTCGCGGCCGGTAGCAGCTGAGTGACCGTGAGGGGTGGGCCCCAGCCCTGGGACCCACCCCTCGCGTCGCATCGGCTGTGATTCCGGTCAAATCCGTGCCGCCGGTTTCATGCCGGAGGCGCGGGGCCGTTATTCTTACCGAAACTCCCGAGTAATCGGGCGTTGCATGAGCCTAGGAGCCCACGTTGGCTGAGCTGCACGTCGAGCTGGTCGCAGCCGACCGCAAGGTGTGGTCCGGCGCGGCCACCATCGTCGTCGCCCGTACGGCCTCCGGTGACACCGGCATCATGCCGGGCCACACCCCGGTGCTGAGCGTGCTGGAGACCGGTCCGGTCACCATCCGCACGGTGGACGGCGGCACCGTGATCGCCGCGGTGCACGGCGGCTTCATCTCCTTCGCCGACAACAAGCTGTCTCTGCTCGCGGAGATCGCCGAGCTGGCGGACGAGATCGACGTCGCGCGTGCCGAGCGCGCACTGGAGAAGGCCCAGTCGGACCTGGACGCGCACGCCGAGCGGCGTGCCGAGGTCCGGCTGTTCGCGGCGCGCGGCCTCAAGGCCCACGTCTGAGTGTGCCGGACCCCGGCTTGGCGGGGTCGACCGACGGTCCCGGGGACGCGCGAGCGTGACCCCGGGACTGTCGTCGTAGTTGGTAGGTCAGCGCGGTCGCTTGATACGACCGCTACGGGGAACGCGGGTAGCGAGGAGGTAGGTGAGCATGGTCCTCGCGCTTGTGGTGTGTGCGGCGGTCGTGGCCCTGGGTGTGATCGGCCTGATGGCCTTCGCCGTGCGCCGCCGCCTGATCCAGCGGGTGGGCGGCACGTTCGACTGCAGTTACCGGCTCAAAATGCCCGCGGACGCCTCGACGCAGCCCGACCTCGACGAGAACGGCAAACCCACCTCCGCCCCGGTCCCCCCGACCGACGGCAAGGGGTGGGTTTTCGGTATCGGCCGGTACAGCGGCGACTCGATCGAGTGGTTCCGGGTCTTCTCGTACGCCCCGCGCCCGCGCAAGGTGCTGCCGCGCCGGGAGATCGAGGTGCTCGGCCGGCGCTACCCGGAGGGCCAGGAGGAGCTGGCGCTGCTCTCCGGCTCGGTGGTGCTGCGCTGCCTGCACAACGGGGCGCCGCTGGAGCTGGCGATGAGCGAGGACGCACTGACCGGCTTCCTCGCCTGGCTGGAGGCGGCCCCGCCCGGGCAGAGGGTTAACGTCGCCTAACCCGCCGGGCTAGGGTGGCCGCATGGTCAATCTGACGCGCATCTACACCCGTACCGGCGACGACGGCACCACCGCGCTCGGCGACATGAGCCGGACCACCAAGACCGATCCGCGGCTGATCGCGTACGCCGACGCCAACGAGGCGAACGCGGCGATCGGGGTGGCCCTCGCGGTCGGGGGGCTGCCGGAGGACGTGGCGGCGGTGCTGGTCCGGGTCCAGAACGACCTGTTCGACGTCGGCGCCGACCTGTCCACCCCGGTGGTCGAGGACCCGAAGTACCCGCCGCTGCGGGTGCTGCAGTCCTACGTCGACCGGCTGGAGGGGGACTGCGACCACTACCTGGAGCAGGTGGAGAAGCTGCGCAGCTTCATCCTGCCCGGCGGCACGGCCGGCGCGGCCCACCTGCACCTGGCCTGCACGGTGGTGCGGCGGGCCGAGCGCTCCACCTGGGCGGCGATCGCGGAGCACGGCGACACCGTCAACCCGCTGACCGCGAAGTACCTCAACCGGCTCTCCGACCTGCTGTTCATCCTGGCCCGGGTGGCCAACAAGGAGCGCGGGGACGTGCTCTGGGTGCCGGGCGAGAACCGCTAGAGCCGGTCGGCCGGGGCCTTCTCCTCGGCCACCACGCGGCCGTTCTCGACCCGGACGCCCTCCGGCGCCTCCTTGGGCCAGAGCGAGAAGCAGCCGGCCACGACCAGGTTGACCACGGCCGCGATGCCGAGCTTCCAGTACCACTGGGCGAAGGTGTCGTAGTGGGCCGAGCCCGCGGAGAGCGGGACGAGCAGGGTGATCAGGCTCAGCGTGATCGCGGCGGAGACGACGGTGCGGCCGGCGACCTGCCACTCGTACCTGGTCCGCTCCGGGCCGTACTTCGGCGAGGGCAGCGGCTTGGGGCCGCCGGCGAAGCGGTGCAGGAAGTGCCGGTCGGCCCAGCGGACCAGCGAGGGGCCGTAGCCGACCGAGAAGCCGGCGTAGCTCGCGGCGAGCGCGTGCACCCAGCTCGCCTCGGCGCCGCCGCGCAGGTTGAGCACGGTGAGCGCGTACAGGGCGAGGTCGACCGCGGGGAGGCCGAGCAGCAGCACGGTGCTGGTGCGCTGCCACCGCAGCAGGTAGCGGGCGGAGAGGGCGAGGCCGAGCACGATCCACCAGGAGATCTCGGCCGCGACGATGAGGGTGACGATCACGTTCTGCTCCAGGGCGTTCGGCGGTGCCTCCAGCCTCGTGCGCGGGTGCGCCCGTGTCGTCGTCGTGCGGTGCCGTCCGGGCCTGCATCTTTCGATGTAGCGGCCTCCTCCGTGGACCCGAGCCGGGTGGGCCGCCGGGAATGGTGGGATGGGGACGTGCTCCTACCGTCCGTCCCCCCGCGCCGGCTCGACCGGCTGATCGCCCTGGCCGGGCTGCTCGGCGGCGCCGTGCTGATCGCCTTCAAGGTGTACGACCGGGCCGACCGCCTGCCGCTGTGGGCGGTGGCGCTGCCGATGCTGGTGATGGCGGGGCTGGAACTGGTCCGGCGGACCCGGCCGGTGCTCGCGGTGACGGTGGGCGGGCTGGCCTTCGCGGCCAGCGTGTTCTCCGGCAGCCTGCTGGCGACGATGATCATGTACACCGATCTGCTGTACGCGGCGGTGCTCTACGGCACCCGGCGGATGTCGCGGGTGCTGCACCTGACCGGCGGCGCGACCGTGCTGGTGCTCTCCGGCCTGGCCTGGTACGCGGGCGGCACCGCGGCCGGACTGCTGATCGTGGTGGTCGGCTCGCTGGTGTTCCTGGCCCCGGTGTGGACCGGCGACCTGGTGCGCAAGCACCGGCAGGAGGCGGAGACCGAGCGGCTGCGGGCCGAACAGACCGCGCTGCTCTCGGAGCTCGACCGCCGGGAGGCGGTGGGCGCCGAACGGGCGCGGATGGCACGGGAGTTGCACGACGTGGTGGCCAACCACCTGTCGGCGATCGCGATCCACGCCACCGGCGCGCAGTCCGTCGCCCGGCGGCGGAGCCTGCCCGAGGACGACCCGCTGGTGGAGGTGCTGGCGGTGATCCGGGAGAACAGCGTCCAGGGATTGGCCGAAATGCGTCGCATGATCGGACTGCTCCGGGACAGTGGCGGGGGAGAGGTCGACGAGTCGTACGCGGCGCCCGACCTGGCCGCGGTGGACGCCCTGCTGGCGAAGGCCCGGGCGGCCGGCCGGGACGTCGGGCTGGACTTCGAGCTGGCCGAGCACGGTGAGCGCGGGCAGCTGCCGGTGCCGGTCGGGCTGGCCGCGTACCGGATCGTCCAGGAGTCGCTGACCAATGCGCTCAAGCACGCCGCGCCCGGACTGGTCCGGCTGCGGCTGGAGTTCGGGCCCGAGGACCTGCGGATCGCCGTCGACAGCCCGTACCGGGACGAGCCCGGCCGCGGACTGCCCGGCGCCCGGGCCGGATTGGTGGGCATGGCGGAGCGGGCCGGACTGCTCGGCGGCAGCTTCGAGGCCGGACCGAAGGACGGGTACTGGAGCGTGCGCGCGGTGCTGCCGCGGGCGCAGGAGAGCGAGGGGCGGGCATGACGATCCGGGTGCTGGTGGCCGAGGACCAGGCGGCGGTACGGGCGGCGCTGGTGATGATCCTGCGCGCCGAGCCGGAGTTCGAGGTGGTCGGGCAGGCCGCCGACGGCGAGGAGGCCGTCCGGCTCGCGCTGGAACTGCGGCCGGACGTGGTGCTGATGGACGTGCAGATGCCCCGGCTGGACGGCGTCTCGGCGACCCGCGAGGTGGTCGCCGCCGGGGCCGCCCAGGTGCTCGTGCTGACCACCTTCGATCTGGACGAGTACGTCTACGGGGCGTTGCGCGCGGGTGCGGCCGGGTTCCTGCTCAAGGACCTGGAGGCGGACACCCTGGTCGAGGGCATCCGGACGGTGGCGCGCGGGGACGGCATGCTGGCGCCCTCGGTGACCAGGCGGCTGATCGGGGCCTTCGCCCGCCCGGAGCGGCAGGTCGGGCCGGAGGCCCGGGAGGCGGTGGCCGGGCTGACCGGCCGCGAGCGGGAGGTGCTGGCCTGCCTCGGGACGGGGATGTCCAACGGGGAGATCGCGGCCCGGCTGGAGATGGCCGAGGCGACCACCAAGACGCATGTCAGCCGGATCCTGGCGAAGCTGCGGCTGCGCAGCCGGGTGCAGGCGGCGATCCTCGCCCAGGACCTCGGACTGACCATCTGACCGTCCGACCGTCCGACCCTCCGATCGGCTACTTGGGCGGCTGACCAGGTCGGTTGCAGATCACACTCTCGATTGCTATTGCGGGCGGGATCCGGGCACTAGAGTCCCGGGGACGAGCGATGCGGCTCTCCGGCGGTCACCCCTGCCCTGAGCCGCCTTCAGGGCCCGCCCGCGAGGCGGCGACGGCATCGGGAGACCCAGCCATGAGCAACGCGTCCAGCAAGCAGATCGCCGTGATCGGTGCCGGCCTGATGGGTGCCGGCATCGCCCAGGTCTCCGCCCAGGCCGGCCACCCGGTGGTGCTGCGGGACGTCACCGAGGAGGCGCTGCAGCGCGGCCTCGCGGGTATCCGCGCCTCCTACGAGAAGTTCGTCGCCAAGGGCAGGCTGAGCGCCGAGGACGCCGAGGCCGCGCTGGGCCGGATCACCACCACCACCGACCTGGGCGCCGTCGCCGAGGCCGACATCGTGGTCGAGGCCGTGTTCGAGCAGCTGGAGGTCAAGGAGGCCGTCTTCCGCGAGCTCGACAAGCTCGCCAAGGACGGCGCGGTGCTGGCTTCCAACACCTCCGCCATCCCGATCACCCGGATCGCCGCCGCCACCCGGCGCCCGGAGTCGGTCGTCGGCGTCCACTTCTTCTCGCCGGTCCCGATGATGAAGCTGGTCGAGCTGGTCCGCGGCTACAAGACCAGCGACGAGACGCTGGCCACCGTCCGCGCCTACGCCGAGGGCATCGGCAAGGAGGTCGTGGTGGTCAACCGCGACGTCGCCGGCTTCGTCACCACCCGCCTGATCACCGCGCTGGTCGTCGAGGCCGCCAAGCTGTACGAGTCGGGCGTCGCCACCGCCGAGGACATCGACACCGCCTGCCGCCTCGGCTTCGGCCACGCGATGGGCCCGCTGGAGACCGCCGACCTGACCGGCGTGGACATCCTGCTGCACGCCGCCCGCAACATCTACACCGAGACCCAGGACGAGAAGTTCGCCGCCCCGGAGCTCATGGCCCGCATGGTCACCGCCGGCGACCTGGGCCGCAAGAGCGGCCGCGGCTTCTACCCGTACGAGGGCAAGTAGCCGACGGGGGCGAACGACCGGGCGGGCCGTGCGATCGGAGCATCGTGCGGCCCGCTCCACCGAGGGCGGGTGAGTTTCCTCACGCCGGGTGCCGCAGACGGGTGATTTGGGCGGTAATCGAGCGTAGGTGTGGAGGCTTCCTGCGTATATTCCCTCGGACGAGTGAAGTTGCTTCAGATCCGGCCGGAACCAGCAACCTGCGGAGCCGGTACACCGTCAGATGAGGGAACCCGGCATTCCGACCGGGTCCGGGTGTCAGGGCCACGGCCCGCCCGGAACGCCCCCCGCTCCCGCACCCGGTACGGCCGGGGCGGACCCGCCCCGCACAGGCCGTCCAGGCGAAGGAGGAGAGCATGCGCATCACCGGCGACCACAGGGCGCTGGCCATCGAAGGCCGCCTCGACGTGCGCACCGCTGCCGACGCGCGGGCCCGACTGCACCAGGCCGTGGACGGCGGCTTCGGCGACCTCGTACTCGACCTCGCCCGGCTGGAGTTCTGGGACGCCACCGGCCTCGGCGTGATCATGGGCACCCACCGGCGGGCCGGCCGGATCGGCCGGCGCCTGGTGCTGCGCTCAGTCCCGGCCCAGCTCCAGCGGCTGCTGGTCGCCACCAAGCTGCACCGCATCCTCGCCGTGGACGGCGGCATCGCCGAGGCGCACGGAGTCGCGCTGTAACGTTCCTGGTCAGCGCCGCCCACCGGTCTCCGGCCCCGGTCCGCCCTGCACGGGCGGGCCCGGATGTGCGAGAGTCTGCCCGTCAGAAGACGGCGACAGGCCCCGAGACCGCCCGCGGCCGCGACCGGGACGTCAGCCGGTCGGTGCGGAGCGCCGGCGGCCGAGCACGATGCGGAGCAGAACGTGGCACAGCCATCCGGGGAGTTCCGGCAGGAGGCGGTCCGCACCCGCGGCGGTGAACTGGTCTCCGGCGCCCTGCTGGTGGGGGTCGGCGCCCCGGAGGGCTCGGAGGCCCGGCCCTGCCCCGAGGAGTGGCGGCCCCGCCCGCGCCGGATCGGACGCAGCGAGCCCGCCCGCGGCCCGGTCGGCGGCGTCGGCCGGGCCGTCGGCCCGCTCGCGCTCGGCGCCGGACCCGCCGACCTGCCGCTGCTGGACCGCGAGGCCGACATCGCCGAACTGCTCGGCCTGCTCGCCGAGGGCCGCTCGATACGCCTGGTCGGCCAGGCCGGCTCGGGCCGCAGCGCGCTGCTGTCGGCCGTCGCCGAGGCCGCCGCCGACCTCGCCCCCGGCGGAGTCGTCCAGCTCTGCGGCCACCGCCGCACCGCCGCCGACCTGCTCCAGGACCTCTTCGCCGCCACCCACCACGCCCCCGGCTTCCGGCCCGATCCGGCGCAGCTGGCCGCCCACCTCGCCGAGGTCGCCGCGGTCGTCGTGATCGACGAGGCCGAGCCCTCCGGCGCCGAACTGGAGCACCTGCTCGCCACCGCCCCCGGCTGCGCCTTCCTGGTGTCCGTCGCCCCGGGCAGCCCGCCGCCGGCGGCCGGCTCCCGGATGCAGGACCACCTCGTCGCCGGGCTCTCCCGCTCCGCGTGCCTCGCCCTCACCGGCCGGCTGGCCGGACGGCCGCTGGACGTCGCCGAGAAGGCCTGGGCGGTGGACCTCTGGTTCGAGTCCGAGGGCCTGCCGCTGCGCTTCGTCCAGGCCGCCGCCCTGCTGCGCCAGCGGGACGTCTCGGTGGACGCGCTGGTCGCCGCCGAGGACGACCGGATGGACGTCTTCGGCGCGGTCGAGGAGCCCGTCCGCGACGCCGACCCGGCGATCCGCGAGGACGCGTTGCGCCGCACCGTCCCGCTGCCCTCCGTCGCCGAGACCGCCTCGCCCGCCGTCCGCCTCGCCGAGGGGCTGAGCGAGCCCGCGCGGGCCGTGCTGCGGCTCGCCGTCGCGCTCGGCGGCGAGTGCCCCACCGCGCCGCACCTGCCCGCGTTGATCGACGTCGGCCAGGGCGAGGCCGCCCTCGCCGAACTCGCCGACGCCGGGCTGGCGGTGTCCATCGGCGGGCACCACCGGCTGACCGCCGGCGCGCTCGAACTGCTCGCCCCGCACTGGCCGCCGCTCGGCTGCGTCGACGGCGCCGCCCAGCATTTCGCCTGGTGGGTCGGGCACAGCTCGGTGACGCTGGAGCAGATCGCCGCCGAGGCCGAGGTACTGATCGGCGTCCTGCTCGCCGACCGGGACGCCGGACGCCACGAGGCGGTGGTCAAGCTCGCCCGCGCGGCGGCGCCGGCACTGGCGCTGGCACTGCGCTGGGGCGCCTGGGAGCGGGTGCTGCAGCTCGGCCTGGAGGCGGCCCGCCGGGCCGGCTCGCCGATCGACCAGGCCTGGTTCCATCACGAGGCGGCCGTGCACGCGTTCTGTGTCCAGCAGCCGTCCCGGGCCGTCGCGGAGCTGGAGACGGCACTGACCCTGCGGGCGACCGCGGGGGAGCAGCGCGGGGTCGCCTCCGCGCGCCGGATGCTCGACCTGCTGCGCGCCGACGGACGGCAGCTGCCGCCCGCCGCGCCCGCCGCGGCGCCCAGCCGGCCGGTCATCCGCAAGATCGCGGCCCGAGTGCCGGCCCGGCTGAAGTCCAGCCGGCGGCGCCGGGTGGTCGTGGTCTCCACGGCCGTCCTGACCCTCGGGGTGCTCGGGACGGCGGTGGCGATGAGCTTCAGCGGGCCGCAGGACCGTACCGGCAAGGACCCGCACAGTGGCCGGCTGGACGACGGCAGCGCCCAGGACGCGCCGTTCCCGCAGCCCTCCGGCAGCGGCACCGGCCCGGCCGCGCCCGGCACGGTGCCGGGCAGCCCGGCGGCGCAGAGCGGCAGCGCGGAGCCCTCGGCGAGCGGCAGCGCGTCGCGTTCGCCGAGCGCCACGGCGTCGAAGAAGCCGAGCTCCTCGCCGGGGGCGACCGAGTCGCAGGCCCCGCAGCAGCCGCAGCCGCCCGCACCGGGCCAGCCGCAGCCGCCGGCGCCGCAGCCGGGGCAGCCTCAGCCGACCTGGCCGCAGCCGACGAAGACGGCGCCGAGCCAGTCCACGAGTCCGGTGCCGACCCCGAGCAACCCGACGACGTCGCCCTCCGCGACGCCGACGACCCCGAGCGGGACGGCCACCTCGACCTCCGGGACCTGACCGGTCAGAACAGCTTGAGCTTGTCGTCGTCGATGCCGCGCAGCTCGTCGTAGTCCAGGACCACGCAGCCGATGCCCCGGTCGGTGGCCAGCACGCGGGCCTGGGGCTTGATCTCCTGCGCGGCGAAGACGCCCTTGACCGGGGCCAACAGCGGGTCCCGGTTGAGGAGTTCGAGGTAGCGGGTGAGCTGCTCGACGCCGTCGATCTCACCGCGGCGCTTGATCTCGACGGCCACCGTGGCGCCGTCGGAGTCGCGGCAGAGGATGTCGACCGGGCCGATCGCGGTCGGGTACTCGCGGCGGATGAGCGACCAGCCGGCGCCGAGCACCTCCATCCGGTCCGCGAGCAGCTCCTGCAGGTGCGCCTCGACGCCGTCCTTGATCAGGCCCGGGTCCACCCCGAGTTCGTGGGAGGAGTCGTGCAGCACCTCCTCCAGCGTGATGATGAGCTTCTCGCCGGCCTTGTTCTCCACCGTCCAGACCCCGTCGGCCTCCTTCAGGGCGCACGGCGGGGACATCCAGTTGAGCGGCTTGTAGGCGCGGTCGTCGGCGTGGATGCTGACGCTGCCGTCGGCCTTGACCAGGATGAGCCTGGTGGCGGAGGGCAGATGGGCGGAGAGCCGACCGGCATAGTCGACTGAGCAGCGGGCAATTACGAGACGCACGGTCGACCACGCTAGCCCACCGGGGCCAGTTGATGCGATTCCGCGACGACGGGGTGAAGAAAGCGCGAACCCCGCGAACATGGAGGTTCAGCGGTTCCGCTCCCTCCGTCGGGGTCTGGCGCCCATCCCCTCGGGTCGCTACGGTGTGTGACGGCACGCTTGCGGGATCGTTGTCAACGGGGACGGAGACTTCAGATGAACGATCCGACAGGATCCGGCCAATCTGGTTCACCACGGCGTAATTCCGAAGCAATCCACAGGAACGACCGGCCTGTTCCGCCGTTGACTGCCACGCTGTTCTGAGCGCTGTCGGTGTTCGGGACGTCACGTCCCGTGCCGCAGCGGCTGGTCGCGAAGGTGCCGGAAACGCCTGTCCCACGGCGTTCCGGACACCCCACACGATGTCGCCCACCCTCACCTGAGCTTGGACTACGCACGACCACCCGGGCGCCGCGCGGGTGGACCGCGAGAGGAGAATCCATGTCGCTCGACGTCTCACCGGCCCTGCTGGAGAAGGCTGAGCGGGGCGAGGTCGACGAGCGGGAATTCGTCGACTGCGTCCGCGTCTCCCTGCCCTACGCCTGGGACCTGATCAGCTCGCTGGTCGCCCAGGCGAAGGTCGACGGCACCGACTTCGCCGACAACCACGTGCCGCCGCCCAGCGAGCAGGCCCGTGGCCAGCTGCTGCGCGCCCTGGCCAGCGACGCCATCCGGGGCGCCCTGCAGCGCCACTTCGGGGTGCAGCTGGCCTTCCAGAACTGTCACCGGGTGGCGGTGTTCCTGCCGTCGGAGGCCAACGAAGCGCGGTACACGCGCTTCACCTCCGTCCGGGAGCAGCTGCTCAACCAGTCCGAGGAACTGCGGGACTGCTGAACGGCGGTACCACCGCCACGGCGCCGGCCGCCCCCGTCCCCCGGTTGCGGGGGAGGGGGCGGCGGCGTTGCGGTCGCCCCGGCCGCCATTGCCCCGGTCGCGGTCACGCCAGTTGCGGCAGCACCTCGGAGCCGAGCCGGGCGATGTTGTGCAGGGTCGCGTCCTGGTCGCCGCTGCCCTCGGCGAGCAGCGCGAAGCGGCGGATACCGGTCCGCTCGGCGGTGGCCAGCAGCCGGTCGGCGCACTGCCGCGGGGTGCCCACCGCGTGCAGGTCGCAGAGGAGTTCGGTGTACTGGCGCGCGTCACGCATCTTGCGCTCGCGGCCGTCCACGGTGCGGTGCGCGCCCAGCCCGAGGTCGAACCAGCCGGGCATCGCGTTCAGCAGGGTGGAGCGGGCCGCCGCGGCGCGGTCGTCGACCTGCGCCACCCCGGCGGCGACGTGCCGCCGGCTCACCCGGCGCAGCTGTTCCTCGCTGCGCCCGGCGGCCAGCCAGGCGGTGCGGTACAGCTCCAGCATCCGCAGCTTGTCCTCGTCCCCGGAGTGCATGCCGAGCAGCATCGGCAGGCCGCGCTCGGCGGCCAGCCTGACCCCGCCGGGGGAGGTGCAGGCGACCACCACGGGCGGACCGGCCACCGGCCGTCCGGTGACGGTGAGCTCCTCGCCGAGGCCGTCCTCGTCCTGGCGCTGGCGCGGGAAGCGCACCGTGCCGGGACGCTCGCCGAGGCCGAGCCAGCTGCTCAGGGCGGGCCGCCGCACCGGTTCGGTGGCCCGTGGGACCACCGCCACCTCGGGGAAGGAGAACTGGGGGCCGTCCGCGCCCACCCGGGAG
Organism: Streptomyces sp. 1331.2; assembly: GCF_900199205.1. NCBI lineage: Bacteria > Bacillati > Actinomycetota > Actinomycetes > Kitasatosporales > Streptomycetaceae > Streptomyces > Streptomyces sp. 1331.2. Next base: position 2,618,996 of record NZ_OBMJ01000001.1, on the reverse strand, counting down.
CCGCGCAGCCAGCGCAGCAGCAGGTCCAGCCGCTCCGGGAAGCCGTGCTCGAAGGCGTCCACGCCGTCGCCGAACACGTCCAGGTCGATCCACGGCCCGCCGCGGCCGACCCCGAGCGTGAAGCGCCCACCGGAGGTGAGGTGCAGCAGCGCGGCCTGCTCGCCGAGGGCCACCGGGTGGCGGGTGGAGAGCACGCTGACCGCGGTGCCGACGCCGATCCTGCGGGTACGGCCGAGCAGCAGCCCGGCCAGCGTGGCGGCGTCCGGGCAGACCCCGTACGGCACGAAGTGGTGCTCGGCCAGCCAGACGCTGTCCAGGCCTGCGCGTTCGGCCTCGACGGCGGAGTGGACGGTGCGCTCCAGCGCCTCGCCGTGGCTCTGCCCGGGGAACTGCGCGGACAGCAGGAACAGGCCGACCCGCACCGGCGCGGTGTCGGCCGGCCGTGTCCCGGCGCGCTGGGCCGTGGGCAGTGGCTCGCCCGCGACGGCCGTCACCGGGGGGACGGAGGTCAGCGACGGCCCGGACGCGGGCGGCCGGACCCCGACGGGTCGACGGGTCTCGGCACGGGCACTGGTCTTGGTCATCCTTGGGCCTCCTCGGGTGCGCGCAGGGTCTGCGGGCCCCGCCTCTCCCCCTGTGGGTATCCGATGTCATGTGCCAATGGCACGCGGAGACCCGAATTTCCCCGATGATCGGGTGGATCTCGGCAAAAACACCGGAGCGCCCGACGGAGCCGTGATAGTGGCCGAACGGGAGGCCGGGCGGCCGTAGGCTGGAACGACCGAGAGCCCCCGGAAGAGAGGCAGTCCGCCGTGTCGCCGCGCCGTAACCGGATCAAGAGCGCCGCCCCCCAGGAGAGCATCGAGCCGACCGCCCCGCTCGGCGGTTCGCTGCGCCGCACGGAGAGCTATCAGGGCGACGACTGGGTGGTCCAGACGGTCGCCGGGACGTCCGGACGGTCCTACCGCTGCCCGGGCTGCGACCAGGAGATCCCGCCGGGCATGGGCCACGTGGTGGCCTGGCCGATGCACGGCGCGGGGGTGGACGACCGGCGGCACTGGCACCGGGCCTGCTGGGGAGCGCGGGAGCGCCGGGCCTCCAACGTGCTGCGAGGCCGCGGCGCTCCGCGGTACTGACGGCCTGTTACCGACTCCCTTACGCGTCCCGCTTCTTGAGCACCAGCGCGCCGCCGGCCAGGGCTGCGGCCGTCCAGGCGAGGCAGATCAGGAAGCCGGGCCACGGCCCGTAGGGCTGGCCGTGCTGCTCGTACACCAGCAGCATCCGCGAGCCCGCGTAGTCGGGGAAGTAGTGGGCCAGGGTCTTGACCTTCGGCACCGCCGAGAGGATCGGCGAGAGCAGGAAGAAGAACGGCACCAGCACGCCGAGTGCCAGCGTCTGGTTGTGCAGCATGGTGGTGACGCCCGCCGAGAACAGGCAGAGCATCGTCAGGTACAGCGCGGCGCCGAAGACCGCGCGCAGCACGTGCGGTTCGCCGAGGGTGGTGGAGTGCGAGCCGAGCAGCGCCTGGCCGACGAAGAAGGTGACGAAGGCCGTCACCAGCGAGACCACCAGGGCGAGCGCGCCGAGCACCGCGGCCTTGCCGCCGAGCAGGGTCGCGCGCTGGGGGACAGCGGCCAGGGTGACCCGGATCATGCCGCTGCTGTACTCGTTGCCGATCGCCAGCACGCCGAAGACGATGATGGCGAGCTCGCCGAGCATGATGCCGGCGAAGGCCGTGCCGGTGGCGTCGAACGGGGTCTGCTCGTTGCGGCGGAACTCGGTGAAGTTGTTGTTGGTGAGCAGGGACAGCAGCGCGCCGATGCCGACGGTGACGACGAAGGTCAGCGCGAGCGTCCAGACCGTCGAGCGGACGCTGCGGATCTTCGTCCACTCGGAGCGCAGGATCGCCGGGAAGGACGCCATCTCAGTTCTCCTCCTGCCGTGCCGCGGCGGTCTGCCGGGCGCCGTCCGCCTTCCAGCCGGCGCCCCAGACGCCGGCCGCGCCGGCCGCGTCCCGGCCCGGTCCGTCGCCCGCGTGGTACTCCACCGAGTCGGCCGTCATCTGCATGAACGCCTCCTCCAACGAGGCCTGTTGCGGGCTGAGTTCGTGCAGCACCACGCCGTTGGCCGCGGCCAGTTCGCCGAGCCGGGCGAGGTCGCCGTCGACCACCTCCCAGGAGCCGTCCGGGCCCGCTTCGTACCGCAGGCCTGCGGCGGCCAGGACGTCGAGGAGCCGTTCCGGCTCGGGGCTGCGCAGCCGTACGGCGGAGCGGGAGTTGCGCCGGATGAACTCCGGCATCGGCAGGTCGGCGAGCAGCCGGCCCCGGCCGATGACCACCAGGTGGTCGGCGGTGACGGCCATCTCGCTCATCAGGTGGGAGGAGACGAAGACCGTCCGGCCCTCGCCGGCGAGGCGCTTCATCAGGTTGCGGATCCAGAGGATGCCCTCCGGGTCCAGGCCGTTGACGGGCTCGTCGAACATGACGATCTCCGGGTCGCCGAGCAGGGCCGAGGCGATGCCCAGGCGCTGGCCCATGCCGAGCGAGAAGCCGCGGGCCCGCTTGCGGGCGACCGGGGTGAGGCCGACCAGGGCGAGCACCTCGTCCACCCGGCGCTCCGGGATGCGGTTGCTCTGGGCGAGCCAGAGCAGGTGGTCGCGGGCGGTGCGGCCGGGGTGGACGGCCTTGGCCTCCAGCAGTGCGCCGATGTACTTGAGCGGCTCGCTGAGCTGCCCGTAGCGCCTGCCGTCGATGGTGACCCGGCCGCCGGTGGGGCGGTCGAGGTCGAGGATCATGCGCATGGTGGTGGACTTGCCGGCGCCGTTGGGACCGAGGAAGCCGGTCACCACGCCCCGGGGCACGGTGAAGCTGAGCCGGTCCACCGCGAGCGTCTTGCCGTAACGTTTCGTCAGGTCGTGCAACTCGATCATTCGCGCTCCCTTGCTCCTTGGCAGGTTAGGACAAACCGGATATCGCGGCCCGCTGAGTGGGCCCGCCGGGCGTGCCGGAATACGGTGGGCGCATGACCGAGCTCCCCTCCGCAGTGTCCGTCCGCGAGAGCGGTACCGGAACACCCCTAGTGCTGCTGCACGCCTACCCGTTGAACGCCTCCATGTGGTCGTCCCAGCTGGACACGCTGCCCGGTCCGACCGGGGCCGGGGCCCGGGTGCTCGCCCCCGACCAGCGAGGGTTCGGCGGCACCGAGCTGGGCTCCGACGAGCCCTCGCTGGATCACGTCGCGGACGACCTCGCACTGCTGCTGGACGCCGCCGGGATCGAGCGCGCCGTGGTCGTCGGGCTCTCCATGGGCGGCTACGCGGCGCTGGCCCTCGCCCGCCGCCACCCCGGGCGGCTGTCCGGCCTGCTGCTGGCCAACACCCGCGCCACCGCCGACCCGGACACCGTCCGGGCCAACCGGGAGCGGATCGCGGCCGCCGTCACCGCGCGGGACAGTGTGCAGCTGCTGCTGGACGAGCGGGTCGCGGCCGGGCAGCTCGGGCCCGACTCGCAGCACCTCGTGGAGCGGGTGCAGACGATGGTCGCCGCCGCCTCGCCGGCCGCCGTCGCCTGGGCCCAGCGGGCCATGGCGGCCCGCCCGGACTCGCTGGACGTGCTGGCCGGGCTCCGGGTGCCGGTCGCGGTGGTGACGGGCGCCGAGGACTCCCTGGTGGCGCCGGAGGAGGCCGAACGGATGCTGCGGGCCCGTCCGGACGCCGAACTGACCGTCATCCCCGGAGTGGGCCATCTGAGCGCCCTGGAGGCGCCCGAGGCCTTCGACACGGCCGTCCGCGCCCTGCTGGACCGGGTGGCGGCCGGATGAGCCAGGAGAGCCAGGACGCGGCCGCCTGGGACTTCTCGGCACTGGAGGTGACCGGCCGGATGCCGGTGACCAACCGGGGCGAGGGGCTGCTCGAACTGACCCTCGAACCGCTCGGCGAGGACTACTGGATGCGCCCGGGGGAGACCTTCACCGTCACCTCGTACGGCGACCACGGATCCGGGCACCCCTTCGAGGTGCAGTACTGGCCCGACTCGGTGTCGGTCTGGTGCACCTCCTGGTTCGGCACCGTCTCGGACGACGAGGGCAACCAGCTCAGCAGCGGGCACCAGCGGCCGGACGGGGCCTACCCGAGGTAGTGACGGGCGATAAGCCCGCAGGCCCTCACCCGGGAGGGTGAGGGCCTGCGGTACTGCGGTGCTGCGGGGTCACTGCGCACGAGACAGGGGCACGTGCGGCCGGGACGTCAGCGCGACTGCTGGGCGGGCACGCCCATGGTGTCGTCGTTCGGCAGCGAGGCGGCGGCCACGGCCGCGCCGGTCAGCGTCGCCAGCATCTCGCGGACGTTGGTCAGCTGGGCGTTGATGCTGTCGCGGCGGTTGGTGAGCGCCGCCAGCTCGCGCTCGGATTCGCTGCGGATGCGGTCCGCCTTGGCGTTGGCGTCCGCCACGATGTCCTCGGACTGGCGCTGGGCCGTCTCGACGGTCTGGCGGGCACGGCGCTCGGCGTCGGTGCGCAGCTTCTCGGCCTCCAGGCGCAGCTGCTCGGCCCGGTGCTCGATCTCGGCCAGGCGCTTCTCGGCCTTGGCCTGACGGGCGGCCAGGTCCCGCTCGGACTGCTCGCGGCGCTTGGCCAGGTTGGTCTCGAACTCCAGCGCGGCCTGGGCGGCCTTGGTGCGGGTCTCCTCGAAGAGGGCGTCCGCCTCCTCGCGCTTGTTCTGGGCGTCCTTGTTGGCCTCGGCGCGCAGCTGGGCGGCGTCGCTCTTGGCCTTGTCGACGATCCGCAGGCCCTCGTCCTCCGCCTTGGCCTTGCGGTCCTTGGCGTAGTTCTCGGCCTCGGTGCGGACCTGCTGGGCGGCGGCCTCGGCGAGCTCGCGGTGCTGCTCGGCGGCGCGGTGCGCCTCGTCGCGCAGGTCCTTGGCCTCCTCCTCGGCCAGTCGCAGGATCTTCTCGACCCGGGCACCGAGGCCGGCGTACGAGGGCTCCTGCTCGACCACGGCCGCCTGGGCGGTCTGGGTCTCCAGGTGGAGCTCCTCGATGCGCTTCTCCAGCGCGCTGATCCGGGTCAGGGCACTGTCACGGTCGGCCACCAGCTTGGTGATCCGCTCGTCGACCTGGGCACGCTCGTACCCACGGCGCACCAGGTCGAAGCCGTGAGGGGAGTGACTGTCGCTCATGGGGTTCTGGGCTTCCTGTCGTCAAACCGCTGAGGTGGTTGAGGGAATCCTGACACGGTACCGGAGTGTCGACGGCGAAATGCCGTTGTCCCGCGGACAATGTCCGCTCAATCGGGTGGTGAGCTCTTGGAGCGATTGCCACCCGATCGGGGGGAGCCAACTCCGGCACCGGCCTTGGCACCCCCGTCCTTCTTGGTGTTGCTTCCCCCGTTGGCCTGAGTGACCGGTGACGGTGCCTCGAATGCCTCCAGCGCGGACAGCACGTCCTGGACCCTGGAGATCTCGGTGTTGATGTCCTTGCGGCGGCGCACCAGCTCGTCCAGCTCGCGCCGGCCCTCGTCGGTGACCCGCTTCGCCTCCGCCTTCGCCTCGGCGAGCAGCCGCTCCGCCTCCGCCTTCGCCAGCTCGACCTGCTCGTCCGCGGCCCGGTCCGCGTCCAGCAGCCGCTTCTCCGCCTCGGCGGACGCCTTCTCCAGCCGCTCCTCCGCCTCGGCCTCGGAGGACCGCAGCTTCGCCTCGGCCTTCTCGATGAGCGCCTCGGCGCGGTCGGTGGAGTTGGCGAGCTTGGTCTCCGCCTCCTTCAGCAGGCCCTCCGCCTTGCGGACGGCCGAGAGCCGGACCTTGCTGGCCTCCGCGGACGCCTCCGAGGTGAGCTCGTTCGCGCGGTCCTCGGCGGCGGCGACCAGGGCGGCGGCGCGCTCCTCGGCCTCGGCGACGGTGGCCACCGCCTGCTCCTCGGCCTCGGTCAGCTGCTCCTGGGCGGCCGTCACCAGCGCGTCCACCCGCTCGCCGGCCGACTTCATGGCCGCCGCGTTCTCCTTGCGGGCGCGCTCGTGCAGCGCCTCCACCTCGGCGTCGGTGCGCTCGCGCAGCTCCTCGGCGCGCTCGCGGATCGCGGTGGCGTCCCGGCGGGCCTCGGCGAGCAGGGCGTCGGCGTCGGAGCGGCCCTTCTCCACCTCGGCCTGGCCGGCCGCCTCGCCGGCGGCGACCAGCCGGTCGGCCTCCTTGCGGGCGGCGGCGACCATCGCGTCGGCCTGTTCCTCGGCGGCGGCGGTGGTGGCCAGCGCGGTGGTCTGGGCGTCCTCGCCGAGCGCCTCGGCGTCCGCGAAGGCCTTCTCCAGAACGGAGTTGGCCTGCTCGCGGGTGGCCCGGTCGAACTGCTCGGCGGCCTCCCTGATCTCCGCGTCGAAGGCGTCGGCGCGGGCGTGGGTGGCGCTGTCGTACTCGTCGGCCAGGGTGCGGGTGGCGAGCGCGTACTCCTCGGCCTCGGCGCGCAGGCCGGCGGCCAGCTCCTCGGCCTCGGCGACCGTACGGGCGGCCTGGGCCTCGGCGTCGGCCACGGTACGGGCGGCCTGCGCCTCGGCCTCGGCGCGCAGCTGCTCGGCGGCCTCCCGGGCGGTGCGCAGCTCGGTCTCGGCGTCCGCGCGCAGCTGCTCGTCGTAGGCCAGGGCCTCGGTGCGCCGGCGGTCGAGCTCGGCCTCGGCGGCCTCGCGGTCGGCGGCCAGCTCCAGCTCGGTCTGCTCGCGCAGGGCGGCGGTCTCCGCCTCGGTGCGGGCGCGCAGGTCGGCGCTGTAGGCGTCGGCGGCGGCGCGCTGTTCGGCGGTCTCGCGGTCGGCGAGCTCGCGCTGCTCGGTGGTCTCGCGCTCGGCCAGCTCGCGCAGGTCGGCAGCGGCCTGCTCGGCGGCCTCGCGGAGCTCGTCGGCCTGCTGCTCGGCGGCGGCCTTGAGCCCGGCGATCTGCTCGGCGGCGGCCTCGTGCATGCCGGCCACCGACTGGCGGACCTCGGCGGCCTCCTCCTCGGCGACGGCGATCAGCTCGGCACCCTCGGCCTTGGCGGCGGCGATCAGCTCCGCGCGGTCGGCCTGGGCCTGCTCCAGCTCGGCGCCGGCCTCGGCGCGGATGTCGTCGGCGGTGGCGCGGGCCTCGGACAGCTCGCGGCCGGCCTCGGCCCGGACGGTCTCGGCCTGCTCGTTGGCCAGCGCCAGCTCGGCGGCGGCCTTCTCGCGGACGGCCTTGGCGTCCTTGGCGGCCTCGGCCCGGCGCTGTTCGGCGGTGGCCTCGGCGCGCTCCAGCAGCCGGTCGGCGGCCTCGTGCTGCTCGGTGGCGTAGGCGTCGGCGGCCTGGCGGACCTCGGCGGCGTGCCGTTCGGCGGCTTCGCGCTGCTCGGTGGTCTCGCGCTCGGCCAGGGCCCGCAGCTCGGCGGTCTCGGCGGCCGTACGCTCGGTCAGCTCCGCGGCGGCCTGCTCGGCGTCGGTGCGGACGCGGTCGGCGTAGGCCTCGGCGGCTTCGCGCTGCTGGGTGGTCTCGGCGGCGGTGCGTTCGGTGAGCTCGGCGGCGGCCTGTTCGGCCTCGGTGCGGACGCGGTCGGCGTAGGCCTCGGCGTTCTCGCGCTGCTGGGTGGTCTCGCGCTGGGTCAGGGCCCGCAGTTCGGCGGTCTCGGCGGCCGTACGCTCGGTCAGCTCGGCGGCGGCCTGCTCGGCCTGCTCGCGGGCGGCCCGGGCGGCGGCCAGCTGCTCGGCGGTCTCCGCGCGCTCCCGGTCCAGCCCGGCGGACGCCTCCTCGCGTTCGCGGCGGCTCTCCTCGCGCAGCGCCTCCGCGATCGCCTCGGCCTCGGCCCGGGTCCGGGCGGCGTCGGTGTCGGCCCCGGTGCGCACCCGCTCGGCGTCCGCCACCGCGGCGTCCCGGACGGCGGTCGCCTCGGCCTGTGCGTCGGCGGTCAGGGCCTCCGCCGCGGCGGTTGCCTCGGCGCGGACCCGCTGGTCGAACTCCGTTGCCTCGCGCCGCAGTTCGGCGGTCTCGCGCTCGGCGGCGGTGCGGTTCTCGGCGGCCGCGGCCTTGGCGGCGGAGAGTGCGTCCTGGCTCTGCTGCTCGGCGGCGGCGGTGATCTTCGCGGCCTCGGTACGGGCCCGGGCCAGGGTCTGCTCGGCCCGGCCCTGGGTCTCGGCGGCCTGCTCCTGGGCCTGCTCGCGCAGCCGCTCGATCTCGCCGGCCGCGCCCGCGCGCAGCTCGTCCGCGTCGGCCTTGGCCTTGGTGAGCAGTTCCTCGGCGTTCTTCGCCGACTCCTCGATCTGCAGCACGGCCTGGCGGCGGGCGTCACTGCGGACCCGGTCGGCCTCGGCGGCGGACTGGGCGCGCAGCTCCTCGGCCTCGGCCCGCAGCCGGGCCGCCTCGTCCTGCATCTGCTCGATCCGCTCGCGGATCGCGGCGGCGTCGTCCAGCGCGGCGTTCTGGGCCTGCTCGACCGCGGCCTGGGCCTGCTCGCGCAGCCGCTGCGCCTCGGCGGCGGCCTCGGCGCGGATCCGCTCGGCCTCGGCGGCGGCCTCGCTGCGGGTGGTCTCGGCGTCCTGGTTGGCCCGGCCGAGCACCTCCTCGGCGGTCTTGGCGGCCTTGGCGAGGTGGACGGTGGCGTCCTTGGCGCCGGCTGCCCGGCCCTGCTCCTCGGCCTCGCCGCGCAGCCGCTGCGCCTCGGCTTCGGCCTGCGCGCGCAGCGCGGCGATGTCCCGCTCGGCCTGGGCGCGAAGTTCGGCGATCGCGGCCTCGGCCTCGGCGCGCAGCTCGGTGGCGACCGACTCGGCGGTGGCCCGCAGCCGCTCGCTCTCCTCGGCGGCGGCGGCCTTGGCGGCGTCCGCCTCGGCCTGCTTGGTGGCCGCCATGGTGCGTACGGCCTCGGCCTCGGCGCGGATCGCGTCGGCCTCCTTGGTGGCCTGGGCCACCATCCGGGCGACCTCGGCCCGGGCGGTCTGGGAACGCTGCTCGTTGGCGGCCTCGCCGTCGGCGACCTTGCGCTCGGCGGCGGCCTCGGCGTCGGCCTGGAGCTGTTCGGCGGCCTGCTCGGCCTGTGCGCGCAGGGCGGCCGCCTCGTGGCGGGTGCGCTCGGCCTCGGCGATCGCCTCGGCGCGCAGCCGCTCTATCTCGGCCTTGGCGGCGGCGAGCTGCTGCTCGGCCCTGGCCTGCTCGGCGGCGGCCTGCTCCTTGAGCCGGCTGATCTCGGCGTGCGCGACGGTCAGCTGCTGCTCGGCGGCGACGTGCGCGGCGGCCAGCTCCTGCTGGGCCTGGCCGCGGGCGGCGTCCACGTCCGCGGCGGCCTGGGCACCGGCCTGCTGGGCCTGCTCGGAGGCGGCGCGCAGCAGGCGCTCGGCGTCGTTCTGGGCCCGCTGGAGGGCGGCCTCGGCGGCGGCCTGGGCCTCGCCGCGGGCGGCGTCCACGTCGGCGGCGGTCTGGGCGCGGGCCTGGTCGGCGAGGGCGACGGCCTCGGCGCGGGCGGCGGCGACCATCCGCTCGGCCTCGGCGCGGGCGTCCTGCAGCAGGCGCTGGGCCTCCTGCTCGCTGCCGGCCCGGGTCTGTTCGGCCCAGCCGTTGACGTGCTGTTCGGCGGTGCGGCGCAGCTCGGCGAGCTCGTCCTCCAGCTGGCGGCGGCGGGCGCTGAGCTCGGCCTCCAGGCGGGCGGTGCGCTCGGCGGCCTCGGCCATGATCCGCTGGGTGGCGGCCTGGGAGTCGCGCAGCTGGCGCTCGGCGTCGGCGCGCAGCTGCTGGGCCTGCATCTCGGCGGTGCGGAGCATCTGCTCGGCCTGGCCGGAGACGGCGTCGAAGGCGCGCGGCTGGGCGAGCATCCGGCGGGACTCGTGCAGCTTCGCCCGCAGCACCTCCACCTGGTAGGCGAGGTCCTCGGCATGCTCGACTGCCTTGTCCCGCTCCTTTCGAGTCCGACCCATCTCGGCCTCGAACTGGGAGAGGTGATCGTCAGCCTCGTAGCGGTCGTTGCCCCGCACTCCGCGGTCCCATCCATCTCCTGGTCGCGTCCTCGACCCGGCCGGTCCCGGGCTCCCGATCTTCCGGGGGCCGGTCCGACTGGTCCTTGCATCCGCGGCTGCCGGACGGCCCCTGCCAAGCCGGGGCCACCCGTCGCGGTCGTCGGAGTCCGGGGCGCGGAAGCGCGGGGGTACCGCGTTCCCCCGTCCGGGTGGACTCCTGGGCGAACTCTTGCCTTGTGGAGAATGGTGACAGATCCGTCTAGCGACTGTTCAGCCGTGCCCGCGTAATGGACTCCCCTTGCGACGGGCCGACCGCCGGCGGGCGGACAGGCCAGTCTTCGGCCGTGCCCGTCGCCTCCGTCCCCCGGAGTCTTCGCGCACTTGGGCATTGTAGTGGGAGCGCACTGCGGGGGAATGGCCGCAGGGGGGTTTTCCGGCTGTCCCGGCCAGGTTACTGACGGGTCATGACCGACGGGCCGTCGGGCGCCGCCGGGGCGGGCGGCACCCGGGGGGCCGGTTCGGGGACGATCAGTGCTCCTCGCCGGTGCTCTGCGCGGAGTCGTCGGTGCCGTGCCCGGCGTCGTGGGCGTTCTGCGCGGAGGTGACCAGCTCGGTCAGCACGCCGCCGCAGTCCTTCGGGTGCAGGAAGGTGATCCGCGAACCCATCGAGCCGATCCGCGGCTCGTCGTAGAGGACCCGGATGCCCTTGCCGCGGATGGCCTCGGCGTCGCCGTCCACGTCCGCGGTGCCGAAGGCGATGTGGTGCACGCCCTCGCCGTTCTTCTCCAGCCACTTGGCGACGGTGGAGTCCGGCCGGGTCGGCTCCAGCAGCTGGAGGTACGAGGCGCCGCCGTCGTCCGTCCCGTTGATCCTGAGCATGGCCTCGCGGATGCCCTGCTCCTCGTTGACCTCGGAGTGGAAGACCTCGAAGCCGTAGGTGGCGCGGTAGAACTCGACCGTCTTGTCGAGGTCTCGACAGGCGATGCCGATGTGGTCGATACGGGTCAGCACGGCGACCTCCGGGAGTCGGGAGCGGGTGGCACCCAGTGCAGCGCATGGCCCGCGGCCCACGCCAGTGCCGGACGTGCGAGCCTGCTCACACGGACGGGGTTCACCCGGACCGCGTCGGCGCGGTGTTGACTGGATGGTGCCAGTGCGCTCGATCACACCGTCGCTCCGGTGACGGGCGGGTAACAGGTCAGTACATTGAGCGGCATCCTCACCTGGCCACGACGTGCGAAGGGGCCCGTCCCATGACCAACACCACCTCTGTGATCGTCGCCGGTGCGCGGACCCCGATGGGTCGCCTGCTCGGTTCCCTCAAGGGCTTCTCCGGTGCGGAGCTCGGCGGCGTCGCCATCAAGGCCGCCCTGGAGCGGGCCGGAATCACCGGGGAGCAGGTCCAGTACGTGATCATGGGCCAGGTGCTGCAGGCCGGCGCCGGCCAGATCCCGGCCCGCCAGGCGGCCGTCAAGGCCGGCATCCCGATGAACGTGCCGGCGCTGACCGTCAACAAGGTCTGCCTCTCCGGCCTCGACGCCATCGCGCTCGCCGACCAGCTGATCCGCGCCGGCGAGTTCGACATCGTGGTGGCCGGCGGCCAGGAGTCGATGACCAACGCCCCGCACCTGCTGCCCAAGTCCCGCGAGGGCTTCAAGTACGGCGCGGTCGGGATGCTGGACGCGATGGCGTACGACGGCCTCACCGACGCCTACGAGAACATCCCCATGGGCGAGTCCACGGACAAGCACAACATCCGCCTGGGCATCCCGCGCGAGGCGCAGGACGAGATCGCCGCCATCTCCCACCAGCGGGCCGCCAAGGCGCAGGCCGACGGCGTCTTCGAGGCCGAGATCGTCCCGGTCGCCATCCCGCAGCGCAAGGGCGAGCCGGTCCTGTTCAGCCAGGACGAGGGCATCCGCGCGGACACCACCGTCGAGGGCCTGGCCAAGCTGCGCCCGGCCTTCACCAAGGACGGCACGATCACCGCCGGCACCTCCTCGCAGATCTCCGACGGCGCCGCCGCCGTGGTCGTGATGAGCAAGGCCAAGGCCGAGGAGCTGGGCCTGACCTGGATCGCCGAGATCGGCGCGCACGGCAACGTGGCCGGCCCGGACAACTCGCTGCAGTCGCAGCCGTCCAACGCGATCAAGCACGCGCTGGGCAAGGAGGGCCTGGAGGTCGCCGACCTCGACCTGATCGAGATCAACGAGGCCTTCGCCGCGGTCGCCTACCAGTCGGTCAAGGACCTGGGCGTCTCCTCGGACATCGTCAACGTCAACGGCGGCGCGATCGCGCTCGGCCACCCGATCGGCATGTCCGGCGCCCGCCTGGTGCTGAGCCTGGCGCTGGAGCTGCAGCGCCGCGGCGGCGGCGTCGGCGCGGCCGCGCTGTGCGGCGGCGGCGGTCAGGGCGACGCGCTCATCGTGCGCGTCCCGAAGGCCTGATCGCTGACCTGACCCTCCGGGCTGCGGACCGCTTCCAGGGCGGTCCGCAGCCCTTCGGCGTACGCATTGCGAGGAGTTTCCGATGATCGATGTCGCCACGCTGGTCGAGCAGGCCAGGGAGGGCCGGCCGCGGGCCGTCGCCCGGCTGATCACGCTGGTCGAGAACGCCGCTCCGCAGCTGCGGGAGGCGATGGCCGCGCTCGCGCCGTACACCGGCCAGGCCTACACGGTCGGTCTGACCGGCTCGCCCGGGGTCGGCAAGTCCACCTCCACCTCGGCGCTGGTCTCCGCCTACCGGCGGCTCGGCAAGCGGGTCGGCGTCCTGGCCGTCGACCCGTCCTCGCCGTTCTCCGGCGGCGCCCTGCTGGGCGACCGGGTCCGGATGCAGGACCACGCGACCGACCCCGAGGTGTTCATCCGCTCGATGGCCACCCGCGGCCACCTCGGCGGGCTCTCCTGGGCCGCGCCGCAGGCCCTGCGGGTGCTGGACGCGGCCGGCTGCGAGGTGATCCTGGTCGAGACCGTCGGCGTCGGGCAGTCCGAGGTCGAGGTCGCCGCCCAGGCGGACACCACCGTGGTGCTGCTGGCCCCCGGGATGGGCGACGGGATCCAGGCCGCCAAGGCCGGGATCCTGGAGATCGGCGACGTCTTCGTGGTCAACAAGGCCGACCGGGACGGCGCCGACGCCACCGCGCGGGAGCTCAACCACATGCTGGGCCTGGGCGAGGCCCGCGAGGCGGGGGACTGGCGCCCGCCGATCGTGAAGACCGTCGCGGCCCGCGGCGAGGGCGTGGACGAGGTGGTCGAGGCGCTGGAGAAGCACCGCGCCTGGCTGGAGGAGCACGGCGAACTCGCGGCGCGGCGCCGCCGCCGGGCCGCCGAGGAGATCGAGGCGATCGCCCTGGCCGAGCTGCGCGCCCGGATCGGCGACCTGCGCGGCGACCGGCACCTGGCCGCCCTCGCCGAGCGCGTGGCCGCCGGCGAGCTCGACCCGTACGGCGCGGCCGACGAACTGGTCGCCGGTCTCACCGCCGGCTGAGCGGCCGGACAGGCCCTGGCCCGGAGCTTGCGCAGGGAGTCGGACCGGCCGACTTCCTGCGCCAGGCCTGGGCACCCGCCCGGATGGCCCGGGCGGGTGAGCCGGTGCCCGTCCCGGTTGCTCCGACCGGTCGGACCTTTCGGTGGGTCGTGCCGGGACGATCCGGCGGCGGCAGAACCGAGGTTATGAATGCTCACCGGACCACCCGTGAGCATCAACCTCAGGAGTCACCCGATGCGCCCCACCAGAACAGCCCGTCTCGGCACGGCCACAGCGCTGGTCACCCTCCTCGTCTGCACCCCCGTCGCGGCCGCCGCGGCGGACACCGTCGATTCCGCCCAGGCCAGGGGCAGGGACCGGGTCATCACCCTCATCGGCCGGCTCGCGCAGCAGTCGCACTTCCCGGTCAACCCCGGCGGCGCCCCGGCTCAGGGCGATCGGACCGTCTTCCGCTCGATCCTCTTCGACAAGGACGGCATCAACCAGGTCGGCGAGACCGACGGCACCTGCACCACCACCACCGCCGACAACGGCGGAGCGGAGGAGTGCGAGGTGACCTACACCCTCGCGAGCGGCCAGATCACCGTGCAGGGGATGGTCTTCGGCAACCTCAACCCGGGCCCGCCGCCGTCCTTCGACAACGCGATCACCGGCGGCACCGGAGAGTACGACCGGGCCCGTGGCGAGGTCCACGCCGACACGATCGGTCCGGGCACGAGGCGCTTCACGATCGACCTCGACCGCTGACCGGTCCTGCACACCGCTTCCGGCGGCCCCGCCCTCTCGGCGGGGCCGCCGTCGTTCTCAGGTGCTCCCCGGTGAAAGCGCCGTGGCGGCTACGGCTTGCCGCGGAGGCCGCGGAGGTGGTCGGCAATGGGGGAGAGGGCCTCGAACATGGCGTCCAGCTGCTCCGGGGTGAAGCGGTCGATGAAGTGCGCCCGGACGCTGCGCACGTGGTCCGGGGCGACCCGCTGCATGGTCTCCCAGCCCTGTTCGGTGAGGTGGGCGTAGAGGCCGCGGCGGTCGCCGGGGCACTCCTGGCGCAGCACCAGGCCGGCGTTCTCCATCCGGGTGATCTGGTGCGAGAGCCGGCTCTTCGACTGCAGGGTGGCGGTGGCCAGGTCGGTCATCCGCATCCGGTGGTCGGGGGCCTCGGAGAGGACGACCAGGATCTCGTAGTCGTTGATCGCCAGGTTGTGGGGCTGGAGTTCGCGGCTGAGCTGGTACTCCAACAGCTTGGCCACCTCCAGATGGGCGCGCCACATCCGCTGCTCCCTGGCGGTCAGCCAGGGAGTCTCCTCCCCGGGCTGCGGCGGAGGGTTGTCCGCAGTGTCGATCGTGTGCGTATCCATGGGGTCCAGCATAGCCGATTTAGTTCAATCTTGTACAAGTTTACAGACCGAAACGTCGGCCGAGATCGCCCAGGTTACCCAGGCCCGGAACGTTGGGGTTGCCGCCGCCGTGCCCGGCCGTACCCGGCTGGGGCGGCACCCCGCCGACCGGGATGCCCGCCTCGGCGCCGACCACGCCCACCGACCGCTCGGCCATCAGCTTCTCGCTGGACTGCAGCAGCACCTGGCCCGCGCCGATGAACTCGAACTGGTGCTCCTCGCCGGAGGCGCCGCCGATGCCGGTCAGCCGCCGGATGCCGCCGATCAGCCCGTGCATGTAGTCGTGGTCGTAGTGGTGGCACGGCGCCGGGCAGTCCGCCCAGCCCACCAGCGCCTGTGGGTCCACCCGGATCGGCGGCTCGACGAAGTGCACCGGCCCGTTGGAGGCGGCGACGAAGCGGCCGGTGCCGATCAGGGTCAGGAAGCCCGGGATGATCGACTGCTTGAGCCGCAGCGTCGGGTCGAAGGCGAGCAGGTTGCCGGAGCGGACGGTCAGGTTGCCGTCCTCCAGGTCGTAGGAGTTGAGGTCGAAGGCCCGGTCGGCCAGCAGCAGCTTGCCGCGCCCCTCGGCGACCACCCAGTCCGCCGCGTGCATCGGCGAGTTGAAGTGCTGCCCGAGCATCCGGTCGATCGCGCCGGCGCCGACGCCCCTGAAGGTGATGTCGCCGTAGTAGGCGACCATCTTGCCCTTCTGCAGGAAGTAGGACCCGTTCAGCTCAACCGAGAAGGCGTACGGGTTGACGTTGTCGTTGACCGGCAGGCTGTGCACGTCGTGCACCACCGGGCCGGCGCCGCCCTGCGCGGTCGGCAGCGGGGCGATCGGGCCGCCGAACTGCTCCTGGGCGTACGGCTGTTGGGGAGGCTGCTGGGCGTACGACGGTTGGCCGTACGGCTGCTGGGGCGGCTGCTGCGGGTACGCCGGCGGGGGCGGCGGGTACCCGCCCTGCGGGACGGCGAAGCCGGGCTGGGTCGGCTGGTCGTGCGGCGAGCCGTACGGGGGCTGCGGCGGGTAGGACATCAGAGCTTCTCCTCACTCGCCTGGACGTACACCGCGCCCTGACCGGACAGTTCCAGCTGGAACGCCTCGCCCGAGCCGCGGCCGATCATGTCGCGCCAACCGACCGCGGTGGACAGCTTGTTGCGGACGTCGCCGCGGTGCGCCACGTACGCCTGCGGGTCGACGTGCACCTCCTGGCCGGGGACGATCGGCAGCTCGAAGACGCCGCCGTGGGCCATCACGGCGACCGAGCCGTGGCCCTCCAGCTTGGTGGTGAACAGGCCCTGGCCGGTGACCTGGCCGCGGACCATGCCCATCACCCCGCCCTGCGAGCCCATGAACATGGTGGACTGCCGCAGCGTGCCCTCGAAGGCGAGCAGCCGGTCCGCCTCGACGTACAGGGTGTCGCCGAGCAGGTCGATCACGTGGATGTGGTGGCCGCCGTGGCCGAACATGACCCGGCCCTGGCCCTCGACGGTCATCAGCGGGGTGTCCTCGTTGGCGACCCGCCGGCCGATCATCGACATCACGCCGCCCTGCCCGCCGGTGATGTTCGGCGTGAAGCGGACGTCGCCGCTGTAGGCGAGCATCGCGCCGCGCTGGCTGAACAGCCGCTGCCCGGGCACCACCTGGGCCTCGACCATCTTGCTGTTGATCTTCGTGAAGCCCATCAGACGTCACCTCCGATGGTGACCTTCTCGGAGGGCTGCACGTACACCAGGCCCTCGCCGGTGAACTCGACCTGGACGGCCTCGCCGCCGCCCTCGCCGATCACGGTGGTCCAGCCGGCGCCGGACTTCAGGCTGCGGTGCAGGTTGCCGGTGTGCGCCACGTAGGCCCCCGGGTCCACGCGCAGCGGCATGCTCTTGTCGACCCGCAGGATGACGGCGGGCCCGTTGGAGGTGACGGCGGCCCAGCCGTGGCCCTCCACCTTGGTGGTGAAGAGGCCGTTGCCGGAGGACATGCCGTTCAGGCCCGTGAAGCTGGTGCCGGTGTGCAGGCCCGCCTCGGTGCAGAGCAGGTTGTCCGCCTCGACGTACAGCGTCTCGCCGTTGAGTCTGACCAGGTTGATCTCGGTGGCCTTGTCGGCGAAGTAGCAGGTGCCCTGGCCCTTCACCTCCATGACGGTCATCTTCTCGCCGGTCAGCCGGCGGGCGACCATGCCGCGCAGGCCGTCCCCGCCGCCGGTCAGCTTCTTGAAGGTCATCTGCCCGGTGTAGGCGACCATGGAGCCGTGTCGGGCCTTGACGGCGTCGCCGGTCAAGTCGACGGCGAGCACCCGCGATCCCTGGAGTCTGAACTGAGCCACGGCCGCAATCTAGCTGTTGCGGCCGTGGCCCGGGGAGGGTGCGGGGCCGAACTGGTACGGGGTCGGGACAAAACGCGCCGGTCAGGCGCGGGCGTGCGCTCCGTGCTCGGGGCGCGGAACCGTGCCGGCCGCCTGCTCGACCTCCAGCAGGGACGCCGAGTGGCGCTCCGCCTCGAAGGCCACCACGCCGCCGCGGAGCCCGAACAGGCGCTTGGAGAGCAGGATCCAGAGGACGGCCGCGATGTTCAGCAGCAGGGTGCAGATCTTCACCGCGCTGACGTGCTCGCTCAGCTCGTAGCCCTCCAGCGGCAGGAAGGCCGCGGTGGCGACCACCGTCAGGTACTCCGCCCAGCGCTTGCCCAGCCAGAGGCCGACCGCCTCGACGATCTCGATCAGCGCGTAGGCGATCAGCGCGCCGGCGACGATCAGCAGGGTGCTCTTCTTGTAGTCGAAGGTCTTGCGGATGGTGTCGACGATCGGGGAGTGCTCCAGGTCCCAGTGGAAGTGGTCGGTGACCGGCTTGAAGACGGTCAGGTTGTCGTCGAAGATCCGGTGCACGGCGTCCTGGCTGTTGGAGAACTTCCAGACGGCCCACGCCACGACGAGGATCAGCAGCCCGCGCAGCACCCGCTCGACGGCCAGGAACCGCAGGATGAACAGGTCGCGCAGCGCCTTGCCGCGCGGCACCAGCGGGGCGTCCGCGGCGGGCCCGGAGCCGTGCGGGGCGCCCAGCGCGAAGTCGCCGCAGCGCAGGCAGCGCCAGGCCTCGCCGACGGCGGTGGCGGTGTGCAGCCGGGCGGCGAGCTCGGGCTCGGTCGGCGCGTAGGTGGTGTGGCCGCGCTTGGCGCAGGTCCTTCGGTCCCAGTCCCGCTTGAACATGTGGCTACCCCCGTGTGCGGTGCGTCGGCGCCCGGATCGGTGGGCGCGCGGGCAGCAGGATAGGGGTTCCCGGTGACGGGCGGTCGCGCTCGGTCGCGTTCTGGCGCACAGCTGTGACAAGCCGGGCGGGGTGCCGTACGGCGTGGGCCCGGGCGGGCGCTGTGAGATCGGGCACGGTGCCCACCCCCGGCCGGGGGCTCGGACATGTGCTCGGTGATAATGGCCCGAAGGCTTGTGAGTCGCTTCACAAGCGCGTCCGCGCCTCCGACCCCCCGTATTGAGGTACCCCACGTGAACAGCAGCGCCGTCCACCGTCTGCGCCTGGTCTCCGGCCCCGAAGGGGTCTCCTTCATCCTGCTGCTGATCTGCTCGGTGCTGAAGCGGACGACCTCCTTCGACGCCGTCCCGGTGATGGGCATGGTCCACGGGATCCTGTTCATCCTGTACGCGATCTTCTGGATCCTGGCCTGGCAGACGCAGAAGTGGGACGCCAAGCGCGGCGTCCTGCTGTTCGTCCTCTCGGTGCTGCCCACCGGCGGCTTCTTCGCCGAGCGGATGCTGGCCCGCGAGGAGCGCGGCGAGCTCAAGGCCGCCCCCGCCACCGCCTGAATCCCGCTTCGCGGACGGTCGACAGGCTGCCGCGGCCTCCTCTCCCAAAGGGCCGCGGCAGCCTGTCGCCGTTTCTTACCGGGGGTGGCTCCTGGCGGGGGTGCTCCTACCGGGGTGCTCCTGCCCGGGTTCCTCGGCTAGTTGACGTTCACCGCGCTCCAGGCCGCCGCCACCGTCTTGTACTCGGTGCTGGTGGAGCCGTACAGGTCGGTGGCGGCCTTCAGGGTCGCCGCGCGGGCGGCCTTGTAGTTGGTGGTGGAGGTCATGTAGACGGTCAGCGCGCGGTACCAGATCGCCGCGGCCTTGGTGCGGCCGATGCCGGTCACCGTCGAGCCGTTGGAGGTCGGGCTGTTGTAGCTGACCCCGTTGATGACCTTGGCGCCGCTGCCCTCGGAGAGCAGGTAGAAGAAGTGGTTGGCGACGCCGGAGGAGTAGTGGACGTCCTTGTTGCCGACCGTGGAAGACCAGTAGTCGGCCGAGGCGCCGTCCTTGGAGGGCTTGTCCATGTAGCGCAGCGGGGTGCCGTTGCCGTTGATGTTGAGCTTCTCGCCGATCAGGTAGTCCGGCGGGTCGGCGGGCAGGTTGGCCGACCACTCGACCATGGTGCCGAAGATGTCCGAGGTGGCCTCGTTGAGGCCGCCGGACTCGCCCGAGTAGATCAGGCCGGCGGTGGCGGAGGTGACGCCGTGGCTCATCTCGTGGCCGGAGACGTCGATGGCGGTCAGCGGGTGGGTGTTGCCGGAGCCGTCGCCGTACGTCATGCAGAAGCAGGAGTCGTCCCAGAAGGCGTTCACGTAGCCGGTGCTGTAGTGGACGCGGCTGGCGGCGCCGACGCCGTTGTTCTTGATGCCGCTGCGGCCGAAGGTGTTCTTGTAGAAGTCCCAGGTGGCGGCGGCGCCGAACTGGGCGTCCACGGCGGCGGACTCGCGGTTGGACGCCAGGCCGTTGCCCCAGGAGTTGGTGGTGTTGCTGAACAGCGTGCCGCTGCCCGAGGTGCCGCCCTTGAGGTCGGTGGTGGACTGGTTGCCGCGGGAGGCGTCCTTGAGCTGGTAGCTGGAACCGCTCTGGGTGGTGGTCAGGGTGACGGTGCCGACGTTGACGCCCTTGCCGGTGCCGGTGGCGGTCTGCACGTGCTCCTGGCTGGCGAGCACCTGGCCGGTGGCGGCGTCGGTGACGACCTCCTGACGGCTCGGGGTGCCGTCCGCCCGCTCGCCGGTGACCACCGTGCGGTGGGCCAGCCGCGGGGCGCCGTCGGCGGCCCAGACGACCAGCTCGGCCGCGTCGGCGCCGTCGACCCGGCTGAGCGCCGCCTCGTCCTCGTCGGCGGCGAGGCCGACGGTGGCCCGCACCGCGGCGGTGGCCCGCTCGGCGGCCTGGGGCGCGGCGAGGCCCGGGGTCAGGCTGGGCACGGACAGCCGGCCGGCGAAGGCACGGTCGACCGAGGCCACCGAGCCGTCGGCCTTCTGGTGGACGACCAGGTCGCCGCCGATCACCGGCAGGCCGGCGTAGGTCCGCTCGTACCGGAGGTGGCGGGTGCCGTCCCGGTCCACCACGACGTCCTTGGGCACCAGCTTCTCCTGGCCGCCCAGGGCCAGGGCCTGTGCGACCGGGGCGCTCTGCCCGGCGGCCAGCGCGAGCAGCGCGGACTGCTGCTGCTCCGGCGCGGGGGCGGCGGCCTGGGCGGCGGGGACGGCGGCGATCTGGATGACGCCGGCGAGCAGGGCGGTGGCGGAGAGTACGGCTCCGACAGTCAGCTTTCGCTTCACGTACGGGGGTTCCTTCCACGAGACCCGCGGGTGCGTGCGGGTGCGCCGCGTACCGGGGCGCCGGGTTTGACGCCGTGGGGCGGTAGGGCGCGGACGTGCTGCTCCCGTGCGGTGCCTGACGCTCCGCCGGATGGGTGGGGGCGGCGGAGGTCGGACGGGGCTTTGGTCAGAAGCATGACAATCGTTGGCAGGAATGGACAGACCGCCTCCCGGGATTGGCAAGGAATCGCCAAGTCGCGGTAAGGACGGTTCGATTGCTGCTCATTGCCCGGTATTTCCGGTTCGTCCCTCCTGGCGGGACTCCGCCAGCCGGGCGGCCTTGACAGCCCCCGGCGCGGCCGGACGCCCGGGGCCTGTCCTGCGACAGGGCCCCGGGCGTCCGGATCCGCTTGCGCCGTACGGTAGTTGGTCCCGTACGTCACGCGTGGGTGGGTCGGCTGCGTTGTGCGCCGTGCGTCGTACGTCAGTTGACGTTGACGGCGGCCCAGGTCGCGGCGACCGCGTTGTACTCGGCGCTGCCGGCGCCGTACAGGTCGGTCGCGGCCTTCAGGGTGCCGGTACGGGCGGCGGCGTAGTTGGTGGTGGAGGTGAAGTAGGTGGTCAGCGCCTTGTACCAGATCTGCGCGGCCTTGTCCCGGCCGATGCCGGCGAGGGTCGAGCCGTTGTAGGTCGGGCTGTTGTAGTTGACGCCGTTGATGGTCTTGGCGCCGCTGCCCTCGGCGAGCAGGTAGAAGAAGTGGTTGGCCACGCCGGAGGAGTAGTGCACGTCCAGGCTGCCGACCGAGGAGGACCAGTAGTCGGCCGAGCGGCCGTCCTTGGAGGGCTGGTCCATGTAGCGCAGCGGGGTGCCGTTGCCGTTCAGGTCGATCTGCTCGCCGATGAGGTAGTCCGGCTTGTCGGTGGCCAGGTTGGCGTACCACTCGACCATGGTGCCGAAGATGTCCGAGGTGCCCTCGTTCAGGCCGCCGGACTCACCCGAGTAGTTCAGGTTGGCGGTGGCGGCGGTGACGCCGTGGGTCATCTCGTGGCCGGCCACGTCGATCTCGGTCAGCGGGTGGGTGTTGCCGGCGCCGTCGCCGTACGACATGCAGAAGCAGGTGTCGGACCAGAACGCGTTCACGTAGTTCTTGCCGTAGTGGACCCGGCTGGCGGCGCCGACGCCGTCGTTGCGGATGCCGCTGCGGCCGAAGGTGTTCTTGTAGAAGTCCCAGGTGGCGGCGGCGCCGAACTGGGCGTCCACGGCGGCCGACTGGCCGTTGGAGGCGGTGCCGTCGCCCCAGGCGTTGTCCGCGTCGGTGTACAGCGTGCCCGAGCCGGAGGTGCGGCCCTTGAGGTCGCTGGTGGACTGGCCGCCGCGGGAGGCGTCCTTGAGCGAGAAGCCGCTGCTGACCTGGGTGGTGGTCAGCGGGACGGTGCCGACGAAGACGCCCTTGCCGGTGCCGGAGGCGGTCCGCACCTGCTCGTGGGTGGAGAGCACCTGGCCGCTCGCGGCATCGGTGACCAGCAGCTGGCTGCTCGGGGTGCCGTCGGCGCGCAGGCCCTCGACGGTGGTCTGGTACGCCAGGCGCGGGGCGCCGTCGGTGGCCCAGACGACCAGCTTGGCGGCACCGGTCTGGTGGACCTCGGTCAGCGGCGACTCGTCCTCGTCGGCGGCGATGCCGATGGTGGACTGCACGGCGCCGGTCGCCTGGGCGGCGGCCTTGTCGGCGGGGATCTGCGGGGTGAGGCTCGGAAGTGCGAGCTGCGCGCCGGTGGCCTTGTCCACGGATATCACCGAGCCGTCGGCCTTCTGGTGCACCACCAGGTCACCGCCCAGGACCGGGAGCCCGGCGAAGGTGCGCTCGTAGCGCAGGTGGCGGGTGCCGTCGGCGTCCACCAGGACGTCCTTGGCCACCAGCTGCTCCTGGCCGCCGAGGGCCAGGGCGTGTGCGACCTTGCCGGCCTGGCCGTTCGCCAGCGCGATCAGGTCGGCACGCTGCTGCGCGGCCTGGGCGGCCGGGGAGACCGGGGAGGGGGCGGCCTGGGCAGCGGTGCTCACCTGGACGACACCGGTGAGCAGGGCGGTGGCGGAGAGTACGGCGACTGCGGCGAGCTTTCGCTTCACGGACGAGTCCTTCCGGGAAACCGCGTGTGGGCGCGGTCGCACCTCGTCCCGGGGGCCGGGGTCGGCTCCTTTGGGGCGGGACGGGCGCTGACGTGCAGGACCCCGAGCGGTCGAGCGGCTGGCCACCGGGGGTGGGGGTGGTGGCTACCGGACGGGGTTGGCGGAAAGCATGACAATCGAGCAAAACAAATGACAGGTCTTGCTCATGAATTGGCCAAGTCCCGCCAGGGGGAAGGAATGTGAACGGGACGACAAACCGGACGAATCACCCCGCCTTGCAGCGGGTTGCCATCCGAACCGAGGCCTGCCGAAGCGGCATTGGCGCGATCGACGGCCAACCCCGTTGCGCCGCACGCACGTTGCGGAGCGTTCACGCCCGTGCAATGTCCTGGTATGGACCTGGCCGTCCGATTGGCGGGATCTCGCCACCCATCCCGCTTGTCCACCATCAGGACAGCTGGTATCACCCGTTCGGTCCGCCGGTACGGTTGGGAGGTGGCCAAGCCCCTCGCTCTCGACTTCGACCCGATCGCCCGCGCCGACGAGCTGTGGACCCGCCGATGGGGCGGAGTCCCCTCGATGGCGGCGATCACCTCGATCATGCGCGCCCACCAGATCCTGCTCTCCCGGGTGGACGCGGTGCTCAAGCCGTACGGGCTGACCTTCGCCCGCTACGAGGCACTGGTGCTGCTCACCTTCAGCCGGACCGGGGAGCTCTCGCTCTCCAAGATCGGCGAGCGGCTCATGGTCCACCCGACCAGCGTGACCAACACCGTCGACCGCCTGGAGCGGGCCGGCCTGGTCGCCCGCCGCCCCAACCCGCTGGACGGCCGCGGCGTGCTGGCCACGATCACCGGGCGCGGCCGCGAGGTGGTCGAGGAGGCCACCCGGGAGCTGATGGCGATGGAGTTCGGGCTGGAGGAGTACGGGCCCGAGCAGTGCCGTCAGGTGTTCGAGCTGCTCAGGCCGCTGCGGGTCGCGGCCGGCGACTTCGACGAGTCGGGCGAGGAGGCGGCGGCGCGAGCTGCGGCCGGGGCTGTGGCCGGGACCGCGGAGGGGGCTGCGGAGGGGACGCCGTGAGGGCGGCTACCCTCGTGGGAGCGGTGCGCGGATCCGGGCGTACCGGCCGAAACTGCCGAGCGACGCGAGGAAGACTATGAAGGCGACCCCCCTGCTGGGCTGGTACCGGGCCCTGGCCATTGCGACCGGTGTGGCGCTGCTGGTGTTCTGCGGCTTCATGGTCGCCAAGTACGGCTTCGGCAAGGCCGAGGAAGTGACCACCTACGTCGCGATGCTGCACGGGTACCTGTACATCGGGTACTTCGTGGTGACCTTCCTGCTCGGGCAGAAGCTGAAGTGGCCGCTCGGCCGACTGGTGCTGACCCTGGCGGCGGGCTGCATCCCGTTCCTCTCCTTCGTCTTCGAGCGCAAGGTGGCCGGCGAGGCCGCCGAACAGCTGACGGCGGGTGCCGGCGCCCGCCAGCCGGCCGGCGTCTGAGCCGACCGGCCACGAGAGGGCCCCTTCCCCGGGTGGGGAAGGGGCCCTCTCGGCGTTCCGGGCAAGGAGGCCTCGTCGCGGAGTCGCGGAGGCAGTCCCCGCCGCAGGCGTCCCCCGTCCGGCCTGCTGCCATCCGTCCGCGCCCCCACCCCTTCCCCCGCTGCCCGCCGCAGGCGTCCCCCGTCCGGCCTGCTGCCATCGACAAGTACTAGGACGTCCGAGTAAATTAGTAGGACGTCCTAATAGCTGTGCCGCCATCGCCCGTGGCGGCCGTACTGAGCGGAGTTCGGGGTCATGGACGCCGAGGAGATCGAGCGCGGCCGGCAGCGCTGGCAGCAGCGGTACGACAAGGCCCGGAAGCGGGACGCGGACTTCACCACCCTCTCCGGTGACGAGGTCGAGCCGGTCTACGGCCCGCCGGCCGGGCAGCCCTACGAGGGCTTCGAGCGGATCGGCTGGCCGGGCGAGTACCCGTACACCCGCGGTCTGCACCCCACCGGCTACCGGGGCCGCACCTGGACCATCCGCCAGTTCGCCGGCTTCGGCAACGCGCAGCAGACCAACGAGCGCTACCGGATGATCCTGGACGCGGGCGGCGGCGGCCTCTCGGTCGCCTTCGACATGCCCACCCTGATGGGCTACGACTCCGACGACCCCAAGTCGCTCGGCGAGGTCGGCCACTGCGGCGTGGCCATCGACTCGGCGGCCGACATGGAGGTGCTGTTCCAGGGCATCCCGCTCGGCGAGGTCACCACCTCGATGACGATCAGCGGCCCGGCCGTCCCGATCTTCTGCATGTACCTGGTCGCCGCCGAGCGCCAGGGCGTGGACCCGGCGGTGCTCAACGGCACCCTGCAGACGGACATCTTCAAGGAGTACATCGCGCAGAAGGAGTGGCTCTTCGCCCCGGAGCCGCACCTGCGCCTGATCGGCGACCTGATGGCGTACTGCGCGGAGGGCATCCCCGCGTACAAGCCGCTGTCCGTCTCCGGCTACCACATCCGCGAGGCCGGGGCGACGGCCGCGCAGGAGCTGGCGTACACCCTCGCGGACGGCTTCGCCTACGTCGAGCTGGGCCTGTCCCGCGGCCTGGACGTGGACGTCTTCGCGCCCGGCCTGTCCTTCTTCTTCGACGCGCACCTGGACTTCTTCGAGGAGATCGCCAAGTTCCGCGCCGCGCGCCGGATCTGGGCCCGCTGGATGCGCGACCGCTTCGGCGCCAAGACCGACAAGGCGCAGTGGCTGCGCTTCCACACCCAGACCGCGGGTGTCTCGCTCACCGCGCAGCAGCCGTACAACAACGTGGTCCGCACCGCCGTCGAGGCGCTGGCCGCGGTGCTCGGCGGCACCAACTCGCTGCACACCAACGCCCTGGACGAGACCCTGGCGCTGCCCTCCGAGCAGGCCGCCGAGATCGCCCTGCGCACCCAGCAGGTGCTGATGGAGGAGACCGGCGTCGCCAACGTGGCCGACCCGCTGGGCGGTTCCTGGTACGTCGAGGCGCTGACCGACCGGATCGAGCAGCAGGCCGAGGCGATCTTCCAGCAGATCTTGAACAAGGCACGTCTGGACAAGGGCCGCGAGGGCCACGAGATCGGCCCGATCACCTCCGGCATCCTGCGCGGCATCGAGGAGGGCTGGTTCACCGGGGAGATCGCCGAGGCGGCCTTCCAGTACCAGCAGGGCGTGGAGAAGGGCGAGAAGCGCGTGGTCGGCGTCAACTGCCACCCGCGCAGCGTCACCCCCGAGTTGGAGATCCTGCGGGTCAGCCACGAGGTCGAGCGCGAGCAGGTGCGCGTGCTGCGCGCGCGCAAGGCGGCGCGGGACGAGGCGGCCGTCCGGGCCGGGCTGGACGCCATGCTGGCGGCTGCGCGTTCGGGCGAGTCGATGATCCCGCCGATGCTGGACGCGGTGCGTGCCGAGGCGACGCTCGGCGAGATCTGCAACGCACTCCGCCAGGAGTGGGGCACCTACCAGGAGAACGCGATGTTCTGATCACGCTGTTCTGAGCGAGCGCGTGACTGCCGCCCGTACGGGGATTCCGTACGGGCGGCTTCGCCGTTCCCGGGCGGGTGGGGTCAGGCGGTGGTGGCGAGGGCGCCGAGGAGGAGGTCGGTGAAGCGGCGGGTCCAGGCCGGGGTGATGGGTTCGCCGCTGACCAGGACGCGGTGTTCGACGGTGCCGGCGATGGTGTCGAAGATGATGTCGACCTCCTCGCGGGCCGCTGCGGCGTCGGTGTCGGCCTCCAGTTCGCCGCGGGCCTGGGCGGCCGCCCGGCCCTGGCGGACCAGCCGCTTCTGCGGGTCGACGATGGCCTCGCGGATGCGGCGGTGCAGCTGGCGGTCCCGGATGCCCTCGGCGAACAGGGCGAGCAGGGCGGCCTGGGTCTCCGGCCGGGCCAGCAGGTCGGCGAACTGGGCGACCACGGCCTCGATGTCGGCCCGCAGGCTGCCGAGGTCGGGCATCACCAGCTCGTCGAAGAGGGTGGCGACGGCGTCGACCACCAGTTCGTTCTTGGACGGCCAGCGGCGGTAGAGGGTGGTCTTGGCGACGCCGGCGCGGCTCGCCACGTGGCCCATGGTGAGTCCACCCCAGCCGTGTTCGGCGAGGGCTTCGCGGGTGGCGTCGAGGATCGCGCGGTCGGCGGCGGCGCTGCGCGGACGGCCCTTGGCACGGGCGGCGTTGGCGGCCTCGGGGGCCGGTTGCGCGGCGTCCGGGGCGGTGCTCGTCCGGGCGGGGGACGCCAGGTGCGGGCTCTCCGGGCTGGCGGGGGGCTGGGCGGCCGGCACCGGGCCTCCTTGCGCTGTACTGGTAAGTAACTTGGGTGGGGCTGGTAACGGTAGCGACTGTCGGCCGATTCGGGCAGTCGGGCCGCCCGGGAAAGTGGGGCAGGTCACGTCCCCGAACCGCCGGTGGGGCTTGCGGGCGGGGCACCGGCTCCAGTTACGCTACGACTCGTAGCGAAAGCAGTGACAACCAGGCGCCGCACCCCGTGGGACGGGGGCGGCGAAGGTGCGGGTGGGGATCCGCGCCGAACGGTTCAGGCTACCGGGGGACGGGCACGACGGCCGGGAACCCGCACCGCGCGGCCCGCGCGGGGCGACTTTCCCGAGGTTGGTGCCCGCGAGCAGCGCGGACGGGGGAGGATGGTCTCATGCAGCCACGGAATTCGCGTCTCAACAGCTCCGCCCTGCGCGGTGCGGTCGACCTCGCCGCAGTGAAGGCGGCCGGCGAGGCCGCCCAGAAGGCCGAGCAGGCCCGGGCCGAGCGGGCCCGTCAGGCCGCCGCCGCCGAAGCGGACGGCTCCGCCGTCGCCCAGCCCGTCCACCAGCTCGTCATCGACGTCACCGAGGACACCTTCGAGGCGGAGGTCGTCCAGCGCTCCACCGAGGTGCCGGTCGTCATCGACTTCTGGGCCGAGTGGTGCGGCCCCTGCAAGCAGCTCAGCCCGATCCTGGAGGGCCTGGCCGAGGAGTACGCCGGCCGCTTCGTGCTCGCCAAGATCGACGTGGACGCCAACCAGCTGCTCGCCCAGCAGTTCGGCATCCAGGGCATCCCGGCCGTGATGGCCGTGGTGGCCGGCCAGCTGGTGCCGCTGTTCCAGGGCGCGGAGAGCGCCGCCAACGTCCGCAAGGTGCTGGACCAGCTGATCCTGGTCGCCGAGCAGCGCTTCGGCGTGGGGGGCCTGGCCGGCGGCGCGGTCGCCCCGGGCGAGGCCCCGGCCGCCGCCCCGCAGCGCCCCGAGGACCCGGCGCTGTCCGCCGCGCACGACGCGCTGGACGCCGGCGACCTGGGCGGTGCCATCCAGGCGTACAAGAACGTGCTGGCCGGCGAACCCGGCAACACCGAGGCGAAGTTGGGCCTGGCCCAGGCCGAACTGCTGCAGCGGATCGAGGGCCTGGACCTGCAGACCGTCCGGGCGGCGGCCGCGGCCGACCCGAAGGACGTCGGGGTCCAGCTCCAGGCCGCCGACCTGGACCTGGTCGGCGGCCACGTCGAGGACGCCTTCGGGCGCCTGGTGGACACCGTCGGGCGGACGGCCGGCGAGGACCGGGACACCGTCCGGCTGCGCCTGCTGGAGCTGTTCGAGGTGATCGGCCCGGAGGACCCGCGGGTCGTCACGGCCCGTGCGGCGCTGGCGCGCGTGCTGTTCTGAGGCTGCCGCGGGCCCGGTTCGGGCGCGGTCCGCGTCCGGTCCGGGCGCATGGTCTGGCACAGCGGATGACCTGCGGTGTCGCCAGGTGATTTGGCGACAATCCGGTCAACCGGGCGGACGTTTACCAAATCTTGATTTCACCCGTGGGTGGTCACGCTAAGTGATCACCCACGGGTGTTTCGCTCGTGTTTCCGGCAGATTTCGCCGTCCAGTTTCCGCCAAGTCGTCACGCACGGTATAAATCGCGCGCATTTCATGATCGACGTCGCCGGATGTTGCATTACCCGTCAGTAAGGCACCCCTTGTGCTTCGCCCGGGATTCAAGCACGATCGGCGACGCCCGGTCCCAGACTCCACACCCTCCGACAGCCGGTCGGCACGCGGAGCGCGGGATCCCCACCGGGCGATCCGCCGGCCCCGGCCGGCGGTAGGGAGGGCAGGGGGGTATCCGCGGTCCCACGGCGGTTCCTGTCCTTTTACGGCCGCGCGGCCCTGCGCGGTCGCTGGTTGTCGCTCGGGGGTGATCGCCGATGTCGTCGGTCCTGCCCGCCGCCCCGCAAGGACGGTCGGTGCTCGGCCGGGAGGGCCGCTGTACGCAGGCCGCTCCCGCGTCCGACGACGCCCAAGGCGCTCTCCGCTACCGAGGACGTAGCTCTCTCCCATCCCAGGCCCCCACCGGCGCTGGACGCGCCGCCGGGGAGCCGGAGATGTACGTCCTAGAAGGAGGACTCGCATGTCCCAGACCTACGGCAAGACCCGCTGGAAGCGCTTCGCCCTGGTGATGGTGCCGAGCGTCGCGGCCACCGCGATGGTCGGCGTGTCGATCGCCAACAGTGCGCTCGCCGCCTCGTTCAGCATTTCCGGCCAGCAGTTCAAGGTGAGCACCACCCACCTTGAGGGCAGTCACTTCGCGCAGTTCGGCACCGTCGACATCGAGGCCAGCGGCCAGCCGCACCCGGTCGCCGTCTCGGCCTTCGACTCGGCCGACATCACCAACCTGTGCCAGTCCGTGGTGACCGACCTGTCCGGCTTCGGCCTCGGGAAGATCACCCTCCAGCTGAACGCCGGTGGCCCGGGCAGCAAGCCGGTGCACGCCGACAACCTGCTCATCGACCTGGAGCAGCTGAAGGCCGACGCGACATTCAAGAACATCAACATCGGCCAGGACGCCTCCACGCTTTCCGGTGCGGCGACCCAGGGCTGGAAGCCTCACCAGAAGGTCACCGACGCGGGTGGCGGCAAGGGCCTGCCGACCGGTGCCACCGGCTTCGCCCAGGCCGCGGACTCGGCCATCCTGGACAACGTCCAGCAGACCGCCCGCGCCACCTCGGCCGGCAACTTCGTCCTGAGCGGCCTGAACCTGTCGCTCAAGAAGGGCGACGGCCCGGGCATCGAGTGCTTCTGAGCCCTTCCTGACGGTGCGCCCACGGGCGCGCCCGACTGACGGGTCTTCGCGGGCCGGGGGCGGCGGGGTCATCACCGCCGTTCCCGGCCTCATGCCAATCGTTCTTCCCTCGTAGCGATGTCGAGGAGCTGCACCATGTCCAGCGCAACGGTCGAACCCCGGACCGGCCACCAGAATCCGATCGGGTGGCTCTGGCGGCACTTCCGTGAATTCCGCCGCACCAGGCCCTTCTGGGGCGGCCTGCTGGCCATGATCGCCGGCGGCCCGATCCTCTACTTCCCGTACGCGCACCTGTCGCTCGGCGGCCTGACCATCGCGATGTCCACCACGGCCGGCGCCGGGTCGATGATCATCGGGGTGCTGATGATCATCCTCGGGCTCACCGGGTGGTTCCAGCCCGCCGTCCGGGTCTTCGCGGGCATCGCGACCATCCTGCTCACGCTGATCTCCATACCGGTCTCCAACCTGGCGGGCTTCGGACTGGCGCTGCTGCCGGGCCTGATCGGCGGCGGCCTGATGGTCTCCTGGGCGCCGCTGCCGGAGCCCAAGGCCGAGTCGGCGCACCGGCGCCGCCGCAAGGGCAAGGCGGCCGAGGCCGGGAACGCGGTGGCGGAGAGCGTCGCCGCCGAGCCGGCTGAGGCACCCACCGCCGCAGACACCGCCGCAGACACCGCCGCCGAGACGCCCACCGCCGAGACGCCCACCGCCCAGCTGCCCGCCCAGGGCGCGCCGCAGGAGCCGGGCGCCGGTGCCGCCGCCGAACCGGCCGCCGGTGCCACCCTCCCGAAGCAGGCCGGCGCCGCTGATCCGGAGGGGGCACGGTGACCGGGCCGGCCGAGCAAGCCGACGGCACAGCCGTCCCCGCGCAGCGTTCCGGCCGGCACGCGGCCCCGCGCACGCCCGTACGGGCCCGGCTGAGAGGCCGTGCGCTGGCCATGGCCGCGGTGCCGACCGCGCTGCTGATGGCCGCCGCCTACACGCCCAACCCGGCGCTCGCCGAGTCCGCGGCGGGCAAGCCGTGCGGGAACGCGCCGGTGGCCGTGCCGGACGTCGCGCCGATCGAGACGCCCGTCCCCAAGAGCGAGCTGCCCGAGCCGCCGGGCCCGTCCACCGTGCCGAGCACGGCGCCCACCCAGACGCCGACCCAAGCACCGACCCACACGCCCACCCAGGTGCCGACCCAGGCGCCGACCGGCGCTCCCGTCCAGCAGCCCACCTCGCCGGTCAAGCCGCCGTCCGCCTCGACGCCGACCACCCAGCCGCCCGCCGCCCGCTCGGCCACCAACGGCGGCTCGGTGGCGAGCAGCGCGGTCTACCCGGACAGCAGCACCGGCACCGGCACGGTGGCCCGGACGGGCCTGATCGACGACATCGTCGGCGGCATCAACCACCTGCTGAACCCGAGCGCCTCGCCCAGCCCGAGCGCCAGCCCGACCGCCGGCGCCACCGCCACGCAGGGCACGACCCCGGCGCCCGCGCCCACCCCGGCCGCCCCGGCTCCGCGTGCGGGCACCCCGGCCCAGCCGGCCCCGGCCGCCGCCGGCCAGGGCGCCGCGCCCACCGCGGCCCAGCCGTCCGGCGGCGCGCCCTCCGCCGCCGCGACGCCGACCGGCAAGGCGAGCCCCAAGGCGACGCCCACCGCGGGCGCCTCCGGCACCGCCTCGCCCACCGCGACGCCCACTCCCACCGGGACGCCCACCGACAACCCCAACTGCGCTGTGGACACCCGGAGCCTGACCGCCGGTGCGGCCGCCTCCGGCCAGGTCGTCCCGGAGCAGAACTGGACGCTGAACACCAGCCGGCTCGCCCTGCACGGCGCAGCGTTCCACGGCGTCTACGACGTGAAGACCCCGACCGGCACCAAGCGGGTGCTGAAGTTCGTGGTCGACAGCGTGGACATCGACAACCTCGACATGTCGACCCTGGAGGGCAACGGCGTGACCTTCCACGTCCAGGGCGCCCCGGGTTCCACCTCGACCATGCGCAACGGCCAGGTCACCATGTACGTGGAACGGCTGACCGGCCACCTCTCCAAGGTGCTCGGCCTGCCGCTCCCGGTCGACCTGGGCGAGATCACCCTGACGCCGGACACCCTGCCGCGCTGGC
Source organism: Streptomyces sp. 1331.2 (assembly GCF_900199205.1). Classification (NCBI taxonomy): domain Bacteria; kingdom Bacillati; phylum Actinomycetota; class Actinomycetes; order Kitasatosporales; family Streptomycetaceae; genus Streptomyces; species Streptomyces sp. 1331.2. The sequence continues at coordinate 2,587,366 of NZ_OBMJ01000001.1, read as the reverse complement.
TGTACGACCTGATCGGCGCCATCCCGATCCCGCTGGAGCTGGAGCTGACCGGCGTCACCGCCAAGCAGGCCGGCCAGTTCGGCGGCACCCTGCACATCCCCGGGATGCACCTGTTCAACGACAACGCGCCCTACAGCGACAAGTAGCAGCACGTAGCGACAACCAGCCCGCGAGCAGCGGCAGTCGACGCACAACGCCCGTGGGGCGGCCCTCCGAGGAGGACCGCCCCACGGGCGTTCGGGCGTGACGGGTGCTCACTCGCCCCGGGTGCCCAGGTGGTGAACCTGCACCATGTTGGTGGTGCCGGGGATGCCGACCGGCACACCGGCGGTGACGATGACGGTGTCGCCCTCGTCGAGCCGGCGCATCTTCAGCAGCTCGCGGTCGACCTGCGCGACCATCGCGTCGGTGGTGGCGACCTGCTCGGTCACGTACGCCTCGACGCCCCAGCTCAGCGAGAGCTGGTTGCGGGTCGCGGTGTCCGGGGTGAAGGCGATCACCGGGATCGGCGAGCGGTAGCGCGACAGCCGGCGGGCGGTGTCACCGGACTTGGTGAACGCGACCAGCGCCTTGCCGTCGAGGAAGTCGCCCAGCTCGCACGCGGCGCGGGCGACCGAGCCGCCCTGGGTGCGCGGCTTGCGGCCCGGGTTGAGCGGCTGCAGGCCCTGGGAGACCAGCTCCTCCTCGGCCTTCTCGCAGATCCGGCTCATGGTGCGGACGGTCTCGACCGGGTACTTGCCGACGCTGGACTCGGCGGAGAGCATGACCGCGTCGGCGCCGTCCAGGATGGCGTTGGCGACGTCGGAGACCTCGGCGCGGGTCGGGCGCGAGGCGTGGATCATCGACTCCATCATCTGGGTGGCGACGATGACCGGCTTGGCGTTGCGGCGGGCCAGGGTGACCAGCTGCTTCTGGACCAGCGGGACCCGCTCCAGCGGATACTCCACGGCGAGGTCGCCGCGGGCGACCATGATGGCGTCGAAGGCGAGGACGATCTCCTCCATGGCCTCGACGGCCTGCGGCTTCTCGATCTTGGCGATGACCGGCACGCGGATGCCGACCTCGTCCATGACCTCGTGGACGTCCTTGATGTCCTCCGCGTTGCGGACGAAGGACAGGGCGACCATGTCGACGCCCAGGCGCAGTGCGAAGCGCAGGTCGTCCTTGTCCTTCTCGGACAGGGCGGGCACGTTCACGGCCGCGCCGGGCAGGTTGATGCCCTTGTTGTTCGAGAGCACGCCGCCCTCGACGACCACGGTCTTCACCCGCGGGCCGTCGACGCTGACGACCTCCAGGGCGATGACGCCGTCGTTGATCAGGATCGGGTCGCCGGGCTTCACGTCGCCGGGCAGGCCCTTGTAGGTGGTGCCGCAGATGTGCTGGTCACCGGGGACGTCCTCGGTGGTGATGGTGAACTCGTCGCCGTTGTCGACGGTCACCGGGCCGTTGGCGAAGGTCGCCAGACGGATCTTCGGACCCTGGAGGTCGGCCAGGACGCCGATGGCCTTGCCGGTGTCCTCCGAGACCTGGCGGACCTTGCGGTACCGCTCCTCGTGGTCAGCGTGGTTGCCGTGGCTCATGTTCAGTCGGGCGACGTTCATGCCCGCCTCGACGATGGCCTTCAGCTGTTCGTAGGAGTCCGTCGCCGGACCCAGGGTGCAGACAATTTTCGCTCGGCGCATATCGATCAGTCTATCTGTTCGGGTTATGGGCGCATTCGGCATGTATCGGTAGGAATCGCCGACGAATAATTCCGCGGAGTGAGACGATTCCGTGTCAGTCCGCGGACTCCTGGCTCTCCCGGTGCACCAGCGCGAAGGCCTGCCGGGCGATCTCCAGCTCCTCGTCGGTGGGCACCACCGCGACCGCCACCCGGGCGTACTCGGGCGAGATGATCCGGGCCTCGCCCGAGCGCACCGAGTTCAGCTCCGGGTCCACGGCGATGCCCAGGTCGTCCAGCCCCGCGGTGGCCGCCGCCCGCACCGGCGCCGCGTTCTCGCCGACCCCCGCGGTGAACGCGATCGCGTCCACCCGGCCGAGCACCGCGTAGTAGCCGCCGATGTACTTGCGCAGCCGGTGGACGTACGCGTCGAAGGCGAGCCGGGCGTCCGCGTCTCCCTCGTCCGCCCGCCGCATGATCTCGCGCATGTCGTTCTCGCCGCACAGGCCGCGCAGGCCGCTGCGGCGGTTGAGCAGGTCGTCGATCTCGTCGATCGACAGCCCGCCGACCCGGTGCAGGTGGAACACCACGCCGGCGTCGATGTCGCCCGAGCGGGTGCCCATGACCAGGCCCTCCAGCGGGGTCAGGCCCATCGAGGTGTCCACGCAGCGGCCGCCGCTGACCGCCGAGGCGGAGGCGCCGTTGCCCAGGTGCAGCACGATCACGTTGACCTCGGCCGGGTCCTTGCCGAGCAGCCGCGCGGTGGCCCGCGAGACGTACTGGTGCGAGGTGCCGTGGAAGCCGTAGCGGCGCACCCGGTGCTCGTCGGCGACGGCCCGGTCGATGGCGTACCGGGCCGCGTACTCGGGCATCGAGGCGTGGAAGGCGGTGTCGAAGACGGCCACCTGGGGGAGGTCGGGGCGCAGCGCCCGGGCCACCTCGATGCCGGTGATGTTGGCCGGGTTGTGCAGCGGGGCGACCGGGATCAGCCGGCGGATCTCCCGCAGCACCTCGTCGGTGATCACGGTCGGCTCGGTGAACCGCTTGCCGCCGTGCACCACCCGGTGGCCGATCGCGGCCAGCTCGGGGGAGTCCAGCCCGAGGCCGTCGGCGGCCAACTCCTCGGCGACGGCCTTGAGCGCGGCGGAGTGGTCCGGGAAGACCTGCGAGGCCTCGCGCCGCTCGCCCGCGCGCGGGGTGTGCACCAGGCGGCCGCCGGCCTCCCCGATCCGCTCGACCAGCCCGGAGGCCAGCCGGGCGCCGTCCAGCATGTCGATCAGCTGGTACTTCACCGACGAGGAGCCGGCGTTCAGCACGAGAACGCGCGTTCCTTCACTCATGCCTGCGGCTCCTTGCGGTCCTGCGACTGGATGGCGGTGATCGCGACGGTGTTGACGATGTCCTGCACCAGCGCCCCGCGCGAGAGGTCGTTGACGGGCTTGCGCAGCCCCTGCAGCACCGGGCCGACCGCGACGGCCCCGGCCGAGCGCTGGACGGCCTTGTAGGTGTTGTTGCCGGTGTTGAGGTCAGGGAAGATCAGCACGCTCGCCCGCCCGGCCACCGGCGAGCCCGGCAGCTTGGTGGCGGCGACGTGCTCGTCCACCGCCGCGTCGTACTGGATCGGGCCCTCGACCAGGATGTCCGGCCGCAGCTCACGGACCAGCTCGGTGGCCTTGCGCACCTTGTCGACGTCCGCGCCGGAGCCGGAGGTCCCGGTCGAGTAGGAGAGCATCGCGACCCTCGGCTCCACCCCGAACTGGGCGGCGGTGGCGGCGGCCTGGATCGCGATGTCGGCCAGCTGCTGGGCGTCCGGGTCGGGGTTGACCGCGCAGTCGCCGTACACCAGCACCTTGTCGGCCAGGCACATGAAGAAGACGGAGGAGACGATCGAGGCGCCCGGCGAGGTCTTGATCACCTCGAAGGCGGGCCGGATGGTGGCCGCGGTGGAGTGCACCGCGCCGGACACCATGCCGTCGGCGATGCCCTCCTGGACCATCAGGGTGCCGAAGTAGGAGACGTCGGTGACCACGTCCAGGGCCAGTTCGACGGTCATCCCCTTGTGCGCCCGCAGCCGGGCGTACAGCTCGGCGAACTGGCGGCGCAATGGGCTGGTGGTCGGGTCGACGATCCGGACCTGGGCGCGGTCGGCCCCCGCCTCCGGCTGCGGCAGCTCGATGCCCAGGCCCGCGGCCTTGCGGCGCACCGCGTCCGGCTCGCCGAGCAGGGTGAGGTCGCAGATGTTGCGGCGCAGCAGGATCTCGGCCGCGCGCAGCACCCGCTCCTCGGTGCCCTCGGGCAGCACGACGTGCCGGCGGGCGGCCCGGGCGCGCTCCAGCAGCTCGTGCTCGAACATCATCGGGGTGACCCGCTCGGACCGGCCGACCTCGATCCGGTTGGTCAACTCGGCGGTGTCGACGTGCAGTTCGAACAGGCCGAGGGCGATCTCGGCCTTCCGCGGGCTGGCCGCGGTGAGCTTGCCCTCCAGGTGGGTCAGGGTGGCGGCGGTCGGCCAGCTGCCCTCCGGGACGACTGCGACCGGGGTGCCGGGGGCGAGCCGGGCCGCCAGGGCCATCACGTTCGGGCCCGGGTGCTGGCCCAGCGTCAGCAGCACGCCGGCGATCGGCGGGGCGCCGGCGGCGTGCGCGGCCAGCGAGCCGACCACCAGGTCCGCGCGGTCCCCGGGGGTGACGACCAGCGCGCCCTCGGTCAGCGCGTCGAGGAAGGTCGGCAGCATGGCGCCGCCGAAGACGTAGCCGCGCACGTCGCGGGCCAGGCCGGCGGCGTCGCCGAGCAGCACCTCGGCGCCGGTCGCCTCGACCAGCTGCGCCACGGTCGGCGCGGCCAGGGCAGGCTCCTCCGGGATGACGTAGGCGGGGATCGGCAGCTTCTCGGTGAGCGCCCGCTGGATCCGCTGCTTGGCGCCCGGGGCGACCCGGTTGGCGATCATCGCCAGGGTCTCGCAGCCGAGGTCGGTGTACGCCCGGTGGGCGTTGCGGACCTCGGCGATCACGGCCTCCGGGTCCTCGCTGTGCCCGCCGACCACCGGCAGCACCGCGGCGCCGAACTCGTTGGCCAGGCGGGCGTTGAAGGCCAGTTCGTCCGGGATGTTGGTGTCGGCGAAGTCGGTGCCGAGCACCAGGACGGCCTGGCACCGCCGCTCCAGCGCGCGGAAGCGGTCGACCAGGACGGAGACCAGCTCGTCCTGCCCCTGCGCGGCCTGCAGCGCCGCGGCCTCCTCGTAGGTGAGGCCGTACAGCTCGGAGCTCGGCAGGTCGATCCGGTAGCGGCCGTGCAGCAGCTCGACCACGTGGTCCGAGCCCGGCTGCCCGGGCGCGGCGGCGTGCACCAGCGGGCGGAAGACCCCGACCCGGTCCACCTGGCGGGTGAGCAGTTCCATGACCCCGAGTTCGACCGCCTGCCGGCCGTCCCCCCGGTCGATCCCGGTCACGTACACGCTGCGCGCCACGTGGATGTCTCCGTCCCGTCGTCTCGGAAGGTGGTCACATCGACCCTACCTTCGCACCCCGAACACCCGTCCGCGAGCAGAGCTGCCCCCGCCGGGCAAGGGGCGAACGGCCTGAGCTCGGGATTTGCGCGGCCCTTCACCCTTGATGTACCTACATGATGTAGTTACATTGGCTGGTATGGAGACCATGGGACTGCGTGAGCTGAACCAGAACCCGTCGAAGGCAGTCGCGCGGGTCCGGGCCGGCGCGACGATCGTCGTGACCGACCGCGGGCGGCCCGTGCTGAGACTGGTGCCGGAAACGGCTCCGGAGACGACCCTCGAACGGATGGTCGCGGCGGGCGAGGTCACGCCGCCCGCCGACCAGGGCATGCCCGAACTGGCCCTCGATCTGCTGCCGGACGTCGGTAGCCTGTCGGACCTGCTGATCGAAGACCGAGACCGGGAGCGCAACCGTTGATCTACCTCGACTCGTGTGCGCTGCTCAAGTTCATCAAGCCGGAGCCCGAGACGGCCGCGCTGCGCGCTTGGCGGCAGGCGCTCCCCGACGGCACCGAATTGATCACCAGCGAGCTGGCCCGACTGGAGATCACCCGCACGCTGCTCCGAGCGGGCATCTCGCACCAGCTGGTCCCGTACCACGTCGACCAAGCGCTCCGGGGCGCCTACCGGGTCGACCTCAGCAGCGCGGTGCTCGCCAGGGCGCTCGCCTACCGCACCCCACGGTTGGGATCGCTGGACGCGCTCCATCTGGCCAGCGCCGAGCCGTTCCGGGCCGAACTCACCGACTTCGTCACCTACGACCGCGAGCTCGGCCGGGCAGCCGAGGAGCTCGGGTTTCCGGTCACTGCTCCGAGGTGAGTGCCCGCCCGTTGCGACGGGCGGGCACTCGGTGGTCAGCGGGACGGGCGGAGCCAGATGGTGGCGAGTGGGGGGAGGATCAGTTCGGCGGAACGGGGCTGGCCGTCCCATGCGACCGGCTCGGCCTTGACCGGGTGGGAGTTGCCGATGCCGCTGCCGCCGTAGGCCTCGGCGTCGGTGTTCAGCACTTCCTCCCACAGCTGGTCGCGGCCGTCCAGGCCGGGCAGGCCGACCCGGCGGCCGTGCCGGACGACCGGGGAGAAGTTGCAGACCGCGACCAGCGGCGAGCCGTCGGCGGCGTAGCGGACGAAGGAGAGCAGGTTGTCGTCGGCGGCGCCGCCGTCGAGCCAGCGGAAGCCGTCCGGGGTGGTGTCCAGCTCCCACAGAGCGGGGGTGTCCAGGTAGCTGCGGTTGAGGTCGCGGACCAGGCGGCGCATCCCGAGGTGGTCCCGGTGGGCCGGCCACTGCTCGTCGAGCACCCACCACTGCGGGCCCTGCTCGTGGTCCCACTCCGCGCCCTGGGCGAACTCCTGCCCCATGTAGAGCAGTTGCTTGCCCGGGTGGGACCACATGAAGCCCAGGTAGGCGCGGTGGTTGGCGCGCTGCTGCCACCAGTCGCCGGGCATCTTGGAGACCAGGGACTGCTTGCCGTGCACGACCTCGTCGTGCGAGATCGGCAGGATGTAGTTCTCGGAGTAGGCGTACACCATCGAGAAGGTGATCTCGTTGTGGTGGTACTTGCGGTGCACCGGCTCCTTGGACATGTAGACCAGCGAGTCGTGCATCCAGCCCATGTTCCACTTCAGCCCGAAGCCGAGGCCGCCGGCGTCGGTGGGCCGGGTGACGCCGTCCCAGGCGGTGGACTCCTCGGCGATGGTGATCACGCCGGGGCAGCGCCGGTAGACGGTGGCGTTCATCTCCTGCAGGAAGGAGGCCGCGTCCAGGTTCTCCCGGCCACCGTGCCGGTTGGGCGTCCAGGCGCCGCCCTCGCGGGAGTAGTCGAGGTAGAGCATGGAGGCGACGGCGTCCACCCGCAGGCCGTCGATGTGGAACTCCTCGCACCAGTAGACCGCGTTGGCGACCAGGAAGTTGCGCACCTCCTTGCGGCCGTAGTCGAACTCCAGGGTTCCCCAGTCGGGGTGTTCGGCGCGCAGCGGGTCGGCGGGCTCGTACAGCGGCTCGCCGTCGAAGCGGGCGAGGGCGAAGTCGTCCTTGGGGAAGTGCGCGGGCACCCAGTCGACGATCACGCCGATGCCGTGCCGGTGCAGGGTGTCCACCAGGTGACGGAAGTCGTCGGGGCTGCCGAGCCGGGCGGTGGGGGCGTAGTAGCCGGACACCTGGTAGCCCCAGGAGCCGCCGAAGGGGTGCTCCATCACCGGCATGAACTCCACGTGGGTGAAGTTCAACTCCTTGAGGTAGCGCGGGAGTTCGTCGGCGATGGCGCGGTAGGTGGTGAGGTCGGGGCGCCAGGACGGCAGGTGCAGCTCGTACACCGACATCGGTGCCCGGTGGTGGGTGGCGCGGGCGCGGCGGGCCATCCACTCGTCGTCCTGCCAGGCGTACGAGGAGGAGGTGACCACCGAGGCGGTGCCGGGCGGGCACTGGGCGGCCCGGGCCAGCGGGTCGGCCTTGTCGAGCACCCAGCCCTGCCGGGTGTGCACCTCGTACTTGTAGGTGGCGCCCTCGGCCAGGCCCGGGACGAACAGCTCCCAGATCCCGGACGAGCCGAGCGAGCGCATCGGGTGCCCGGTGCCGTTCCAGTGGTTGAAGTCGCCGATCAGCCGCACCCCGACGGCGTTCGGCGCCCAGACCGCGAAGGCGGTGCCGGGCACGCCGTCGACGGTGCGCACGTGCGAGCCGAGTGCCCGCCACAGCTGCTCGTGCCGGCCCTCGGAGATCAGGTGCAGGTCGAGTTCGCCGAGGGTGGGGCGGGTGCGGTAGCCGTCGTCCTGGCGCATCGGCTCGCCGCCGGGGTAGGTCACCAGCAGGGAGTAGTCCGGCAGTTCGTCGCCGGCCACCAGTCCGGTGAACAACCCGCCCTGCTGGTGGGTGAGTTCGGCCGGGCCCTGCGGCGTCTCGACGACGACCCGCTCGGCGAAGGGGCGCAGCACCCGGATCGCCGTGCCGCCGTGCACCGGGTGGGCGCCGAGCAGCGCGTGCGGGTCGTGGTGCTGCCCGTTCACCAGCCGGTCCACCTCGGCCGGCGGCAGCGGCGCCTCCGGCAGGCGCAGAGCTCCGACCGGGGCGTCCGAGGAAGGGACCGTCGGAGGATCCGCCGGAAGGGCGGCCGCAGGTTCCTCGGCCCGGGCGGAGGCGGCGGCCCCGGCCAGGAAGATGGCCGGAACGGGGTGGTTGGGGCCGGTCGGGTCGAGCGGCGTCACGGCGTGGTCCTCCTGCGGCAGGGGTGTGCGAACTCGTGGCGGGCGGGCGGACTGAGAGCGCGGGAACAGCGGGGTCGGCGGGATCAGACGGACAGGGCGAGCCGGTTGATCGCGGCCAGCGGGATCGGCAGCCAGCTCGGCCGGTGCCGGGCCTCGTACACCACCTCGTACACCGCCTTGTCGATCTCCAGCGCCCGCATCAGCTCCGGCGAGGCCGCCGGGTCGGCGCCGCCCCCGGCGGTGTAGCCGGCGCAGAAGGCGGTGCGGTTGCGCTGGGCCCAGGCGGCGGCGAGATGGGCCAGTTCCGGGTCGACCGGGCCGCCGGCCAGCAGGTGGGCGGCGGCGTAGTCGAAGGAGCGGAGCATCGCGGCGACGTCGCGCAGGGCGGGTTGCGGTTCGCGGCGCTCGTTGACCGACTTGGCCGGCTCGCCCTCGAAGTCCAGCAGCACCCAGCCGTGCGGGGTGCGCATCGCCTGTCCGAGGTGCAGGTCGCCGTGGATGCGCTGGACGGGCAGGCCGTCGGGGTGGGCGTCGGCGAGTTGCTGGAAGGCGGTGCGCAGCGCGGCGCGGAAGCGCAGCAGTCCGGGGACGGCGGCGACGGCGCTGTCGAGCCGGTCGGCCATCGCGGTGGCCAATCGTCCGGTCTGGGTGCGGTCGAGCCGGGCGACGGGCATGGAGCGGGCGAGCACCCGATGCACTTCGGCGGTGGCCCGGCCGAGCCGGTGCGCCTCGATGGCGAAGTTGCCGGGGGAGCGGTCGCCCTTGAGCCGGCCGACCTGGTCGAGGGCGAGTTCCCAGCCGTCCTCGGCGTCCGGCAGGTAGCGCTGGAGGAGTCCGAGGGTGGCGGGTTCGGCGCGTTCCATCCGGCTCTCGAACCAGGCGGCGACCCGGGGGATCCGGGTGGAGCCGGCCCGGGAGAGGGCGAGCGAGAGTTCGAGGTCGGGGTTGGTGCCGGGGTGGATGCGGCGGAACAGCTTGAGGATGTACGAGGTGCCGTAGATGACGGAGCTGTTGGACTGTTCGGCGGTGGAGGCGCGGCCGGGGAGGTTGGCGGGCAGTCCGGAGCCGGGGGTGCGGCGGAAGGACAGCGAGCCGAACCGGTCGCCGGTGGCGAGGTGTTCCAGCAGCCGTCCGGTGAGTTCGGGGTCGTGCACCGCGTCGTAGAGGGTCGCGCCGTCGTACGGGCCCTGGCTGAGCCGGCCGAGGACGGCGCCGGGGCCGATGTCGCCGAGTCCGTTGGAGCGGATCCCGAGCAGCAGTTGGTAGATGTCCCCGTGCGGGGCGCCGGCCGTGGTGGCGTGCTCGACCCGGAGCAGCAGGTGCAGCAGTGCCGGGTCACCGACCTGCAGCGGGGTGCCGACCACGGGGGTGAGGCCGGTGATGGGCCGCCCCTTGCCGGCGTACCAGCGCTGGGTGGGCAGCCACGCGGAGATCAGCGGCAGCGCCGCCTGGACGAGTTCGCTGACTCCCAGGGCGGTTCTCCGGGCCCCGGTGCCCCGCGCGCCCGCCGGCGCGGGGGAGCCGGCCGGGGCGTCGTGCTGCACATGGGCTTGAGAACGGGAGGTTTCGGACATGACTCCCTTTCCCCGGAAGCACGCGGACTGCCCGACGGGTCGTGGCCGGGTCCGTCAGTCTTCCGGATTTCGGCGGCGCGGCGGTTGCGGCACGCGAGCGTGGCTCGGGTGTCACGCCTTCGTGTGGGTGGCCGTTGGGCTGTTCTCCGTACGCGGTGGTGCAGAGAACTCCGGGGGCGCTCGGGTCCAACTGGCGCCCCCGGAGGGTCTGGTGGTGCTGTCGGGGCGGGTTCGCCGGGGTGCGGCGGATCGTTACTTCGACCGCCTGGTCCCGCTCAGGCGCGGGGGCTGCCGGAGCTGGAACCAGTAGAAGCCGTGCCCGGCCAGGGTGAGCAGGTAGGGCCACTCGCCGATCGACGGGAAGCGCACCCCGCCGATCAGCTCGACCGGGTACCGCCCGCCGTACTGCCGCAGGTCCAGCTCGGTCGGCTGCGCGAACCGCGAGAAGTTGTTCACGCACATGACCAGGTCCCCCTCGTACTCGCGCACGAAGGCCAGCACGGCGGGGTTGCTGGACGGCAGTTCGGCGTAGCTGCCGAGCCCGAACGCCGGATTGAGCTTGCGGATCTCGATCATGCGACGCGTCCAGTGCAGCAGCGAACTCGAACTGCTCTGCTGCGCTTCGACGTTGGTCACCTGATAGCCGTACACCGGGTCCATGATGGGCGGCAGACTGAGCCTGCCCGGGTCGGCGGAGGAGAAACCCGCGTTGCGGTCCGGGGTCCACTGCATCGGCGTGCGCACGCCGTCCCGGTCGCCGAGCCAGATGTTGTCGCCCATGCCGATCTCGTCCCCGTAGTAGAGGACCGGGGAGCCGGGCAGGGAGAGCAGCAGGGCGGTGAAGAGCTCGATCTGGTTGCGGTCGTTCTCCAGCAGCGGGGCGAGCCGGCGGCGGATGCCCACGTTGGCGCGCATCCGCGGGTCCTTGGCGTACTCCGCGTACATGTAGTCGCGCTCCTCGTCGGTGACCATCTCCAGGGTCAGCTCGTCGTGGTTGCGCAGGAAGATGCCCCACTGGCAGCCGTTGGGGATCTGCGGGGTCTTGGCGAGGATCTCCGAGACCGGGTAGCGGGATTCGCGGCGCACCGCCATGAAGATCCGCGGCATCACCGGGAAGTGGAACGCCATGTGGCACTCGTCGCCGCCGGAGGTGAAGTCGCCGAAGTAGTCGACGACGTCCTCCGGCCACTGGTTGGCCTCGGCGAGCAGCACGGTGTCGGGGTAGTCGGCGTCGATCTCCTTGCGGACCCGCTGGAGGAACTCGTGGGTCTCGGGCAGGTTCTCGCAGTTGGTGCCCTCGCGGGCGAACAGGTAGGGCACCGCGTCGAGCCGGAAGCCGTCGATGCCGAGGTCGAGCCAGAACCGCAGGCCCGCGATCATCTCGGCCTGGACCCGGGGGTTGTCGTAGTTGAGGTCCGGCTGGTGCGAGAAGAAGCGGTGCCAGTAGTACTGCTTGCGGACCGGGTCGTAGGTCCAGTTGGAGGTCTCGGTGTCGACGAAGATGATCCGGGCGTCCGGGTACTGCTTGTCGTCGTCGGCCCACATGTAGAAGTCGCCGTACGGCCCGTCCGGGTCCGTCCGGGAGGCCTGGAACCACGGGTGCTGGTCGCTGGTGTGGTTCATGACGAAGTCGATGATCACGCGCATGCCGCGGGCGTGCGCGGCGTCGACGAACTCCATGAAGTCGGCGAGGTCGCCGAACTCCGGCAGCACCGAGGTGTAGTCGGACACGTCGTACCCGCCGTCGCGCAGCGGCGAGGCGAAGAACGGGGGGAGCCAGAGGCAGTCGATCCCGAGCCACTGGAGGTAGTCGAGCTTGGCCGTGAGCCCCTTGAGGTCCCCGACCCCGTCGCCGTTGCTGTCCTGGAAGGACCGCACCAGCACCTCGTAGAACACCGCACGCTTGAACCACTCGGGGTCCAGGTTCTTCTTCGAGGTCTCCGGGAAGGTGTCGGGGACGGGCTCGTTCACTGTCACGCTGGGTTCCTCCGAACCGTGAGGAGGTGGGCCGGCTCGGCTGAGGGATCGAGCCGGACGTAGTTGTGCCGGCCCCAGGTGTAGACGGCGCCGGTGAGCTCGTCGTGCACCGCGTACGGGCCGTCGCCGTCGAGCGTGACGGTGGCCTCCTGGACGTGGTGCGGGTCGAGGTTGACCACGGTGATGACCTGGTCGGTGAGGCCCTCGGGGGTGGTCGCGGTCTTGGAGTAGGCGATCACCCGGTCGTTGTCGGTGGGGTGGAAGCGCAGGTCGCGCAGCTGCTGCAGGGCGGGGTGGCGCCGGCGCAGCCGGTTGAGCACGGTGAGCAGCGGGGCGAGGGTGTCGGTGCGGTTCCAGTCGCGCGGGCGCAGCTCGTACTTCTCCGAGTGCAGGTACTCCTCGGAGCCCGGGTGGGCCGGCTCGTTCTCGTACAGCTCGTAGCCGGCGTAGATGCCGTAGCTGGGGGAGAGGGTGGCGGCGAGCACGGCGCGGATCGCGAAGGCGGCGCGGCCGCCGTGCTGGAGGTACTCGTGCAGGATGTCGGGGGTGTTGGCGAAGAAGTTGGGGCGCATGTAGGCCGCTGCGTCACCGGTGAGTTCGGTGAGGTACTCGGTGAGTTCCGGCTTGGTGGTGCGCCAGGTGAAGTACGTGTACGACTGGTGGAATCCGATCTTCGCCAGGGTGTGCATCATCGCGGGGCGGGTGAATGCCTCCGCCAGGAACACGACATCGGGGTCGGTGCGGGCGATGTCGGCGAGCACCGTCTCCCAGAACACCACCGGCTTGGTGTGCGGGTTGTCGACCCGGAAGATCCGAACACCGTGGGACATCCAGAAGCGCAGGAGTCGGACGGTTTCCTTGACGATTCCGTCCATGTCCTGATCGAAGTTGACCGGATAGATGTCCTGGTACTTCTTCGGCGGGTTCTCGGCGTACGCGATGGTGCCGTCCGCGCGGTGGTGGAACCATTCCGGATGCTTGTTCACCCAGGGGTGGTCCGGGGAGCACTGGAGGGCGAAGTCCAGCGCCACCTCCAGGTTCAGCGCCCGGGCCTCGGTGACGAAGTGGTCGAAGTCCTCGATGGTGCCGAGGTCGGGGTGGACCGCGTCGTGGCCGCCCTCGGGGGAGCCGATCGCCCAGGGCGAGCCGACGTCGTGCGGACCGGCCGTCAGGGTGTTGTCCGGGCCCTTGCGGAAGGCTCGGCCGATCGGGTGCACCGGCGGCAGGTAGACCACGTCGAAGCCCATCGCGGCGATGGCCGGCAGCCGCTCGGCGGCGGTGCGCAGGGTGCCCGAGCGCGGCGGTTCGACGCCGCTCGGGTCCACCACGGCCCCCTCCGAGCGGGGGAAGAATTCGTACCAGGAGCCGAACAGCGCACGCTCGCGGTCCACCTGCAGCGGCAGCGGGCGGGAGGCGCTGAGCAGTTCGCGCAGCGGGTAGCGGGTCAGCAGGTCCAGCACCTCGGGGGCCAGTGCGGCGGCCAGCCGGGACAGCGGCGGCAGCCCCGGGTCGCGCAGCGCGTCGGCGGCGGCCAGCACGTGTGCGCGGCCCTCCTTCTTCGGCACCCCGGCGGCGGCCTGGTCCAGCAGCCGGGCGCCCTCCTCCAGGACCAGCGCGGTGTCGATCCCGGCGGGCAGCTTGATCGCGGCGGCCTTGCGCCAGGTGGCGATCGGGTCGCTCCACGCCTCCACCAGGTACGACCAGCGGCCGGGCGCGGTCGGGGTGACGTACGCGCCCCAGCGGTCGGTGCCCTCGGCCAGCTCGCGCATCGGTGTCCGCGGGCCGCTGCGGCCGCGCGGGTCGCGCAGCACCACGTTGGCGTTGACGGCGTCGTGGCCCTCGCGGAAGACGGTCGCGGTGACCAGGAAGGTCTCGCCGACGACGGCCTTGGCAGGGCGGCGGCCGGAGTCGACGAGGGGGCTGACGTCCAGGACGGGGATGCGGCCGATCACGGTGTCGCTCTCTGTCTTGCGGGCGGCGGTCTTCGTGGGGCGTTTGGCGGCGCTCTTGGCCGCCGGCTTGCGCGCGGGCGTGCCCGGCGCGCTCGCGGCCCCTGCGGTGGGGGCCTTCGCGGCGGTCGTACGGCGCGGCGCGGTACCGGTCCCGGCGCCGGCCTTCGGGGTGGCGGCCGACGCGGTGGCGGTGGTGCGGCGCGTGGTGGTGCGCCTGCGGGGTGCCGCGGCCCGGTCCTCCTCGGCCCCGGGTTGTGGGGCCGCCGCGGAGGGAGGTGCCGCGGGGGGCTGTGCTGCCGCGGGATGGGATTCGGAGGATCCGGTAGGGACCGCCCCGGACACCCTGGGCGACGGCATCGCCGGATCTGTCCGAGTGTCAGAATCCATCCGTCCGGCGGATTCCGCGACCGCTGCGTCGAGGGTTTCGGCCACAGGTGTGGACTGGTCCCGCGTGTCGCCGTGCATGCCAAGCTCCTGCCCGAGATCGGCGGCAGCTCCCGCGGGCCGGGGGGCGGGCCAGGGGAGTACCGGGAGGACTGCTGGGTGGGGAGGACGTGCGCGACCGGAGCCTGCCCGCGCCGCTGTCCCCGGCAACCTGCCCGGCGCCCGCCGAGCCGGTGGCGGGACGCCCCCGAGCCCGTGCGCGTCCCGGCGCACGCCTCCTGGGTCACGCCCCTGGGCGACCCGGTCCACCCGTGAACGAGCAGGCCGGTACCGAGGACACGCGTCAGTGTGCGGTGAGCGCCGAATGGGTTACGGAGAACGGGGACAGCGAACGCGAAAAGGATTCGGACGTGCTGCTTCAAGGGGGACGCCACCCGTCGCCGGACTCCCCGGAGCATCAACGACCTTCGGTCATCCTCGCATCGGTGACCGGGTTTTTGCACCGGTACGACAGTAGTTTCGGGTCTTCTCCCGAGCGGATGCGCCCTCGGAAATGAAGCCGTACCGCAGAGTTCACGTATTGGTAGCGCGGGCCCCCGAAATGTGCGCCTCGCGCGCCCCCCGTGCAGACCAATGCGCCGAATGCGATCTCATCAATAGCCCGAACGGATGCCCAATAGCCCACTTGACGCACTGCCGGGCCGACCGCCGCGGCTACGCTTCACGCCGTGAAGGCAATCCGCAGATTCACCGTCCGCACCGTCCTGCCCGAACAACTCCAGCCGCTGCACGAGCTGGCCCTCAACCTGCGCTGGTCCTGGCACCCCGAGACCAGGGACCTGTTCCGGTCCGTGGACCCGGAGGTCTGGGCCGCGACCGGCGAGGACCCGGTGCGGCTGCTCGGGGAGGTCCCGGCCGCCAGGCTCGCCGCGCTCGCCGCCGACCGGCGGTTCCTGCGCAGACTCGGCGACCTCGCCGACGACCTGCGCGACTACCTGACCGGCCCGCGCTGGTACCAGACCCGGCAGCAGGAGACCGGTGCCGCCCCGCTGCCCGCCGCCATCGCCTACTTCTCGCCCGAGTACGGCATCGCCGCCGCACTGCCCCAGTACTCCGGCGGACTCGGCATCCTCGCCGGCGACCACCTCAAGGCCGCCAGCGACCTCGGCGTCCCCGTCATCGGCGTCGGCCTGTTCTACCGGCACGGCTACTTCCGGCAGTCCCTGAGCCGGGACGGCTGGCAGCAGGAGCGCTACCCGCTGCTCGACCCGGACGAGCTCGCGGTCAGCCCGCTGCGGGAGGCCGACGGCACCCCCAGCCGGGTCGACCTCGCCCTGCCCGGCGGCCGCACCCTCGCCGCCCGGATCTGGAAGGCCCAGGTGGGCCGGGTGCCGCTGCTGCTGCTCGACTCCGACATCGAGGCCAACTCGCCCGCCGAACGCGACGTCACCGACCGGCTGTACGGCGGCGGCAGTGAACACCGGCTGCTGCAGGAGATGCTGCTCGGCATCGGCGGCGTACGGGCGGTGCGCGCCTACTGCCGGCTCACCGGGCACCCCGCCCCCGAGGTCTTCCACACCAATGAGGGCCACGCCGGCTTCCTCGGCGTCGAACGGATCCGCGAACTCGTCGCCGAGGAGGCGGCCGGCGCCGACCCGGCCGGGCCCGACACCGCCGGCCCCGACTTCGCCGCCGCCCTGGAGTCCGTCCGGGCCGGCACCCTGTTCACCACCCACACGCCCGTGCCGGCCGGCATCGACCGCTTCGACCGCGAGCTGGTCGCCCGCCACTTCGGCGGGGACGCCGCCCTGCCCGGCGTCCCGGTCGACCAGGTGCTCGCACTCGGCGCCGAGACCTGGCGCGGCGGCGACCCGAAGCTGTTCAACATGGCCGCCATGGGCCTGCGGCTCGCCCAGCGCGCCAACGGGGTCTCCACCCTGCACGGCGAGGTCAGCCGCTCGATGTTCAACGGCCTCTGGCCCGGTTTCGACGCCGACGAGGTGCCGATCACCTCGGTCACCAACGGCGTGCACGCCGCCACCTGGATCGACCCGGCCGTCGTCCGGCTCGGCGCCGCCGAGATCGGCGCCGAACGCGCCGAGGAGGCCATGACCACCGGCGAGGCCACCCGCTGGACCGGCCTGGAAGCGATCGGCAACTCCGAGATCTGGGAACTGCGCCGCACCCTGCGCGCCCAGCTGGTGGACGAGGCCCGCCGCCGGCTGCACGCCTCCTGGCGCCAGCGCGGAGCCGGCGAGGCCGAGCTCGGCTGGGTCTCCTCGGTGCTCGACCCCGACGTACTCACCATCGGCTTCGCCCGCCGGGTGCCCTCGTACAAGCGGCTCACCCTGATGCTGCGCGACACGGAGCGGCTGCGCGCCCTGCTGCTGCACCCGACCCGGCCGGTGCAGATCGTGGTGGCCGGCAAGGCCCACCCGGCCGACGACGGCGGCAAGCGGCTCATCCAGCAGATGGTCGCCTTCGCCGACGACCCGGCCGTCCGGCACCGGATCGTCTTCCTGCCGGACTACGACATGGCGATGGCCCGGCACCTCTACCCGGGCTGCGACGTCTGGCTGAACAACCCGCTGCGCCCACTGGAGGCCTGCGGCACCTCCGGGATGAAGGCCGCGCTCAACGGCTGCCTCAACCTGTCCGTCCTGGACGGTTGGTGGGACGAGTGGTACGACGGCCGCAACGGCTGGGCGATCCCCACCGCCGACGAGAGCGGCGGGGCGCTCGACCCGGACAGCGGCGAGGCCGAGCGGCGCGACGACATCGAGGCGGCCGCCCTCTACGACCTGATCGAGCACCAGGTCGCCGCCCGCTTCTACGACCGGGACGCGGACGGGCTGCCGCACCACTGGATCGCCATGGTCCGGCACACCCTGGTCACCCTCGGGCCCAAGGTGCTGGCCGGGCGGATGGTCCGGGAGTACGTCGAACGGCTGTACACGCCGGCCGCGCTGGCCCAGCGGGAGCTGGCGGCCGACCGCAACCGCTGCGCCCGGGAGCTGGCGGTGTGGAAGGCGAAGGTCCGGGAGGCCTGGCCGGCCGTCCGGGTCGAGCACGTCGAGGCGGACTGCCCGGCCGAGGCCCAGGAGCTGGGCAGCTCGCTGGAGCTGCGGGTGCAGGTCGCGCTCGGGACGCTCGGGCCGGGCGACGTCGAGGTCCAGGTGGTCTCCGGCCGGGTGGACGAGTCGGACGGCATCTCGGACGCCTGCCTGCTCGCCCTCAAACCGGTCGGCGGGCCCGACCTGGACGGCCGCACCCGCTACGAGGGCTCGCTGGAGCTCTGCCGCACCGGCCCGTTCGGCTACACCGTTCGGGTGCTGCCCGCCCACCCGCGGCTGGCCTCGCCGGCCGAGCTGGGGCTGGTCGCGCTGCCCGCCGAGTCGGCCGGAATGGACGCGGGGCTGCTGCGCTGATCCGCCGCGCCGTCGTCCCCGCGGGGTGTGCCGCCGCGGGGACGGCAACGCGGCTGCTGACGCCGCGGAGGATGACTGTCGTTCGGATCGCCACGGACGGCAGTCATCCGGTTGCCCCGCGTGTCGGGCGGGGGCAGCGTGAAGGTCATGATGCGAACCGTGCGCGCGGCCGCCCTCGCCGCGCTCTCCGTAGTGCTCCTCGCGTGGCCGGCCCAGGCCGGCACCACCCCGCTCGCCGCGCCACCCGCGACCGCGCAGCTGTCCGTCGAACTCTGTCCGCCGCAGGGCCCGGTGGTGCCGGGGGAGACCGGGATCCTGGAGGTCCGGGTCACCAACCGGGGCCCGGAGACCACCAGCGACGCGACCCTGGTCGTCGTGCACTTCCCGTCGCCGGGTGTGGTGCAGTCGGCCGAACCGCCCGTCACCCTCACCTACTTCGGCACCGGCAGCTCCTACCGGATCCCGGCCGGGCTGGCGCCGGGGGCGAGCTCGGTGGAGAAGCTGGCGCTGTACGTCGCGCCGGTCACCTCGCCGTTCACCACCATCAGCGGCGACGTCCAGGCCTTCTACCCGGGTGACCCGGACCAGTCCGGCCACACCACCCCGTACAGCCTCACCACCGCCGACACCCGGGCGCACTTCATGGTCGGCGCCTCCTCCGCCTGGGAGGGTGGCCACCCGGTGCCGCAGCCGGGCGACCTCACCGGAAAGCCCGGCGCGACCATCAGCCTGCCGCTCTGGGTGTACAACGCGGGCCCCTCGTACTCGACCCACCCGGTCGACATCCGGATCACCACGCCGGAGCACACCACGCTGACCGGCGCCCCGCCGTACGACTGCACGGCGACCGGGGAGCGGACGCTCTCCTGCCACCTGCCGACCGGGCCGCGCTACCACGACGCGGTCTACCTCGACCCGGCGGTGGTGATCGACCCGGCGACCGTCGCGGGGCAGGTACTGCCCGGCGGGACGCTGGACGTGGTGGCCGCGTCCGAGGACTGCCCCTCGCCCGACTGGCACACCGACTTCGTGGTGACCGTGAACTGAGCGGGCCGAGCGGCAGATACGGACAGGCCCGGCCCGGGTGCGTGACGGCGCACCCGGACCGGGCACATTCATGGGTGGGAACGGGCCGGCCTCAGACCAGGCTGTCCCGCCAGGCCCGGTGCAGGGTGGCGAAGCGGCCGGAGCCGTCGATCAGCTCCTGCGGGGAGCCGTCCTCCACGATCCGGCCCCGGTCCATCACCAGGACGCGGTCGGCGATCTCCACGGTGGAGAGCCGGTGCGCGATGATCACCGCCGTCCGGCCCGCCAGCACCGTGCGCATCGCCCGCTGGACGGCCTGCTCGCCGGGGACGTCCAGGGAACTGGTCGCCTCGTCCAGGATCAGCACCGCCGGGTCGGCCAGCAGGGCGCGGGCGAAGGCCACCAGCTGGCGCTGACCGGCCGAGATCCGGCCGCCGCGCTTGCGCACGTCGGTGTCGAAGCCGTCCGGCAGCGCGGCGATGAACCCGTACGCGCCGATGTCGCGGGCAGCCTGCTCGACCTCCTCGCGGGTCGCGCCGGGGCGGCCGATCGCGATGTTCTCGGCGACGGTGCCGGAGAACAGGAAGGACTCCTGGGTCACCATCACCACCCCGCGCCGCAGTTCCGGGGTGGCCAGCTCGCGCAGGTCCACGCCGTCCAGCCGGATCCGGCCGTCGGTCGGGTCGTAGAAGCGGGCCAGCAGCTTGGCGACCGTCGACTTGCCCGCGCCGGTCGCGCCGACCACCGCCACCGTCTGCCCGGCGGGGATCTGCAGGTCGAAGGGCGGCAGCACCTCCTTGCCGGTGCGGTAGGCGAAGCGGGTCTGTTCGAACCGCACCTCACGGCCCTTGCCGGCGGCCTGCGGCAGGTCGCGCGGCTCGGCGGGCTCGGCGACCGTCGGCTCGTGGGCGAGCAGGCCGGCGATCTTCTCCAGGGCGGCGGCGGCCGACTGGTAGCTGTTCAGGAACATCGCCAGCTGGTCGATCGGGTCGAAGAGCCGGCGCAGGTAGAGCGCGAAGGCGGTGAGCACGCCCAGCTCCAGCGAGTCGTCGACGACCAGGTAGGAGCCGAACAGCACCACGCCGGTGATCCACAGGTTGGCGGTGGCGCGGGAGAGGCCGACGTAGCGGGCCAGCTCCAGGAAGCCGTCCGCGGTGGCGGTGGCCGCCTGCCGGTTGAGCACGGCGAAGGCGGCGTCGTTGGCCCGCTCGCGGCGGAAGGCCTGCACCGGGCGGATGCCGTTCATGGTCTCGGTGAAGCGGACGATCAGCGAGGCGGCCGAGGTCCGCGAGCGCCGGTACACCCGGCGCGAGCGGCGGCGGAAGGAACGGGCGATCAGCGCCAGCGGCACGCCGGAGGCCAGCGAGACCAGGCCGAGCCGCCAGTCCAGCACCAGCAGCAGCACCGAGATGTAGCAGACCGACAGGAAGACGGTCAGCAGCTCCTGGAGCCCTTCGGAGAGCAGTTCGCGCAGCGCGTCGATGTCGCTGGTGGCCCGGGAGATGATCCGGCCCGAGGTGTAGCGCTCGTGGAAGTCCAGGCTGAGCCGCTGGGCGTGCCGGAAGATCCGGCCGCGCAGCTCCAGCAGGATGTCCTGGTTCACCCGGGCGCTGATCTTGATGAACAGCCACTGCAGGACCGGGCTGAGCAGCGCGCAGAACAGGTAGGCGGCGACCACCGCGATCAGTGGGCCGGAGTCGTGCGCGCGCAGCGCCGGGACGGCGCGGTCCATCGCCACCGCGACCAGCAGCGGACCGGACTGCAGGGCGGCCTGCTGGACCAGGATCACCACCAGCGCGACGGCGATCCGGGCCCGGTGCGGGCCGAGCAGCGAGCGCAGCAGCGCCCGGGGCGCGCCGGGCGGGACGGGAATGTCCTCCTCGTCGGCGGGCGGCGGGGGCGGGGCCTCCGCGACGGGCGGCGTCTCCGCGACGGGCGGGGCGGATGCCTTGGCGGGGTCGGCGTCGGTGGGGCCGGTGGTGGGGTCGGCGGTGGTGGTCACGGGGCTGCACTTCCTTCGGGCACGAGGGCGGCCTCGCCGGACATCAGTTCGCGGTAGTGCGCGCAGTCGCGCAGCAGCTCCTGGTGGGTGCCGACGGCCGTGATCCGGCCGTCCGCCAGCACCGCGACCCGGTCGGCGAGCAGCACCGTGCTGGGCCGGTGGGCGACCACCAGGGCGGTGGTGGTGCCGAGGACCTCGCGCAGCGCGCGCTCGACCAGCGCCTCGGTGTGCACGTCCAGGGCGGAGAGCGGGTCGTCCAGCACCAGGAAAGCCGGGTCGCCGACCACCGCGCGGGCCAGCGCGAGGCGCTGGCGCTGGCCGCCGGACAGGCTCAGGCCCTGCTCGCCGACCTCGGTGTCCACGCCCTCGGGGAGCGTGTCGACGAAGCCGGCCTGGGCGGTGGCCAGGGCGGAGCGCAGCTGCTCCGTGCTCGCGCCCGGGGCGCCCATCAGGACGTTCTCCCGGACGGTCGCCGAAAAGAGGGTGGGCTCCTCGAAGGCGACCGCGACGAGTTCGCGCAGCCGCTCCCGGGGCAGGTCGCGGATGTCCCGGCCGTCCAGGGTGATGGTGCCGGCGGTGGCCTCGTAGAGCCGGGGGAGCAGGGCGGTGAGCGTGGTCTTGCCGCTGCCGGTGGCGCCGACCAGGGCCATTGTCTCGCCGCTGCGGATGTGCAGGTCGATGCCGGTCAGCAGGTCGGGGCTGTCCGCGGGGGCGTCGGGGTAGCGGAAGCGGACGCCGGTGAAGCGGATGCCGTCCGGGGCGGCCAGGGTCGTTTCGGTGCCCGGGTCCGGGGTGTCGGGCTCGTCCAGGACCTCGAAGAATCGGTCGGTGGCGGTGGCGGCCTCGTTGGCGTAGGCGAGCAGCCAGCCGAGCGATTCGATCGGCCAGCGCAGGGCGAGCGCGGTGGAGAGGAAGGCGACCAGGGTGCCGGCGCTCAGCTCGTCGTGGGCGACCAGGTAGGCGCCGACGGCCAGGGCGCAGCCGAGGGCGAGCTCCGGCAGGCCGACGATGACGGCCCAGACGTTGGCGAGCAGGTGCGCCTTCCCCAGCTCGGTGCGGCGCAGCTCCTGCGACTGGGCACGGAAGCGCTCGGCCATCGAGCGGTGGCGGCCGAAGGCCTTGAGGATCCGGATGCCGAGGACGGACTCCTCGACCACGGTGGCGAGGTCGCCGTTCTGGTCCTGGGCGCGGCGGGAGGCGCCCGAGTAGCCGGCCTCGAAGCGCCGGGTGAGCAGGAACAGCGGGACGACGGGGAGCAGGGCGATCAGTGCCAGCCGCCAGTCCTGGGTGAACATCACCACCGTCCCGGCCAGGAACATCACCGTGTTGACGATCAGGAAGACCAGCGGGAAGGCCAGGAACAGCCGCATGGTGTACATGTCGGCGGTGGCCCGGGAGAGCAACTGGCCGGATCCCCAGCGGTCGTGGAAGGAGACCGGCAGCCGTTGGAGCTTGGCGAAGAGGTCGCTGCGCATCGCCGTCTCCAGCCCGGCCAGCGGGCGGGCCAGGACCACCCGGCGGGTGTAGAACAGCCCGGCCTCCAAGAGGCCCACGAGCAGCAGCAGGCCGACCGGCGGCCAGAGGGCCGTCACGTCGTGCTCGGCGAGCGGGCCGTCCACGATCCGGCCGAGGATCACCGGGACGGTGAGCGTGCTGAGCATGCCGAGGGTGGCGGCCGCCACCGAGACAGCGATCCGGCCGCGGACGGCGCGGGCGTACGGCCGCAGGCGTAGCAGGGAGCGGACCGTGGAGCGGGGGCGCACGGTCGCGGGGTCGTCGTTTTGAATGTTCTCGGCCATCGCGGTGAGGGTAGGCAGAGAGGCCGTCACTTCTCATCCGGTTTTTCGCGCCTGTCAGGGGGGTGGGGCGAGAACCGGCCATTGCTCCGGTCGTTATGGGGTGTTCGGGGTGGAGATGTCGGCTGGGGTGGAGATGTCGGCGGGGGTGGGGGTGCGGCAGCTACCGCGTGGGGATGCGGAGGAGGTGCAGGGAGCGGGGGGCGAGGAGGACGGCGCCGCGCGGGTACGGTTCGCGGTCGCCGGTCCCTTCGGCGGCTGTGTCGATCAGCGTCTCGTACGCGGCTTCGGGCTCCGCCCAGGGCTCCCCGGGCAGGGTGAACACCGTCTCCCGGTGGTCCGCGTTGAGCAGCAGCAGGAAGCTGTCGTCCTGCAGCGGCTCGCCGCTGTCGTCCCGCTCGGACATCGCGGTGCCGCACAGCAGCATGCCGAGGCAGGCCGTCGGGGCGAACCAGTCGGCCTCGGTCATCTCCTTGCCCAGCGGGGTGAACCAGGCCAGGTCGGGCCGGCCGCCCGGGGTGGCGGCCCGGCCGGAGAAGAACGCCCGGCGGCGCAGCACCGGGTGGGCCCGGCGCAGCCGGACCAGCCGGGCGGTCAGCTCGCACAGCTCCTGCCAGCCGGGCTCCGCCAGCAGCGACCAGTCCAGCCAACTGGCCTCGTTGTCCTGGCAGTAGGCGTTGTTGTTGCCGCCCTGGGTGCGGCCCAGCTCGTCCCCGGCGGTGAGCATCGGGACACCCGCGGAGAGCAGCAGGGTGGCGATCAGGTTGCGCAGTTGGCGCAGCCGCAGGGCCCGGACGGCCGGGTCGGTGGTCTCGCCCTCGGCGCCGTGGTTCCAGGAGCGGTTGTCGTCGGTGCCGTCCCGGTTGGCCTCGCCGTTGGCCTCGTTGTGCTTGCGGTCGTACGAGACCAGGTCGCGCAGGGTGAAACCGTCGTGCGCGGTCACGAAGTTGACGGAGGCGTACGGGCGGCGGCCGGAGCGCTGGTAGAGGTCGGAGGAGCCGGAGAGGCGGTAGCCGAGCTCGCGGACGTCCGCGCGGGCGCCGCGCCAGAAGTCCCGTACGGCGTCCCGGTACTTGTCGTTCCACTCCGCCCACGGCGGGGGGAAGCCGCCCACCTGGTAGCCGCCCGGGCCGACGTCCCAGGGCTCGGCGATCAGCTTCACCCGGCTGAGCAGCGGGTCCTGGGCGACGGCGGCCAGGAAGGGGTGGTCCATGTCCACGCCGTCACCGCCGTTGCCGCCGCCCGGACCGCCGCGGGCCAGGGCGGCGGCGAGGTCGAAGCGGAAGCCGTCCACGCCCATCTCGGCGACCCAGTAGCGCAACGAGTCGGTCACCAGCCGGACCACCTGCGGGCGGCGGGTGTCCAGGGTGTTGCCGCAGCCGGTGTAGTCGGCATAGCCGCGCGGGCGGTTCGGGGGGAGGCGGTAGTAGGCGGCGTTGTCGATGCCGCGGAGGGAGAGCATCGGGCCGAGCTCGCCGCCCTCGGCGGTGTGGTTGAACACCACGTCCAGGATCACCTCGATCCCGGCGGCGTGCAGGGCGCGGACCATCCGCTTGAACTCGCCGACCTGGCCGCCGCGCGAACCGGAGGAGGAGTAGCCGGCGTGCGGGGCGAAGTAGCCGATCGTGTTGTAGCCCCAGTAGTTGACCAGGCCGCGGGCCTGCAGGTGGTCCTCGCTGGCGAACTGGTGGACGGGGAGGAGCTCGACGGCGGTCACGCCGAGACGGGTGAGGTGGGAGATGGCGGCGGGGTGCGCGAGGCCGGCGTAGGTGCCGCGCAGGTGCGGGGGGATGTCGGGGTGGCGCATGGTGAAGCCGCGGACGTGGAGCTCGTAGAGCACCGTCTCGGGCCAGGGGGTCTTCGGGCGGTGGTCGTCGTACCAGTCGTCCTCGTCGTGGACGACCACGGATCTCGGGACGTAGGGGGCGGAGTCGCGGTTGTCCCGGACGGTGTCGGCGACGTCGGCCTCCGGCCAGTTGCGGACGGCGGCGCAGGCTGCGTCGTGGGAGGTGTAACAGCCGTCGATGGCGCGGGCGTACGGGTCGAGCAGCAGCTTGGCGGGATTCCATCTGGCGCCGGTCCAGGGATCCCAGCGGCCGTGGACGCGGAAGCCGTAGCGGGTGCCGGGGTGGACACCGGGGACGAAGCCGTGCCAGATCTGGACGTCCTGTTCGGTGAGGCGGTGGCGGGTCTCCTGGCCGTCCTCGTCGAAGAGGCAGAGGTCGACGGCTTCGGCGCCGGGGGCCCAGAGGGCGAAGTTGGTGCCGGTTCGACCGGGTCGACCGGGTTGATCGGGGCGAGCGGTGTGGAAGCGGGCGCCCAGGGGCTGCCAGCTGCCCGGCCGTACCGCGGCTTCCAGCTCCTGCCCTGACGCCATGGCCGTACCCTCCCTGGGCGGGGTGTCCCGGACCCCGTGGAGGGTCTCTTTCCCGGAATGGGGAGGGTGGAAGCGGCTTAACGGGGGCTTACCGGCGGATGGCGGGGTGGGGGGTTGGTGTTCGGGGGGTGGCTTTCGGGAGGGTGGGGGCCGGGGGCGGCTCCGGAGGTGGGGTGGTGCGGGTTGGTGGGGGCGTGTCTCCTGGCTGGGGGTTTTCGTTGTTCCGGGCGTCGGTCGTGAACAGTGGGAGGCCCCGGGATGCGGCGCCGTGGATGGGTGTGGGCGCGGGGTGTGGTGGGGGTGGTGTGCTGTCTGGCGGTTCTTGCGGGGTGTGGGGGTGGGGCGGCGGAGTCGGGCGGGGATGCGGTGGCGCCGGCTGTGCCGGTGGTGGGGTCTCGGGCGGTGGTGAGTGTGGTGCCGGCTGATGGTGCGGTGGATGTGCAGCCGGAGGGTGCGGTTCGGGTGACGGCTTCGCAGGGGCGGTTGGTCTCGGTCCGGCTGGCTGATGCCAAGGGGGTCGAGGTGGCGGGGACGATCGGGGCGGACGGGGCCGGGTGGGTGCCGGACGGGGCATTGCCGTGGGGGACCGCGTTCACGCTGGATGCCGTGGCGGAGGACGAGCAGGGGCAGCGGGCGGTGCAGCATGCGGCGTTCTCCACGGCGGCCAGGGCGCACACCTTCGCCGCGTTCTTCACTCCGGAGGACGGGTCCACGGTGGGAGTGGGCATGCCGGTGTCCCTACGGTTCAGCCGGCCGATCGCGGATCGGGCGGCGGTGGAGCGGGCCGTGCAGGTGTCGGCGGATCCGCCGGTGGCGGTGGCGGCGCACTGGTTCGGCAACCGGCGGTTGGACTTCCGGCCGCAGCAGTACTGGGCGGCGGGGACGAAGGTCACGGTGGCGCTGCGGTTGAAGGACGTCCAGGGGGCTCCGGGGGAGTTCGGTACGCAGAGCCGGGACCTGCGGTTCACCGTGGGCCGGGCGCAGGTGTCGACGGTGGACCTGGATGCGCACACCTTGACGGTCCGGGCCGGTCAGGGCGGCAGGGTGGTGCGGGTGCTGAAGGTCTCCGGCGGCAGCCCGGAGCACTCCACGTACCGGGGGGTGATGGTGGTGTCGGAGCGGTACAAGGTGACCCGGATGAACTCGCAGACCGTGGGCATGGGGGACGAGTACGACATCAAGGACGTGCCGCACGCGATGCGGCTGACCGACTCCGGCACCTTCCTGCACGGGAACTACTGGGCGGATCCGGAGGTGTTCGGCCGGGCCAACACCAGTCACGGCTGCATCGGGCTGGCCGACGCCAAGGGCGGGGCGAGCAAGGACTCCCCGGCGGGCTGGCTGTTCGAGCACACCGTGCCGGGGGACGTGGTGGAGGTGAAGGCCACGGCGGGGGACTTCGTGCCGCCGCAGAACGGGCTCAACGGGTGGAATCTGCCCTGGGAGCAGTGGGTGGCGGGGAGCGCCCTGCGCTGACCGCGCGGCCTGCGTCCGGTTCACCCCGGCTTCGAACGGTTTCCGTCCGGGCACCCCTGAAGATCCGCTCAGGGGGCCCGGTTATCCTGCTCCGGCGCGTCCGGCAGCCGGGCGCGAAAGATCGGCGTCCGGTGCAACTCATGGGGGCACTCAACGCGTCAAGAGAGTGAATACCGGGAGGGGAGAAACCGTGAAGACGGGTAAGACGGCCGGCGCCGCGATACGCACCAGCAACCGCTACGGGCGCAGGGCCGCGGTGGCGGCGGTGATGGGCGGGGTGCTGCTGCTCACGGCGGCGTGCAACGACGACAAGGGCAGTGGTTCCGACGGGTCGGGCTCGGCCGGTGCGGCGGCTTCGGCGGGTGCGTCGGCTCCGGCGGACGCGGGGGGCTCGGGGACGCCGAAGACCTCGGCCGCGGTGATCTCCGTGGAGCCGAAGGACGGGGCCCAGAACGTCCAGCCGACCGGGCTGCAGGTGTCCGTCTCCAACGGGAAGCTCAGCACGGTCGAGGTGACCGACAAGGACGGCAAGCCGGTCCAGGGGGCGATCACCCCGGACGGCGCCGCCTGGAAGCCCGCGGCGGCGCTCACCGTCGGCATGGCGTACAAGGTGAACGCGCAGGCCAAGGACGCCGAGGGCCTGGTGGCCGCGTCCACCACGACGTTCACCACCCTGACGCCGGACAAGAAGATCTCCACCAACGACAACATCAGCGACGGTGCCACCTACGGCGTCGGCATGATCGTCTCGGTGGAGTTCAACAAGGCGGTCAAGAACAAGGACGAGGTCCTGAAGGGGATCACGTTCGAGAGCAGCAACGGCACCGTGGTCAAGGGCCACTGGTTCGGCGACACCCGGGTGGACTTCCGCCCGGAGCAGTACTGGGCGCCGGACACCAAGGTGACCATCCACTACCGGCTGAAGAACGTCGAGGTTGCTCCCGGCATCTACGGCGACGTGGACAAGGACGAGCCGTTCACCATCGGCCGCTCGCAGATCTCCACCGCGGACGCGAAGACGCACCAGATGACCATCGAGCGGGGCGGCCAGAGCACCACGGTGCCGGTCACCCTGGGCGCGGACGCCACGCCGTCCTGGGGCGGGACCATGGTGGTCATGTCCAAGGAGAAGGTCACCCGGATGAACTCGCAGACCGTCGGTCTCGGCGGCGAGTACGACATCCAGGACGTGCCGCACGCGATGCGGCTGACCACCTCCGGCACCTTCGTGCACGGCAACTACTGGGCCAGCCCCTTCGGCAAGACCAACGCCAGCCACGGCTGCGTCTCGATGCAGGACGTGAAGGGCGGCAGCGACACCTCGGTCGCGGGCAAGTTCTTCAACGACTCGATGGTCGGTGACGTCATCAAGGTCGTGAACAGCAAGGAGAAGACCGTCTCGCCCTCCAACGGGCTGGGCGGCTGGAACGTGGCCTGGGCCAACTGGTAGGCCCTACCCGGAGGTTGGCCCCGGTACTCCGGGCACTCCGGTGAGTTCTCACGGAGCGGTCCGATCTCACCCGTTGGGGTCGGGCCGCTCCGGTTCCGGGGCGCGCAGCCCCGTGCATGTCGCAACCTTTCCGGTGGTCGGTCCACGGGGAGTTCGGGCAGTTCAGAGGAAGGGAATCGACGTTGAGGTCGATACGCAGGGTGGTGGCCGCCGGTCTGGTCGGCGGGGCGATGACGCTGACGGCCGCCTGTGGCGGCGGGGGCGGCGGGGGCGGTAGCGCGGCCAAGGCCGATCTGGGGGCCGGTGCGGCCGCCTCACAGCCCGCGGCGGCGCCGAGCAGCGCGGCGGCCTCCGCGAGTGCGGTGCCGAAGGTCTCGAAGGCCGCGGTGAGCATCGAGCCCAAGGCCGGCTCGGTGGACGTGGCGCCGAACGCGATCAAGGTCGGCGCGACCGGCGGCAAGCTCACCACCGTGAAGGTGAGCGACAAGGCCGGCAAGGAGGTGCCCGGCACGATCTCCGCCGACGGCTCCTCCTGGACGCCCTCGGCCGCCCTGGCGGTGGGCACCGCCTACCAGGTCAGCGCGATGGCCGCGGACGCCGACGGCGCGGTCGCCACGGCGGACAGCAACTTCACCACGCTGACGCCGACGGCGCTCGCCAAGGCCTCCGACAACGTGGACAACGACGCCACGTACGGCGTTGGCATGATCGTCTCGGTGGACTTCAGCAAGGACGTCAAGAACAAGGACGACGTCCTGAAGGGGATCACCTTCGAGACCAGCAACGGCACCGTGGTCAAGGGCCACTGGTTCGGCTCCCGCCGGCTGGACTTCCGTCCGGAGCAGTACTGGGCGCCCGGCACCAAGGTGGTCGTGCACTACCGCCTCAAGAGCGTGGAGATCGCCCCCGGGGTGTACGGCGGAGACCGGGACGAGCCCTTCACGATCGGGCGATCCCAGATTTCGACGGTTGACGCCGCCGCGCACACGATGAACGTCGCGCGCGGGGACGGCCAGAACTCCGAGATCGACATCACCTCCGGCTCGGAGGAGCACCCGACCTGGAACGGCACCATGGTCGTCATGTCCAAGGAAGGCACGGTGCGGATGCAGTCCAGCACCCTGCCCGGCATGACCGGCGCGCCCTACGACCTGCAGGTGCCGCACTCGATGCGGCTCACCACCAGCGGGACGTACGTGCACGGCAACTGGTGGGCCAGGAACAGCACCTTCGGCGGCGACAACGTCAGCCACGGCTGCGTCGGCCTCAAGGACGTCGAGGGCGGCGGCGACTCCACCTCGATGGGCAAGTTCTACGACAGCTCGATGGTCGGGGACGTGGTGATCGTCAAGAACTCCGTCAAGAAGGAGACGCTCGACCCCTCGAACGGGCTGAGTGGCTGGAACGTGCCCTGGGGCTCCTGGTAGGAGGGGGTGGGGGTCAACTCGGGCTTGACGTACGTCGGCCCGGGTGGCCCCCTTCATGCACGCGGCATATGCCGACTCGGGCGAGATCGTTTGTTCATTGTCCGTACGCGGCTGCTTGCGTTCCGCAATGATGGTCCGCATGGCGGGTTGGGGCGAAACAGATCAGTCATCAGTTCCCGGGGCCGGCACGGTCGCCGCGGCGACCTGGGTCGACGCCCAGGTCGACCTCTCGGCTCTGGAGCGGCTCAGCTCCGAGGAGCTGGAGGAGATGTATTCCGGCAGGCTGTGCGATCAGTCCGAGCCGAACGAGGTGCGGCTGCCCTCCCGGCCGGAGTCGGGCCCGGTGGCGCGGCGGCTGGTGCTGTCGGTGTTGGAGTCCTGGGACCTCCATCAGTACCTGGAGGCCGGGGAGTTGCTGACCAGTGAGCTGGTGGCCAACGCGGTGCGGCACGCCGCCGGGCGCACCATCGGGCTGCAGGTGAGCCGCAAGCCCGGGTGGCTGCGGGTCGAAGTGCGGGACT
This sequence comes from Streptomyces sp. 1331.2, assembly GCF_900199205.1. Lineage (NCBI taxonomy): Bacteria > Bacillati > Actinomycetota > Actinomycetes > Kitasatosporales > Streptomycetaceae > Streptomyces > Streptomyces sp. 1331.2. The sequence continues at coordinate 2,557,608 of NZ_OBMJ01000001.1, read as the reverse complement.
CGTCGCGGTCGTTGCCCTGCATGATCCTCGCGGAGGCGAAGCCGGTGAACGAGCAGGGGCGGGGGCTGAAGGTCGTCGACGACCTCGCCGACCGCTGGGGTGCGGACCTGCTGCCGCGGGGCAAGGGCGTCTGGTTCGAGCTCAAGGTGCGCGAGCGGCACTGAGGCCTGGCCAGGGGCTCGGGAAAACACGCAGGGCCCCCGGTGTCGCCGTGGTCCGGCGGGTGGGGGCCCCTGCAAGTCATCGCGCCGGCCAAGGGGGTGCGTGCCGCGCGATGGGCGTCGGCAGTGCCAGGTCGGGCCCGCCGAAGTTCGATGTCTTGACTATCGCATGAATCTCAGCATGCGGGCAAACCGGGCGGCTGGGAATCAAAGGTTTGTAACTTAGTTCACCTTTAGATTTTGCATAGGTTCACGTCGTTACCTGTGAATATTCATGATCGCCGGGCTGGTGCTGCCGCTGCCATGGCCTGGCGGACGCGCGCGGCATGGCGGTGGACGGCGGCCGGGGAGAGGCGGGACGAGGGTGGTGCGGCCCGGTTGATGCCGCCCGGGGAGTGGCAGGCGCGGCAGAGGCCGCCGTGGAGCGCCTGGGGCCGGCAGGGGGTGCGGCAGTCGGTGCACTCGGCGATGCGGGCGGGCTGTGGGTGGGGACGTTCCGGCGGCAGCTTGTCGATCAGGCGGCGGCGGGTGAAGGCCGCCGGGCTGTGGACCGTTGGCGGTAGGCCCGCGGTGAGGGCCGCCGTGAAGAGGGCGGGAGTGGTGCCCCGGGCCAGCCACTCGGCGGCGAGCGGTTCGAGGGCGGCGCAGTCGGCCGCGGAGAGGGCGAGTCGGCTGTCCGCGGCGCCGAGGCCGGCGAGGGCGGCGTAGGCGGGGGACACCGGGGCGGTGGCGCGTCGCTCCTCCGGGGGATCGGGTGCGCTCTCCGTTGACTCGCCCGGGCTCTCGCCGGTGGCGATGAAGTGGTTCCACCAGGCGTCGCTGCGAGGCGTCCGGGAGAAGTAGGTGCGGAACACCCACTGGGGGCGCTCGGCGTTGACGCGCTCGCGGACGCGGCGCAGGTGACCGGCGGTGGAGAGCCTGTTCAGGGCCGTACGGACGGCCATCTGCCCGAAGAGCGGGTTGTAGGCGGCGAGGGTCTTGACGTCCATCGCGGCGCCGTCGGGGAGGTTGTTGATCAGGCTGGCCAGGTACGCCTCACGGACCGGGAGGTGCGTGAAGTCGTCGGCAGCCGGGGGGAGTTCCCCAGGGGCGGTCCGCTTGCCGTAGCCGGGCGAGGCCATGGGGACGGTAGAGTCGTGGGTAGCCACAGGATCGACTTCCGTTCGATCGTGATGGTCAGACCCCCGCTCGGTGTTGCCGCACCGGCCGGGGGTTGATTCGTTAGTGGCACGCTACACGGCGCGACGGGCCGTGGTGAACTCGTGACGATTAGTCATATCTGCTGCGTGCAGGGGTGGTTGGAAGGTGGTTACCCACCCGTTCCCCTAAGGGATCACTCGGACTCGGCGGCTTGAGCTTCGGTGGCGAAGGCGACGAAGGAGGCCCAGGCGGAGGGGGAGAAAGTGAGGGTCGGGCCGGCCTTGTCCTTGGAGTCCCGGACGTGAATGGCGGAGGGGGAGGAGGAGACCTCGACGCATGCGCCGCCCTGGTAGTCGCTGTAGCTGGACCGGATTCATGGCCTTGGGGTTGTCACAGCAGCTCCAGTGTCTTCCTGATGAGCTGTGCCGACTCCGGAACAGTCAGAGCTAGCGCGCGGATCATCGCGTGGCATCGGCTGAGCTCGCCTACGAGGCGCGGTTCTGAGTGCAGCGCATTCGTTTTGTGTGTCTCGACGTACGCATACTGCTCGTTGTCGATCGTTTCGAGGATCATCAGCGAGCCCCCGAGGCCGGAGGGGGAGATGCGCCCCGTGGGTACGACCTGGATTTGGATATTGCGTGAGTGCTCGACCTCAAGCAGCCGGTGGAGCTGCTCCTTCATGACCTCCCTACCGCCGATGGAGGTGTGGAAGGCCGCTTCGTAGATGGTGAAGCTGAACAGCACCTCAGGCTGCGCCAGCCGCTCCTGCCGCTTGAGGCGGATCGCCAGGCGTTCTTCGATGACGGCGTTCTTCACGGGCGGCATGGGGTTGCTGAGAATTGCCCGGGCGTAGGCCTCGGTCTGCAGCAATCCTGGGATGTAGAGGGGTTCATAGAAGTAGTAGGCAACTGCCTCCTTCTCGACGTCGAATAAAGCATCGGTGCGTGTAGGCATGGGCTCTGGAGCGAGGTATGGGTGAGCCGCAACCAGCATCCCCTTGGCGTCGCACAACTCATCGGCCGCCTGTAGCAACTTGAGCGACGGCCTCCGCCTCCCCGCCTCCATCGACCGCACGCTCTCGACGTCGTAGCAGGCCGCCTGGGCCAGCTGCTCCCGGGTCACGCCTGCCTTCGCGCGCCACCGCTTGATCTGATCGCCGCAGTACTTCCACGCCATCGGGTTCTGCTTCGGCGTGCCCATCGGCCCTGGCCCCTCCCTGCCCTGGTCGCAGGGCGGTTCAAGCTCGCGCTGTACCAGCGGTGTAACTGCTGAGGCTATGCCGGTACGCCGACTCTTGAAGGGTGAATTGGCCGAACTCAGCCCTTGTGAGTGACGCCGTCCGTACACCTCCCAAGGACTCTGATGCTCACTCAGCCCGTCGATGTCGTCGAGTGGATGTTCCCCCGCCTCCCCCGCAGCGCCGGCCGTGCCCGGATCCGCTTCATCCGGCAGGCCTTCCAGTGGGAGCTGCCCATCGACTCTGCCGAGACCGGCCTGATCCTCCTCAGCGAACTCGTCACCAACGCCTGCCGGCACGCCCGCTCCCCGCGTGACCGGATGATCGGTGTCCGCGTGCTCCTCCCCACCCCCTCCCTGCTCCGGATCGAGGTCTCGGATGCGAACTCCGAGCTCCCGACCCTGCGCCAGGCCGCCCCGAGGACGAGTCCGGCCGGGGCCTCGAACTCGTCGCCGCCCTCGCCACCTCCTGGGGCGCCCACCCGCGCGGCGAGAGCTTCATCGGCAAGACCACCTGGTGCGAACTCGCCCTCCCCTCGCCGGCGGGGGCGGTCTCAGACAATCTGGTGCCATGAGGCTGATGACTGCAGCAGAGCTGAGGGGCTGCGTGGGAAGTCGGCCGGACCGACTTCCCACGCAGCGAACGTCCCCGCCCGGGTAGCATCGGGGGCGTGAACCTGTACTGGCACGCCGTGCTGCCGCCGCTCAGCGCCTGATCGGGCGCGCGCGACGGTGGTTTGATCCGCTTCTTCGTCCCGGCTCGGCCGTTGTGAGGCCGCCGTGGGCTGATGGCGTGCGCCCGTTCTCGAAACCTCCTCTGATGGTCTTCGACGACGGAAGTACACGACTGTGCCGAATCGTTTGTCCATGCCTGCCCGTTCCGTTTCCACGGCTCCCGGCCGCGCCCGCTCGCGCGGTGGCGTCCTGCCGATCCTGACCGCCGCCGTCCTCTGGGGCACCACCGGGACGGCCAGTTCGCTGGCGCCCGCGGGTGCCCCGGCGGCCGGGATCGGGGCTGCCGCGCTGGTGCTCGGCGGCTTGTTGTTGTTCCTCACCGACCGCACTGCCTGGACGCTGCCCCGGCGGTGCCGGGTGCGGGAGCGGTGGCTGCTGGCGGCCGGTGCGGTGGCGGTGACCGGGTACCCGCTCACCTTCTACCCGGCGGTCACCAGGACCGGGGTTGCGGTGGCGACGGTGATCGCGCTGGGCAGCGCACCCGTGTTCACCGGGCTGCTCGGGTGGCTCGCCCGGCAGGGGCGGCCGAGCGGGCGCTGGGCCGGGGCCACGGCGCTGGCCGTGCTGGGCTGCGGGGTGCTGGTGCTGGGGCCCGAACTCGCCGGTGGCGGCGCGGCGGTGGACCCGCTCGGGGTGCTGCTGGCGGCGCTCTCGGGGCTCTCGTACGCCGTGTACTCGCTGATCGGCGGGCGGCTGATCGCGACGGGGCGTCCGTCGGCCGGGGTGATGGGGGCGATGTTCGGCGGCGGGGCGCTGATCGTCCTGCCGGTGCTGCTCGCGGGTGACCTGGAGTGGCTGGCCTCGGTGCGGGGCACGGCCGTTGTGCTGCACCTCGCGGTGATCACCACCTTCCTCGCCTACCGGCTGTTCGGCCACGGCCTGCGGCACGCCACTGCTCAGACGGCCACGACGCTGACGCTCGCCGAGCCGGCCGTCGCTGCCGTGCTGGGCGTCGCGGCGCTGGGGGAGCGGCTGCCGGTGGTCTCGTGGGGCGGCCTTGCGGTGCTGGCCGGCGGGCTGGCATTCCTGGCGCTTCCCGCTCGGCGGTAGGAGCATGGCTGCGCAGGAAGTCGGGTGGGCCGACTTCCTGCGCAGGGGCGGCCTACCTGCGCAAGGCGAGCAGACCCGCGAGGGAGCAGGTCAGTGAGCAGAGCACGACGATGGCGCGAATCGGGCTGCGCTGGGCAGTCAGCCGCAGACCGCCGATCCGGATGTCGATGAACGGGCGGCCGGTGCGTGATCGGGGCAAGTGGGTCTCCCGGTGCGGGGCTGTTTCGGTAGGGTCCGATCACAGCAAGCACGCAGGTGGTTGCGCCAGGTCGCAGCGGAAGCTTGCGCGGGAGGGCCGCATGTTGCGCGCGGCGGCAAGAACGAATCTTGAAGGCGACATTGGAGAACACGGAGCCTGGAAGGCAGCGCCGTCTGGCATCTCTGGGGCCGGAACTGAATGCCGCACAGCGTGAATTGGCGGAGCATCTGAGGGTCCTGCGCACTCGCGCCGGCCTCTCCTCCGGGGAATGCGCCGCCAGGCTGAGCAGCAGCGGCCGGCGGGTCGACCACACACGGTTCTCGAAATTCCTGAACGGACGCGAAATCCCACCCGTGGAGCTTGCGCCCTTGCTCCACGGGCTTGTCGCAGAGTGTGAGGGGGCACAGTCGGAGCCGAAGACGTCGCGAGAACCCGCGCTTTGATCTACGCGGCGAGGGGCCGTGACTCGATTGCGGCCCAGTCTCCGGAACTCGCCGAAGCACGTGAGCAGATCCTGGAGCTGCGGCAAGCCCTGCAGAGCGAACGGGACGACCGGCTCGTTGTGGAAGACGAGCTGCGAGCGCTCCGCGCGCAGCGGATGGTCGCCCTCTGCTGGGAGACGGCAGGCGAGAGGGACGACCCGGCACGTGAGACGTTCAAGCCGACCACGATCACGAAGCACATCGATGCGGAGCTCCGTTGGGTGGAGTGGGCCCAGGAGGTCCTGCTGATGGTCGTCTCGGGCTCGACGGAGATGCCGCCCGAACCGGATCAACCGACGCGGTGAAGGGCCCTGGGGGCGGCTGCGCAGGAAGTCGGGTGGGCCGACTTCCTGCGCAGGGGGCTCGGGTCAGCCGGCGGGGGACGGGCACTGGGCGGCGAAACAGAAGCCGGTGAGCTCCGCCGCGCGGAGGTCCTGGAGTCCGGTGGGCCAGTCGCCCTCGGGGCCGGCCACGATGAGGGCGTAGGCGGTGCCGTTCGGGCCGTTGGTGATGTGGTCGACGGCGTGCCGGACGGTGCCGGAGGAGTGGTTGTAGGCGTACTCCAGCTCCGCGGTGCCGCCGGCCGTCCGCTCCAGGCGGATGCGGTGGTAGCCCGGGAACCTCGCGGCATCGGTGGAGAGGGCGGCGTCGGTGGCGAGGGCCTGGTCGTACGGGGGGTCGGTGCCCATCGCGTACACCTGGACCAGGCTGAGCTTGTCCGGGGACTCGTAGAAGACGGAGTGGCCGTCGTCCCGCCGCTGCCAGCCGTCCGGGACGAGGACGGTGAAGCCGTTCGGGTCCTGGAACGGGGTGAGGTGCGGCCCGGTCGGGGTTGGGCTCGGAGTGGGCGTCGGGGTCGGGGTCGGGGTGGACGTCGGGATGGTGGGCGAGGCGGTGGCGGAGGGGGAGCCGGAGGCCGTGACCGGGGGCGTGGCGGTGAGGGTCGTCGTGCCCGTCGGCGCGGCCCCGCCGTCGTGGCGGGTCAGCAGGTAGCCGCCGCCGCCCGCGAGCGCCCCGATGAGCGCGCCGGCGAGGGCGGCCACCAGTAGCCGCCGGAGCGGGCGCTTCCCGGCGGGCGGCGGGCTCGGGTAGTCCGGCGGGGGCTCGACGGGCGGAGGCGGGGGCGAGGTCGGGCGCGGGGGTGTGGCAGGGGGTGTGGAGGGAGGATCCACCGGAGGCGGCGGCGGGGCCGCCTCGTCCGTCGGTGGACGGGCCACCCACTGCTGGCTGTTCTTGTCCCAGTACGTGCCTGCCACTCCCGCTCCCCGTCGTTCCCGCTACCCGCTACCCGCTCCCGCTCAGCCCAGGAACTGCTCGATCGCCTGCACCACCGCCAGCGCCGAGGCCAGCCCGGAGACCACCGTGGTCGAGCGCCGGAGGAGGTCGCGCAGCCGCTCCAGGCGGGTGCGCGGGGCGGTGCCGGTCTGTTCGAGGGCGGTGCCGACGGCGTCCAGCTCCTGCTCCACCTCGGCCACGCCGTTGCCCTCGGCCCGGGTGAACATCGGCAGCTGGCTCCGCAACTCGCCCATGGCCGCGAGCAGTTCGCGGGCCGAGGGGGTGAGGCGGGTCGAGGCGTCGACGGCCGTCGCGTCCTCCCCGGAGGCGACGGCGCCGCCGGTCATCGTGCCGATCGAGACCCCGCCGGGCGCCGGGGCCGGCATCGTCAGCCCGCTGGTGTCCGGCAGCGGGTCGGGCGCACCGGCCCGCTGCGAGCGGTCCTCCGCGCGGGCGCCGCGGCCCGAGGCGACGGCCCCGCCGGTCATCGCGCCGATCGACACCCCGCCGCTGGCGGGGGTCGGCGGAGTGTTCTCCTCGTCGTGCTGCACGTTCTGCTCCTCGCTCATCCCTGATCCCGACTCCCGGGACATGCCGGTGAATCGGCGACGCTACGTAGGCTGCCCGCCGGCCGGCGGCGTGACCCCCGCCTGCGCGGTGCCGCCGTTGGTGGCGACGGCCCCGCCGCTCATCGAGCCGATGTGGATCCCGCCCTCCATCACCTGCACCACGGTCTGCTCGAAGCGGCCGGTCTCGTACCCCATCTGCTCCAGTGCCACGCGCACGCCGTCGATGATCCGCTCCTCGATCGTCTTCAGGTACCGGCTGGCGTCCAGTTCCTGGAAGAGCGAGACGGTCGAGGAGGCGACCAGCTCGCGCAGCGAGACGACCGGGCGCGCGGCCGCCACCAGGGTGCTCTCCGTCGCCGCGCCCGCCGGGCCGCCTGGGTGCAGCAGCGAGCGCATCGCGGCGGGCCCGGCGGTGAACGCGGACACCGCGGGGCGGCCGAGCCACAGCCGGGTGCCCCACTGGGCCACCGCTTCGGTGCGCAGTTCGTAGTCGCGCCGGACCGGCCCGAGGACGTGCGGGACGACCTCCAGGACCAGCAGGTTCCCCTGGGTGTGCACGCGCAGCTGGACGGTCAGCACCACCTGCTCGTCCCAGGCGCCGACCCGCACCCGCAGGAAGTACCGGCGCTGCTCGCCGCCCTCGTCCACCGCCTCGGCGACGTGCCGGGCGACCTCGGCCGGCTCGCGCGGGACGTCGCCGCGCGTCGGCCCGTACGGCAGGTAGACGAGGTGGTCGATCTCCAGGTCCCGCAGCCGGTCGAGGCTGGTGTCGGCGGCGGCCTGACGCAGGTCGCCCACCAGCGGGAGGACCCGTTCGAGGACGGCGCGGGCGGTGAGGGTCCCGCCGGGGGCCACCGGCCCGGTCTTGCGGCGCTTCAGCTCCAGGGCGAACGACCAGGGGCGGTGCGGGACTCCGGAGCCGAGGAAGGGGTCGGCCGGGTCGTAGACGACGAGCTGCGAGTACTGCTCGGCGGCGATGGCCGCGTGCAGCGCCCGGTAGCGCGGCCGGTCGGGCAAGGAGCGGGGCGGCTGGCGCCGGAACGCGTCGCGGGCCAGTTCCCGGCGGACGGTCTGGGCGATCAGCAGGCGGTGCCCGCCCACCGTGGCGGCGAGCAGCAGCGGGAACAGCACGCCGTACGGGGCCGAGTCCTGGAGGGTGGCCAACGCCAGTGTCCAGTACAGGATCTGGGCGATCACGGGGACGGCCGCGCGCAGGCCGCCGACGGCCCGCCGGGCGGCAGCCTGGGAGCCGGCCGGGCCGGCCAGCGCGCGGGCCCGGACCTCGGCGGGCTTGGCGAACCAGGACAGCAGGGTGACCAGGGCGTACAGGACGGCGAAGTTCGCGAGGTACGGCGTCAGGTAGCGGGAGAGCGTGCCGAGCGCGGCGTCGGAGGCCGACCCCTGGCCGTACGAGTCGCCGTAGTAGCCGCCGTACCCGCCGGATATCCCGTCCCCGTAGGACCTCCAGTAGCTGCTGCTGGGCGGGTGCTGGAACAGCGGCCAGCAGACGGTGCAGAAGAAGGCCGCCCAGATCGCGACGAGCACCGCGCCGGTGCGGAGCTCCAGCGCCCGGGCTCGCAGGGCGTGCGCCAGGACGGTGACCAGGTCGAAGCCGAGCGACGGCGGGACGGTGCGCTCGTCGTGCTCGACCAGTTCGGCGATGACGCGCCGGCGGTAGTCCGGGTCGAGGTGGACGGCGGCGCAGAGCAGCCGGGTGGCCTCGGAGTGCGCGTACGGCGACACCGGCGGCGGGTCCGGCGGCGGGTCCGGCGATGGGTCCGTCGGCGGACGATGCGGTTCCGACGGCTGGACGGTCATCCGCCTCCCCCTCTGGCGCGAACCAACTCGCCGAAATTATGGCGTGGTTGACGGACCGTCGGCCAGTGGAAATGCGAAAACCCCCGGGCGGAGGGAGGTCCACCCGGGGGCCGGGGAGTCGAGACCGGCTCGTGGTCAGCCGCCGGTCAGTCGTCGGTCAGCACTCGATGACGTTCACGGCGAGGCCGCCGCGCGAGGTCTCCTTGTACTTGATCTTCATGTCGGCCCCGGTCTCCTTCATCGTCTTGATCGCCTTGTCCAGCGAGACGTGGTGCCGGCCGTCGCCGCGCAGCGCCATCCGGGCCGCGGTGACGGCCTTGACCGAGGCCATGCCGTTGCGCTCGATGCAGGGGATCTGGACCAGGCCGCCGACCGGGTCGCAGGTGAGGCCGAGGTTGTGCTCGATGCCGATCTCGGCGGCGTTCTCGACCTGCTCGGGGGTGCCGCCCAGGACCTCGGCGAGGCCGCCCGCGGCCATCGAGCAGGCGGAGCCGACCTCGCCCTGGCAGCCGACCTCGGCGCCGGAGATGGAGGCGTTCTCCTTGAAGAGCATGCCGATGGCGCCGGCCGCGAGCAGGAAGCGGACGATGCCCTCGTCGTCGGCGCCCGGGATGAAGTTCAGGTAGTAGTGCAGCACGGCCGGGATGATCCCCGCCGCGCCGTTGGTCGGCGCGGTGACCACCCGGCGGCCGGAGGCGTTCTCCTCGTTGACGGCCATCGCGTAGAGGGTCACCCACTCCATCGCGTTGGCCGGGCCGATGCCCTCGGCGCGCAGCGTCCGCGCGGCCGCGGCTGCCCGGCGGCGGACCTTGAGGCCGCCCGGCAGGATGCCCTCACGGGTCATGCCGGCCCGCACGCACTCCTGCATCACGGACCAGATCTCCAGCAGCCCGGTGCGGATCTCCTCCTCGCTGCGCCAGGCCTTCTCGTTCTCCAGCATCAGGCCGGAGATCGAAAGACCGGTCTCCCGGCTGAGCCGCAGCAGCTCGTCACCGGTGCGGAAGGGGTACTTCAGCACGGTGTCGTCGGGCTTGACCCGGTCCGCGCCGATCGCGTCCTCGTCGACGACGAAGCCGCCGCCGACCGAGTAGTAGGTCTTCTCCAGCAGGGTCGAGCCGTCCGCCGCGTACGCCCAGAGGGTCATGCCGTTGGCGTGGTAGGGCAGCGAGCGGCGGCGGTGCAGGATCAGCTCGGTGTCGGGGTCGAAGGCGATGGTGTGCTCGCCGAGCAGGTGGAGCCGCTTCTCGGCGGTGATCCGCTCGACGTCCTTGTCGGCCTGGTCGACGTCGACGGTGCGGGGCGAGTTGTTCTCCAGGCCCAGCAGGACGGCCTTCGGGGTGCCGTGGCCGTGGCCGGTGGCGCCCAGTGAGCCGTACAGCTCGGCGCGCACACCGGTGACCTGGGCCAGCAGGCCTTCGGACCGCAGTCGGCGGGCGAACATCCGGGCGGCGCGCATCGGGCCCACGGTGTGGGAGCTCGACGGGCCGATGCCGATGGAGAAGAGGTCGAAGACACTGATGGCCACGGAGGACGTCCTTGTCTGGTCTCGTGGAAGGACAGGGCGGTGCACGGAACGGGGCACCGCGCGCACTGTCCAGTGTGCGCGGTGCCCCGGAGTGACAGGCGCCCGGCCGGAGTGAGGCCGGTCACCCGTGGCCGTACTAGAGGTTCGGGTACAGCGGGTACTTCTCGGCCAGCGCGGTGACGCGGGCCTTCAGCGCGGTGGCGACGGTCTCGTCGAAGGCGGGCTTGAGCGCCTCGGCGATGATGTCGGCGACCTCGCGGAAGTCCTCGGCCTGGAAGCCGCGGGTGGCCAGGGCCGGGGTGCCGATGCGCAGGCCGGAGGTGACCATCGGCGGGCGCGGGTCGTTCGGGATGGCGTTGCGGTTGACGGTGATGCCGACCTCGTGCAGCCGGTCCTCGGCCTGCTGGCCGTCGAGCTGGCTGTTGCGCAGGTCGACCAGGACCAGGTGGACGTCGGTGCCGCCGGAGAGCACGGACGCGCCGGCCTCGGCGACGTCTGCCTGCAGCAGGCGCTCGGCGAGGATCCGGGCACCGTCCAGGGTGCGCTGCTGGCGCTCCTTGAACTCCTCGGACGCGGCGACCTTGAAGGCGACCGCCTTGCCGGCGATCACGTGCTCCAGCGGGCCGCCCTGCTGGCCGGGGAAGACCGCGGAGTTGATCTTCTTGGCCCACTCGGCCTTGGACAGGATGACGCCGCCGCGCGGGCCGCCCAGGGTCTTGTGGGTGGTGGTGGTGACCACGTCCGCGTAAGGCACCGGGTTCGGGTGCAGCCCGGCGGCCACCAGGCCGGCGAAGTGCGCCATGTCCACCATGAGCAGCGCGCCGACCTCGTCGGCGATCCGGCGGAACTCGGCGAAGTCCAGCTGGCGCGGGTAGGCGGACCAGCCGGCGATGATCAGCTTCGGCTGGTGCTCCTTGGCCAGGCGCTCGACCTCGGCCATGTCGACCAGGCCGGTCTTCTCGTCCACGTGGTACGCGGCCACGTTGTAGAGCTTGCCGGAGAAGTTGATCTTCATGCCGTGGGTCAGGTGACCGCCGTGGGCCAGGCTCAGGCCCAGGATGGTGTCGCCCGGCTGGATCAGCGCGAACATCGCGGCGGCGTTGGCCTGCGCACCCGAGTGCGGCTGGACGTTGGCGTGCTCGGCGCCGAACAGGGCCTTGATGCGGTCGATCGCGATCTGCTCGACCACGTCGACGTGCTCGCAGCCGCCGTAGTAGCGGCGGCCGGGGTAGCCCTCCGCGTACTTGTTGGTGAGCACCGAGCCCTGGGCCTCCATGACCGCCACCGGGGCGAAGTTCTCGGAGGCGATCATCTCCAGGGTGGTCTGCTGGCGGTGCAGCTCGGCGTCGACCGCGGCGGCGATCTCCGGGTCGAGGGCGTGCAGGGACTGGTTGAGAACCGTCATGGTGTGTTCTTCCCGGTGGAGGAGGAAAGGGGGCCGCGGCTGGGGGGAGGGGCGACCGCCGCGCGACGGCCGCCCCGGCCAGGGTTTCAGCCGCCGATGAGGGCGGTGTACTCGTCCGCGCTGAGCAGCTCGTCGGTGGACTCCACGCGCACCTTGAACAGCCAGCCGCCCTCGAAGGGGGCGCTGTTGACCAGGCCGTTGTCGTCCAGGACGTCCTGGTTGACCTCGGTGACCTCGCCGGTCACCGGGGAGTACAGGTCGCTGACCGACTTGGTGGACTCCAGCTCGCCACAGGTCTCGCCGGCCGTCACGGTCTCGCCGACCTCGGGCAGCTGCACGTAGACGATGTCACCGAGCGCGTCGGCGGCGTGCTTGGTGATGCCGACCGTGGAGACACCGCCCTCGGCGGCCGTCAGCCACTCGTGCTCCTTGGTGTACTGCAGGTGCTGGGGGTTGCTCATGGCGTCATTCTCCAGGATGGGAAGCGGGTACGGCGAAGCGGGCCGCCGCGAGGACGGCTTCGACGTGCGGGTATGGGGGGAATCGGGTGCCGGAGGGCGGTCAGCGGGCGCGCTTGTAGAACGGCAGCGCCACGACCTCGACCGGCTCGTGCTTGCCGCGCACGTCCACTGCGACGGTGGTGCCGGGGGCCGCGTGCGCCGCGTCCACGTACGCCATCGCGATCGGCTTGCCCAGCGTCGGGGAGGGCGCGCCCGAGGTGATCCGGCCGATCGGGGCACCGTCGGTGGAGACCACGGTGTACTCGGCGCGCGGGACGCGCTTGCCCTCGGATACCAGGCCGACCAGCACCCGCGGAGGGTTGGTCTCGGCCGCGGCGGCGGCCTGCTCCAGCGCCTTGCGGCCGACGAAGGCGCCGTCGTTGGTGGTCTTGTCGAAACGGACGACCCGGCCCAGGCCCGCGTCGAACGGGGTGAGGTCGGTGGACAGCTCGTGGCCGTACAGCGGCATGCCCGCCTCCAGGCGCAGCGTGTCGCGGCAGGACAGGCCGCACGGGATCAGGCCGCGGCCCTCGCCCTCGGCGGTCAGCGCCTGCCAGATCGCCTCGGCGTCGACCGGGTGGCAGAAGATCTCGAAGCCGTCCTCGCCGGTGTAGCCGGTACGGGCGAGCAGCACCTCGCGGCCGGCCACCTGGGCCGGGAGGATCGCGTAGTACTTCAGGCCGGGCAGGTCGGCGTCGGTGGTCCCGGCCAGGATCGCGGTGGACTCCGGGCCCTGGACGGCGATCAGCGCGTAGGTGTCGCGGTCGTCGGTGACGACGGCGTCGAAGCCCTTGGCGCGGGCGATCAGCTCGTCGAGGACCAGCTGGGCGTTGGAGGCGTTGGCGACCACCAGGAAGGCGTCCTCGCGCAGGCGGTAGACGATCAGGTCGTCCAGGATGCCGCCGTCCTCGGCGCAGATCATGGTGTAGCGGGCGCGCAGCACGCCCAGCGCGGAGACGAAGCCCACCAGCGCGTGGTCCAGCATCTCGCCGGCCTGCGGGCCGGTGACGGTGATCTCGCCCATGTGGGAGAGGTCGAACAGACCGGCCTTGGTACGGACGGCGAGGTGCTCCTCGCGCTCGCTCCCGTAGCGCAGCGGCATGTCCCAGCCGGCGAAGTCGGTCATGGTCGCGCCGAGGGCGCGGTGCAGCGCGTCGAGCGCGGTCAGGCGGAGGGACGACATGGCCAGGAACTCCTCGGTCGGGGCACTCAGGGGTGCACGCGCCGGACCGGACCCGCTCGGGGGCCGACCCTGCGCGCGGGCATGCGGCGGCGTGGGTCTCCCCATCTGTCGTCGAACCTGAGAGCTTCACCGCCCAGCGGCCCGCAGCTGCTTCCAGCATCGGGGACGGCAGGGCGGCTTGCACCGTGGGTGGGCGCGCGACACGGTCGTGCGCCGCTTTCCAGATGTGCCTAACCCGTGCGGTAAGGGGGCCTGAGAGATTCCGGGGAGGACTTGCTCCTTCGGCGCCGGCTGTGCCGCCTGGGCGGCACTCCGAGCTCTCCCGCGCGGGTTCGAGCGGCCGATATGGAGTTGTGGGGCCCGCGGCGCATGCCGTCGGACGCGGACATCATGGCACGTCCGTGGCGAGGAGGGGAGAGGGGCCCCGGTCACACCCGGTCACACGGCGCGGTACCGAACAGCAGCCCCAAGGGGGAGCCCCCGAAACCCCTAGGGCCCGTCTTCAAACCCCCGCCTGCGGGCCGGCCCCGGGGCACGCACCTCGCCGCGTTGTCGTCGGTCGCCAATGCGCTGCATTGGGCTCCCTCCTCCGCCTTGCGATGCACGCACCCCAACGCCGCCCCGCCCGCCCTCCGGGCGAACGACGGGGGTTTGAAGACGGGCCCTAGACTGCTGCGCGTCGGCGCAGAGGGCGGCCGACCGGCAGAGGGCGGAATCGC